>NZ_JACGWV010000001.1:3234412-3557853 GCF_014137995.1 Promicromonospora sukumoe
CCGGCCTCCTGCGGATCTACCTGGCCGGCGGCGCCCGCCACGTCGTTCCCGGCTGGGACGACGTCGTCGAGCTCGCCGCGACCACGCCCTGGCCGCTCATCCCTGCCACCGGGGCGGCGCCCGTCCGGCGGGGCGTCTCGTCCGAGCGCGACACGCACTTCCTCGCCCGGCTCGCCGCGGCCCGCACCCTGCCCATCACCACGTGGGAGAAGGAGGAGTACCTGGAGCTGGTCGACCGGGCGCTGCTCGACAGGCACATCTCGGCCCGCGAGCACGACCAGCTCGCCGAGCTCTGCGTGCAGCTCGAGATCGGTCGCGCGGAGGCCGGCGCGCTGCACCGCGAGTACCTCGCGGGGCTCGCGGCCGTGGCCTGGGCCGACGGCGTCCTCGACCCCGCCGAGGTGGCCGACTTCCTGGCCGTGGCCGGCATGCTCGAGGTTCCCGCCGCGGACGCGCAGCGCATCCTCGAACGGCCCGTTCCCACGAGCCCTGACATCACGAGCAGCACCGCCACCGGGACCGGTACGAGCAGCGCGACGAGCCGGTTCACGCTCGCTCCCGGCGACCTGGTCGTGTTCACCGGCGCGATGGACGAGCCCAGGGACGTGTGGGAACGCCGGGCGGGCGCGGCCGGGCTCGTCCCGCACCCCGCGGTCACCAAGAGGGTGCGCCTGGTCGTCGCGGCCGACCCGGACTCGATGTCCGGCAAGGCCCGCAAGGCGGCGTCCTACGGCATCCCCGTGGTCGGCGAAGTCGGGTTCGCACGAATCCTGGACCGTCTCGCGCTTTCCACGACGGCGGGCGTGCGGACCGGCGGATAGCCGCGCCGAACGGTCCGGGTCGACCCGTTACGGCTTCCCGTCGTCGCCGGGCACCTCGTCGGCGGGAGTCTCGTCGTCGGGCACGGTGCTGCCCCGCATCATCGCGAACACCGGGAAGAACGCCACACCGAGCGCGATGCCGATCGCGAGGTTGTCCAGCGCGATGCCGAGTGCCACCCCGATGCCCAGGCCGACGGCGACGCCGGCGCCCCAGTTCCGGCTGCCGGTCGAGGCCCACGTCGAGGTCGAGGTGGTGTCGTCCCCGCTCTGGTCGTCCGGTCCGGTGTGTGCCATGTCCCCAACGTAGGCAGGAACAGGTGCGCGAGTCCTCCCCCTGGAGTCTGATCTTGCGCCGGACGAGGCATGCTGTACCCATGCCGAAGACCCTCCCCACCGGACCCACCGTGATCACCGACGACAGCGAGGTGCGCTTCGTCGCCGGGGCCGACCAGTTCGCACTCAAGCTCAAGGACGGGCACCTGCACGTGCGCGCGATCGACACCGACGGCGGTGAGGCGCAGGTCGTCGTCATCCCGACGTCGCGCAACACGCTCAACCTGGAGATCAAGCGCTCGGGCGCCCACGGGCCGGTGCCCGTGGAGGGGCCGACGCTGCGCTGAGCGCGGCCTCGGCCTCGAGCTCGTTTCCGCACGAAGGCCCTCGCACCTGTGGCGAGGGCCTTCGTCGTTCCCCGCACCGCTGCCCGCACGCACGCCCGGCACGCCCGCCGTCGTCGGCCGAGCGTGCCTACGATGAAACGGCACACGTGCAATGTTTCGGAGGAGGCTGAGTCCGATGAGGGTATTGGTGGCCTACGCGAGCAAGTACGGAGCGACCGAGGGCATCGCGCAGCGCATCGGAGAGACCCTGCGCGGTCGCGAGCTGGAGGTCGACGTCGCGAAGTGCGGCGATGTGGCTGAGGTGTCCGGCTACGACGCCTATGTCGTCGGGTCGGCTGCGTACGAGTTCAACTGGCGCAAGGAGGCCAGGAAGCTCGTGGAGCACAACACCGACCAGCTCGCCGCGCACCCGGTATGGCTGTTCAGCAGCGGACCGCTCGGCACCGAGAAGGTCGACAAGGAGGGCAAGGACGTCCTGCAGGGGGCAGAGCCCAAGCAGTTCAAGCAGTACGCGGACCTCCTGCACCCGCGCGGGACGCAGGTGTTCCGCGGCGCGTACGACCACGACAAGGTCCACGGGGCCGACCGGATCATCGCGTGGATGCCGGGGATCCGGGACGCCATGCCCCAGGGCGACTTCCGCGAGTGGGACGTCATCGACACGTGGGCGATGTCGATCGCCGACGCGCTGGGGGCACCGGCCGGCGGCCGCTGACAGCTGGTACGCAGGTCCGCTACCGGACAGGTCGGGTGCGGGTCATCGGGTGCCTCCCGACCAGAAGTCCGCGGGGATCTCCTCGGTGGCGTCGGCCGGCAGCATCCAGCCCGTCCCGAGGAGCCGAGCCCGCTCCTCGAACGTGATCGCGATGTCGTCGGGGTCGTCCGGCGCCGGAACCCGGCCGCCGGGAGAGACGACGGAGTCGACCCGCCAGTCCCTGCCGTCCCAGCGCAGGGTGGCGGCGTGGTGCGTCCAGCGGATGTCGACGTCGGAGGTGTCCTGCGCCCCGCCGACGCCGCTGAGGCACGGCGCCCAGGTCGAGACGACCACCTCGAAGGGCAGCTGCGCGGGCTCGTCCGGGCCGGACGAGGCGACGCCGTAGCTCCCCGTCGAGACGACCTTGTAGGCGCCGAACTCGTAGGCGCACCCGGCGAGAGCGTTCGCCCCCAGCCGTTCCTGGGCGTCCGCCGCCGCCTCGTCGGTCAGGCCGCTGGCGGCACGTCCCTGGTCGGTGAAAATCCGTTCGGCGATCTCCGCCCGTTCCTGCGGCGTCCGGAACAGCGCCGCACCGGCCGCGTTGCCGTAGGTCATCAGGGCCGAGACCGCGCCGTCGACGCTCTGCGGGAAGCCGGCGGGGACGCCCGCGACGTCCTCGGTCGCCCCGGCGTCCTCCGCGGCCTCACCCACGGGCAGGGTCGTCGGGGCGTCGGTGGGGGCGAACACCGGATCGAGGTCGTCCCCGCCTCGGAGGCCCAGCACGCCCACGACCGCGGCGATCAGCACGACCCCGGCGAGGCCGCCCACGAGCCCGTTCCCCAGGCGCCGGTCGCGCCGCGCCTGGGGATCGTGCTCGGGTGACGGGACCCGGTCCGCGGATGCGGACGGCAGGCGCGCCGCGTCCTCTTCGTGCGCGACCAGCATCGAGCTCCCCCTCGTCGAGACCTGGTGGACCGTAGGTTCGTGAGCAGGGCTCAGCGACGGCGGGGACAGCATAATCCCTGATCAGAGGCTTGCTGTGCCCGCACGCCGGTACCGGGACCACACGATGAGCGCGGCGCCCCCGAGCACCAGCAGGACCGCGACGAGCACCACGACGCCGGTACCGGCCGAGCCGGTCGCGGCGAGCTGACCGTCGGGTCTGTCGGCGTGGTCGCCGCCGTCGCCCGTGCCGGGCGGCGGCGCCGGGGTGGGTGGGCCGGGCGGCGGGGTCGTCGTCGGGCCGGGTGTGGGACCGGGGTCGCTGACGACGACGGTGTCCCCGCCCAGGTAGCCGGTGCCGCCGTCGCCGTACCGCACGGTCTCCAGCGTCGACTGGCGCGTCGTGACGGGCATCTCGGGGTGCTCCGTGCGGAACTTGGTGCGGTCGATGTTCTCCTTGGGCTGCCGGTCGAACGTCACCCCGCCGGTGTAGAACTCGTACTCGAGCACCACGCCGTCCTGCTCGTACTCCCGCGTGAAGTGGAAGTCGCCCTCGTAGTACGACCGGCGGTAGTCGGCGAAGATCGCGTCGCGGTCCCACTCGGTGCGCGACGGCCACGCGGCCGCGTCGTCGGACCCGATGATCGAGGCGTAGGCGCCGGGGCGCTCCGCGTTGCGCTCCTTGACCCACTCGGCCGCGACGCGGGACGTGTAGACGGTCCGCAGCTCGGCGTACCGCTCGTCCTCGTTCACGATGCGCTCCACCTCGGGCGCGATCAGCTCCTGGATCTGGCGGTCGTTGTGGTCCTGGACCCACTGCGGCTGGTCGCACTCCTCGCCGGGGAGGGTGTCCCACGGCTCCGCGCTGACGTTCAGCGGGGCGTCGATGATGTAGAACCGGCCGTCCTCCTCGCGGACCTGCGCCGGGTGCGGCTCGATCCACATGCGGTAGCCGCTCCAGCACGGCGCCCCGTTCACGTGGGCGAGCGAGTCCCAGAAGCGGTCGCCGACCGGGTTGCCCGGCGCCATCAGCCGCGCGAAGTCGTGCTTCATCTCCAGGTCGGCCTCCAGCAGGACCCGCCCCGCGTCGGTCTCCGCGAACTTGTCGTCGACGATCACGTCCGGCTGGTCGGGGTGCAGGTTCACCCAGAACCGGTTCGGGTGCAGGGCGAGCCACGTGAAGAACGAGTCGGACGCCAGGTCGAGCCGGCCCTGGCCGCCGAAGGACGGGTTGGCCTCGTCGTCGTTGAGGCCCGCCTTGAACGAGTACTCCATGCCCTCGCCCTCGACGGGCTCGGTGATGTACCGCAGCTCCAGCGAGGTCCAGTCGATGCCGCCCGGGCTGCGGACGGCGTTGCCCGCGCTCGGCGCCCTGCGGAACGCGTCGGCGATGCGCCGGGCGTCCTCCGGGGTCCGGCCGGACTGGCGCGCCAGGTCCGAGACGGGGCTCTGCGGGAACATGTGCAGGTTCGCCCCGGGAATCCGCGTCGTCCGGAACGCCGTGGGCACCGCCGTCGACCTGGTCGGCACGTACACCCTGCGCTCGACCGGGGCGTACGTGTGGTGCCCGATGCCCCGGCTCGCGAGCCGGTCGATGTCGGCGGCCGTGATGCTCCGCCCGACGACGGTCGCCCGCGCGCCGGTCTTCTGCGCGAGCTTCTGGTCGAACCGCTCCTGCCAGGCGTTCTGCACCTTGCCGGCCTTCGCGTCCATCACGTGCCGGAGCTCGCCGCCCGCGGTCCGGCGGGCGAAGTCGACCACCCGGTCGCTCTTCACGAACTTGTCGGCGAGCCGCTTGGCCTGGGCGTCGGTCTTGCCCTCGGCCTTGTGCCGCGCGACCTCCTCCGCGTGGATCTCCCGGCGGATCTCGTTGAAGAGGGCCCGGTGGTTCTCCTTGATCGAGTACTGGCAGAACCACTCGGTGCCGCCGAGCTCCATGAACTCCGCGACGTCCTGCTCGTAGGCCGGGCCGCGGCGGCCGTTCCCCTCGCCGTTGATGTAGCGGTACGCCAGGTAGTCGTCGAACGTGCCGGGGTCGGTGCCCTTCTTCTGGTGCGCGGCCACGTGCTTCGCCCAGTACTGGTAGGCGTGCTCCGGCGTCGCGTTGGCATACTTTTTCGTCAGGCTGATGGCGGCGAGCTCGGCGGGCGTGGGCGCCTTCAGGCCGGACAGCGACAGCCGGGGCCAGTTGAGGTCGTACGTCCGCGCGACGTCGCCCTTGCTGCGGAACTCGTAGACGCCGCCGGGGCGCTCCCCGGGGAGGGTGCCGGGCTTCGGCGTACCCTTGATGTTGTACGTCTTGCCGCAGGTCGTGGGCACCTTCGGGGCCGCGAGCGGGTCGACGTCGGCCGGGTCGTCCTCGGCGGCTGGGCGGTTCGCGCCGGGCTCGGCGTCGGGCTCGGTCGACGGCTCGGTCTCCGGCTCCTCAGCGGGCTCCGAGCCTGCCTCGCCCGGGTCGGGCGAGCCGCTGACCGACGGCTCGGGGACCGGGGAGCTGCCCGCCGGGCTCGGTTCCAGGCTCGGTTCCGGGCTGGCTCCCGGGCCCGGCGTCGCGTCCGAGACCTCGGCCTGGACGGCACCGGCGGCCGACGCCGAGACCAGGCCCGGCGACAGCACCAGCAGCGCCGCCAGGATGCCGACGAACCACCGGTGCGGCCGGCGGGCGGATGGGTCTGTGCTCCACACGATCGCGTCCCCTGTCCGAGGGCAGCGCCTGGGAGCGCGATGTGCGTGCCCTCGAAGGCGCCATCGCCGCGTGTCAAGTTACTGACGAGATGACGGGGATGCCACGAAAGTGAGTTTCTTCGATTTCGCCCTCCGGACCGGCGCTAGCCGGCCAGGTCCGCCGGCCGCACCTCAGCACCGGTCGCGGCGGCCTGCTGGATCGCGCACAGCAGCAGGACGGTCTCGACCGCGTCGTCGACGCCGACCGGCACCGGCCCGGACGTCTCCAGCGCGTCGACGATCCCCGTCCACTGGGCCAGGTGTCCCGCGTGCCCGATCGCGAGCGGTTCGGCGGCGCCGCTCGTGATGCCGCCCGCCCCCGGCGCCGACACCCCCGGCACGTCCCAGCGGCGCACCTCCCCTTGTCCGAGCTCGACCGAGCCCCGCGACCCGAACAGCCCGATCGTCGCGGGGAACCCGGGCGGCGTCGCCGTCGTCGTCGTGACCACACCGAGCGCACCCGAGGCGAACCGCAGGGTCGCCACGGTGGTGTCCTCGGCCTCGATCTGGTGCGCGAGCGTGCCGGACTGCGCCGTCACCGACTCGACCGGGCCGCACAGCCAGCGCAGCAGGTCCACGTTGTGCACGCCCTGGTTCATCAGGGACCCGCCGCCCTGCGCCGTCGTCGACCGCCAGCCGGCCGAGCGGTAGTAGGCGTCGTCACGGTGCCAGTGCACGTGCGTCATGGCGAGCCGCAGCTCGCCCAGCGCGCCGTCGTCGAGCGCCCGCTTGAGCGCGACGTGCTCGGCCTCCAGGCGGCGCTGGGAGATCATCGAGACCGTCAGCCCGCGCTCGTGCGCGGCCCGGGCGATCCGCAGCGCGTCGCCGGCGTCGAGCGCGAGCGGCTTCTCGACGACGACGTGCCGCCCCGCCTCCAGCGCCGCCAGCGCGAGCGCCGCGTGCGTGCCGCTCGGCGTGCAGATCGCCACGACGTCGACGTCGGGGTGGGCGATCACCTCGTGCGCGGCGAGGCGCGCCGCCGGCAGGTCCCTCTTGCCAGGACCCGCCGGCGGGCGCGCCCGGCCGCTGTACGCGACGAGCCGCGCCCGGCCGCTCAGCTCGGCGAGCGCCCGGGCGTGCATCGCACCGATGCCGCCCATCCCGACGATCCCGACGCCGAGGGGAGCACCACCCGACGTGTCAGACCTCCAGGTCCCCCTGGTGACCTGTGGGTCTGACACGTCGGGGAGGGCGTCGTCACTCCGGGGCATGGCTCGCGCCCAGGAGGTCGCGCAGCCGCTCGGCCGCCGCCGTGAACCGCGGGTCGGCGAGCGTGGGCCCGTACTCGCGGCGCTCCGGGAGCCCCGGTTCGAGGGTCTCCACGATCCGGCCGGGCCGCGGGCTCATGACGACGATGCGGCTGCCCAGGTACACCGCCTCCGGCACGGAGTGGGTCACCAGCACCACGGTGGTGCCGGTCTCGCGCCAGATCCGGTTCATCTCGATGTTCATCTGCTCGCGAGTCAGCGCGTCGAGCGCGCCGAACGGCTCGTCCATGAGCAGCACCCGGGGCTCGTGCAGCAGGGCGCGGCACAGCGCGACGCGCTGCTGCATGCCGCCGGACAGCTCGTGCGGCAGGGCCTTCTCGAACCCGGTCAGGCCGGTGAGCTCGATGAGGTCGTCCGCCCGCTCCTCCGCCCGACGCCGGTCCATGCCGCGCATCTCGGCCTGCAGCAGGATGTTCTTGCGCACGCCCCGCCACTCCAGCAGGGCCGAGCGCTGGAACGCGAAGCCGATCTCGCGCTGCGGCCCGGTGACGGGCTTCCCGTACAGGCGCACGTCGCCGTCCGTCGCCAGGGTCAGACCCGCGATGATCTTGAGCAGCGTCGACTTGCCGCAGCCCGACGGCCCCGCGATCGTGACGAACTCGCCGGGCTGAACGGCCAGCGAGACGTCGTCGAGCGCGACGGTCTCCGAGCGCTTGGACGTGAAGCGCCGCGTGAGGTGCGAGACCTCGATGATCGGGTCGGTCCCCACGCTCCGCGCAGGGCTCCCGTGGCTGGCAATGGGCCCGGTCGTGGCGGTCACATGTCCTCCCCGAAGGTCCCGTCCCAGTAGGCGTCCGGCGTCGGCTCGCCCTCGAACTCGGTGTTCTCGGTGAGGAACGTCAGGGTGTCGGTCCACTGCTGCTCGGTGTTGACGCCGGGCGCGGGCGCCTCCTCCAGGTTGAGCAGCCCGATCGTCGCCTCGAGCTGGGCCGCGAGCACGCTCTCCTCGGGCGCCTGCTCGGCGTTCTCCGCCATCGCCGCGACCGCGGCCTCCTGGTCCTCCGACGCCGCGAGGAACGACTTCGACGTCGCCCGCACCATCGCCTGCACCAGCTCGGGGTCGCCCTCGATCGTCGCCTCGTGCGCCAGCAGGCCGGTGCCGAGCATGTTCATGCCGAAGTCGGAGAACGGCAGGGCCGAGACCTCCTTGCCCGTCTGGTTCTCGATCGTCGGCGCCTGGTCGTGGTGGAAGCCCTGGATGGCGTCGACCTTGCCCTCGATCAGCGCGGCGATCTTGCCCGCGGCGTCGACGTTGACCACGGTCACGTCCGCCGGGTCCACGCCGTTGATCTCCAGCCACGCCGGGAAGGTGCCGTACATGGCGTCGCCCGGCGTGCCGCCCACCGTCTTGCCCACGAGGTCGGCGGGCTCGGTGATGCCCTGGTCCTCGAAGAACTCGACCGAGCTGGGGCCGGTCTGCAGGAAGACGCCGACGCTGCGCACCGGCATGCCGGAGCTGATGCCGTTCGCCAGCGGCGGGGTGTCCGCCCAGCCGAAGTCGGTGTTGCGCTGCGCGACCTGCTGCACCGTGTTGCCGGACCCGTTGCCCGGCTGGATCGTCAGGTCGATCCCCTCGTCCTCGAAGATCCCCTGCTCGACGCCGTAGTAGAACGGCGCGTGCTCGCCGTACGGCACCCAGTTCAGGGTCACCGTGACCTCGGTCAGGCCCTCGGCGTTCTGCCCGCCCGACCCGGCGGCGCCGGTCTGCCCGCAGGCCGCGACGGTCGCCAGGGCGACGCCGCCCACGGCCAGCGACTGAACGATCTTGCGGCCGCTCGTCCTGCCGCCACGCTTCTGCTTCGTTGCACCACGCATGGGAGAGCCTTTCTGGTCGTGCCGCCCCGGGGACGGCGGAGAACGCGGAAGAGTGCGGGCCTGGATCAGACGGTCGCGAGCGCGAGGTTGCCGCGCCGCGAGGCGTGCCACGGGATGAGGAGGCGTTCGAGCACCTCGACCAGCACGAAGAGGACCACGCCGATGAGCGACATGAGGATGAGGTCGGCGAACAGGAGTGGTGCGTCGAGGTTGCCGCTGGCGAGCAGCAGCACGTACCCGAGGCCGCGGTCGGCGCCCACGAACTCGCCGACGACGGCGCCCACCACCGCCAGCGTGACCGCGACCTTGAGGCCGGACATGAGCTGCGGGAGGGCCCCGGGGAACCGGATCTTGCGGAAGGTCTTCCACCGCGACGCGCCCATCGTCGCGGACATCTCCAGCAGCTCGGGGTCGACCGAGCGCAGCCCCGCCACGGCCGAGACGACGACCGGGAAGAACGCGATGAGCACGGCCAGGACGATCTTCGGCGTCATGCCGAACCCGAACCAGACCACGAGGATCGGCGCGATGGCGATCTTCGGGATGACCTGGGCGAACAGGATGAGCGGGTAGAGCGACTTCTCCGCCGTCCGGGAGTAGACCAGCAGCACCGCCGTCGCCACGCCGATCACGGCCGCGAGCACGAACCCGAGGATCGTCTCCAGCGTCGTGACCCACGTGTGCTCCAGGAGCATGGGCCACTCGGCGATCATCGTCTCCGCGACCGCGCCGGGCGCGGGCACGAGGTAGGCGGGGACCAGCTCGCGCCAGGCCACGAACCACCACACGCCGAACAGCGCGAGCAGCACGGCCACCGGCCGCCAGGACTCGGCCAGCAGCGTCAGTGCCCGGGTCCCGAGCGGCGTCCCGCCGTCGGCCTGCGCCGCCGGCCGGGGCCTGCGCGAGGGCGGCGTCGTGGGGCGGGCCTCCTGGGTGGTCACCATGGCGTGATCCTCCATAGTTCGCTCTTTCCGTTTCGTCGCACGGGGTCGACGTCGACACCCGTGGGGCAGCGGGTCAGGGCACACCGGACTGCGATGTCAGGGGCGTGCCGGTCGGTAGAGCAGGTCAGCGGCTCCGCCTGTGGAGCTGCTTGCCGGGGACACTATGAGGCGCGTGGGGGGCCGACAACGAGTTGCCACTTGTTGCCACCGGGCCAGGGTCAGCCGTCACCCGGGCGGGTGACGGGTTCCAGGTCGACGGCGACCGACCGGAAGCCCGCGGACCGCACGGCCCGCAGCACCTCACCGCGCAGCGGCTCCGCCGTCATGCTCGCGAGGTCGCGGTGCGGCGCCTCGAGGCGCGCCAGGTCGCCGTGGTGCCGCACCCGGATCTCCTCCAGGCCGAGGCGCCGCAGCTCGCTCTCCGCGGCCTCGATCTGCACGGCGTCGTCCGCCACCGCCTCCTCCCTCACGTGGTCGTCGGGCACCGCGAGCGGGTCGGTAGGCAGGGTCATGCCTGTCATTCGAGGGCGCCGCACCAGGGCCGTCAAGGAGTTGCCACCTCTTGCCGGGCAGGCAAGAACCTGCCGCCACGGGCCGGACCACGGCAAATGGTTGCCGTCGGCCGGTCGCGCGCCGTACGCTCCCCGCGCATGGGCGAAACTGGCGAAACCGGGAGCTCTAGCAACAGACCGACCATCTACGACGTCGCCAGGGCTGCCGGCGTCGCACCCTCGACCGTCTCACGCGCGTTCTCCCGTCCGGGGCGCGTGAACGCCGACACCGCGGACCGCATCCGGCGCGTCGCGCACGAGCTCGGGTACCGCACCAGCCCCATCGGGCGCGGCCTGCCCGACGGCCGGACCGCGCTGCTCGCGATCATCGTGGCCGACCTGACCAACCCGTTCTTCTTCGAGATCATCCGCAGCGCCGAGAAGACCGCCATCGACTCCGGGTACACGCTCCTGGTGGTGGACGCGCACGAGTCGAGCGGGGCCGAGCGCCGGGCCCTGGAGCGCACGCTGCCCCTGGTGGAGGGGGTCGTCCTCGCGACCTCGCGGCTGTCGGACGCCGCGATCCGGGCCGTCGCCAAGCAGCGGCCGACCGTCGTCATGAACCGCGTGGTCGCGGACGTGCCGAGCGTGGTGACGGACAACGCCCAGGGCATGCGGCGCGCCGTCGAGCACCTGGCGGGACTGGGCCACTCCCGGCTGACGTACCTGGCCGGGCCCGAGGCGTCCTGGGCCGACGGCATGCGCTGGCGCGCCTTCCGCGAGGCGACCCAGGAGCTCGGCCTGCGGGCGCGCCGGCTCGGCCCGTTCGCGCCGACCCTCGCCGGCGGGCTCTCGGCCGCCCAGGCCCTGACCACCCACACCGCCACCGCGACCGTCGCCTACAACGACCTCGTCGCGATCGGCACGATGCGCGGGCTGACCCGGCTGGGGGTCGAGGTGCCCCGCGACCTGAGCGTCGTCGGGTTCGACAACATCTTCGGCTCCGACTTCTGCACCCCTCCGCTGACGACGGTCGCCTCTCCCCTGCGCCACTTCGGCACGTTCGCCGTCCAGCGCCTGCTGAACCAGCTCCGGGCGCCGTCGGCCGGGCTGTCGGCCGCGGCGTCGTCCGGCCTGTCGGCCCCGGCGCTGCTCCCGGCCAAGCTCGTCGAACGCGGCTCGACCGCCCGCCACGGCTGACCCCGGCAGTTGGACGCTCGTTCACCAGGCAGTCCGCGGCCGCGTCTCGGCCCGTCACGGTCCCGGACCGCCTGGTGAACGCTCGTCCAACTGCTCGGCGCAGACCAGCGACCGGCGCGGCGGTGCGCGCGCCCTGGGAGGGGCAACAAGTGGCAACTCGTTGTCCGGGGTCAGCGCTCACCGCATAGTGACGTGGCGTACCCAGCCGTCGGCGCAACGACGCCGCCCCCGGCGGGCACGGTCCCCGCTAGGCAGGTCCTCGATGGAGAGGCAAGGCCCATGGAACGCAGATCGACCCACCGCACCCTCGCCGCGATGCTCGGCGTGCTCGTGCTGCCGTTCACGGTGCTCCCGGCAGCCGCGCAGGCCTCGGCCCAGTCAGCCGTGCAAGCCGCGGCCGACCCCACCCGGCCGCAGGAGCCCGGCGTGACCCTGCGCGTCTTCGACGTCCAGGTCCCGCTGGAGGACTACTGCACGCTCAAGCCGGGCCAGACGCCGAACATCGACAAGCTGATGCCGACGATCGACTACCGCACGGCCGCGGACTTCGGCCTCACGGACCGGTTCGTCACCGAGGTGACCGGCTACCTGAACGTGCCCGACGCCGGCACGTACGACTTCCGGGTCACGAGCGACGACGGCGCCCGCCTGCTGCTGGACGACACCGTCGTGGTGGACCACCCGGGCAAGCACGGGGCCACCCCGAAGGACGGGTCGGTCGCGCTGGAGGCCGGGTACCACGCCCTGCGCATCGACCACTTCGACGGCGACTTCGGCCAGCAGCTCACGCTGGAGTGGCGCCCGCCGGGCGCGACCGGCTTCGCGCTGGTGCCGAACTCGGTGCTGAGCACCGACGCCGAGGT
Source organism: Promicromonospora sukumoe (assembly GCF_014137995.1). Taxonomy (NCBI): domain Bacteria; kingdom Bacillati; phylum Actinomycetota; class Actinomycetes; order Micrococcales; family Promicromonosporaceae; genus Promicromonospora; species Promicromonospora sukumoe. The sequence continues at coordinate 3,246,795 of NZ_JACGWV010000001.1, forward strand.
CACCCGCGTCACCTCGCCGGGCCGCAAGCTCTGCGAGGGCGTCGACGAGGCGCCGGGCGACGGCCTGCCGCTGACCGAGGTGCACCCCGACTACACGCTGACGAACCTGCGTCCGGACGGCTTCGAGCCGCAGGTCACGGGCATGGACTGGCTGCCGGACGGCCGCATGGCCATCGCCACGTGGGGCGGCGACCGCGAGACCGTGCTCGGCGAGGTGTACCTGGTCGAGAACGTGACGGGCGACGGCGGCGCCGACGACGTGACGTACACGAAGATCGCCGAGGAGCTCGAGGAGCCGATGGGCCTGAAGGTCGTCGACGACCGGATCTACGTCTCCGAGAAGCACGGGCTGACCGAGCTCGTGGACACCGACGGCGACGAGGTCACCGACGAGTACCGCGAGGTCGCGACCTGGCCGTTCGGCGGCAACTACCACGAGTTCGCGTTCGGCCTGCTGTACGAGGACGGCTACTTCTACGTCTCCACGGGCATCGCGATGGTGCCCGGCGGCGCGACCCGTGACCCGCAGCTCGTCGAGAACCGCGGCTCGGTGCTGAAGATCGACGAGGAGACCGGCGAGGTCGAGTACCTCGCGGGCGGCCTGCGCACCCCGAACGGCCTCGGCTTCGGGGCGGACGGCGGCATGTACGTCACCGACAACCAGGGCATGCACGTGCCGACGTCGAAGCTGGTCCGGGTCGAGGAGGGCGCATTCTACAACCACTACACGAACCCCGACGGCCCGTACGACGACCAGCCCGTCACCGAGCCCGTGCTGTGGATGCCGCACAGCGAGATCTCCAACTCGCCGAGCAACCCGGTGATCCTCACCGAGGGCGTGTTCGAGGGCCAGATGGCGATCGGCGACGTGACCTACGGCGGCCTGCAGCGCGTCTACCTGGAGGACGTCGCCGGCCAGGAGCAGGGCGCCGTCTTCCGCATGACGCAGGGCCTGGAGTCCGGCGTCAGCAGGACGAGCGTGGGACCGGACGGCTCGATCTACGTGGGCGGCATCGGCTGGTCGGGCAACTGGGGCCAGGCGGGCAAGCTCGGCTACGGCCTGCAGAAGCTCACGTTCGACGAGAGCCGGGCGTTCGACATGCTCGAGATGCGCGCGGTCGAGGGCGGATTCGAGATCGAGTACACGATGCCGCTGTCGGCGGAGACCGCCGAGAACCTGGCCGAGAAGTACGAGGCGGCGCAGTGGCGCTACGTCTCCACGCCGCAGTACGGCGGGCCCAAGATCGACGAGGAGGACCTGGACGTCACCTCGGCGACGCTCTCGGCGGACCGTAGGACGGTGACCCTGGCGGTCGACGGGCTCAAGGCCGGCCGGGTGGTCAACGTGCACTCCCCGCGGCCGTTCGCGGCCGAGGGCGGCGAGGAGCTGTGGAGCACCGAGGCCTGGTACACGATGAACCGCCTGCCGGACGGCACCACCCCGCCGCCCGTCTACGAGGCCGAGGCCGCCGACATCTCCGGCGGGGCCGGCTGGAACACCAACCACGCCGGGTACTCGGGCGCCGGGTTCGTGGACCGCAACTGGGAGCCGGGCGCCCGCACCACGTTCGCAGTCGAGGCCGGCGAGGCCGGGCCGCACGACCTGGCGCTGCGCTACGCCAACGGGCAGAACTCCGACCCGAGCCCGACGCCGCGGTCGATGAGCCTGTACGTCAACGGCGAGAAGCAGAAGCAGGTCTGGCTCGACAGCACCGTGACCTGGGCCAACTGGCAGACGCAGACCGAGACGGTCGAGCTGCGCGAGGGCGCCAACACGATCGCCTACGTGCACGACGAGGACGACCTGGGGCACGTGAACCTGGACAGCCTCACCGTCACGCCCAGCGAGCGCATCGCCCTGTTCGACGGCGGCGACCTCGACGCCTGGGAGAAGGCGAGCGGCGGGGCCGCGACGTGGCCCGTCGCGGACGGCTCGGTGGAGTCCTTCGGCGGCGACATCCGCACCAAGGAGAAGTTCGGCGACTTCCGGATGCACGCCGAGTGGTTCCAGCCGGAGCACGCCGACGACGTGACCGGGCAGGCCCGCGGCAACAGCGGCGTCTACATCCAGGAGCGCTACGAGGTGCAGGTGCTGGAGTCCTTCGGCATCGACCCGCCGAAGAACAACGACGCCGGCTCGATCTACCTGAAGAAGGCCCCGGACCTCAACGCCGCGACCGAGATGGGCACGTGGCAGACGTACGACATCGAGTTCCGTGGCGCCCGGTTCGCCCCGGACGGCACCAAGACCGAGGACGCGCGGCTCTCGCTCTGGTGGAACGGGCAGCTCGTGCACGACGACGTCGCGATCGACGGCAAGACCGGCAACGGCAAGAACGAGGGGCCGACGCCGGGCCACATCAAGCTCCAGGACCACGGCGACGCCGGCCTGAACCCGCGGTTCCGCAACATCTGGATCGAGCGCCTGACCGGGGAGGAGACCTCGCAGGCCCTCGCGTCCAAGGTCTCGGCGAAGCTCGCCCCGCCGAAGGTGAAGGCGGGCCAGGACGTGCGGGCCGAGGTCAAGGTGCCCGGCGCCAAGGGGAAGCCGGCCCCGACGGGGACCGTCCGGGTCACGGTCGGCGACACGTCGGTCAGGGCCACGCTGGGCCGCGGTCCGGCGCGGGTCGTCGTCCCGACGTCGGGCCTGGCGAAGGGGGTGCACCCGGTGACGGTGCAGTACCTCGGCGACCTGACGTACGGGCGCAGCACGACGACGGTCGACCTCACCGTCCGCTGACCTGACCCCTGACCCGGCCCCCGAAGCCCACCAGGCTCCCGCAGCTGATCTTGTCCCTCGAAGGAGAGGTTCGTCCGATGGAACGCACCACCAGCACGCCCGCACACAGCCCCCACCGCACCCCAGCCCGCACCCCGAGGCGCGCCGCGAAGCCGTGGCTCGCCGCCGCGGTGGTCGCCACGCTGTCCCTGCCGGTCCTGGCCGCTCCCGCGGGTGCGGCCGGGCCCGGCGGGGGCCACGGTCCCGGCCCGGGCGCCGGGACCACCGCGTGCGCGTACGGCTACACCAGCGACGCCACGGTCTGGTTCGGCGCCGGCGCCGACTCCGGCGTGACCAACCACGAGACCCGGGCCGGCTGCACCGTGATGGACGAGATCATGGCGGGGGCCCCGTTCAGGACGCACGGCCAGTTCGTCCGGACGGTCACCTCGGTGACCAAGGACCTGGTGCGCGAGCGGGTCCTCACCGGCGGCGAGCGCCGCGACATCCTGCGCGCGGCGGCCGCCTCGAAGGTGGGCAAGCCCCACCCGGTGACCGGCAAGCGGGCGGTCGACCTGTCGGCGATCGGCCTGGTGGGCTACACGGTCCGCGCGACCATGCCGACCGACGCCGAGGGGACGCTCGCGGCGCTGGCCGGGTGCGGCTTCCAGAACATCGAGCCGTCGGGCAGCGCGGGCAACTTCTACGGCTACACGGCCGCGGAGCTGGCGCCGCTGACGGACGAGGCAGGGATCGAGGTGCCGTCGCTGGGCGTGAGCCTGTCGAACCTGCAGAACGACGTCGACCTGGTGGCGGCCGAGGCGCACGCGATCGGCGCGAAGTACGTGCGCATCTCGGGCTCCGGCTCGTGGACGCTCGCGGACTACTCCCGGACGGCCGCGATCCTCAACGAGGCGGGTGAGGCGCTGAGTGCCGAGGGCATCCGGGTCGCGTACCACAACCACGGGTACGAGTTCGAGACCGAGGAGGACGGCGTCGCGGGCTACGACGTGCTGGTCCGGGAGACCAACCCGGCCTTTGTCACGATGGAGCTCGACGTGTACTGGGCGGCTAGCACGGAGACCGCCGCCACGGACCTGTTCGCGCGCTACCCGGGCCGGTTCGAGCTGCTGCACCTCAAGGACATCGCCGAGGACGGCTCCTTCGCCGACGTCGGCGCGGGGACCATCGACTTCGCCGAGATCTTCGCCGCCGCGCCGCTCGCCGGGGTCCGGTACGGCTTCACGGAGAACGACCAGCCGTCGCCCGACGGCGTGACGTCCGCGTGCACCAGCCTCGGCTACCTCGCCGAGCTGCGCTACTGAGAGGGAGAGTGCCGATGTCCGCACCGCACAGCCGGGCACGCCGACGGCTCCTGGGTGCGACGACCGGTCTGGTCGTCGCGCTCGGGGCCCTGGTCCCCGCCACCACAGCCGCCACCGCCCATCCGGGCTCGGACCACGGCGGGTCCGATCACGCCGAGACGACCGAGTTCGACAAGGTCCCGCTGGTCACGGAGGGTCTCGCCGACCCGTTCGAGCTGGACGTGGCCGACGACGGCCGCGTCGTCTACATCCAGCGCACCGGCCAGGTGGTGGTGCTGGACCAGGAGACGCTGCGCCAGACCACGGCCCTGGACCTGGACTACTCCCTGGACCTGCTCCAGCAGTCCGACGGCCTGCTGGGCCTGACCCTGGACGACGACTTCACCGAGAACGGGTGGCTGTACCTGCTCTGGAGCGACCCCGACGTCGCCAAGATGAACCTCTCGCGGTTCACGATGGGGCCGGACGACACGATCGACCCGACGTCGGAGAAGCGCCTGCTCGACTTCACCATCTGGCGCGGCGAGGGCCGCGCGAACTCGCACATGGCCGGCTCGCTCGCCATGGGCCCGGACGGCGACCTGTATGTCGCGACCGGTGACAACTCCGACCCGTTCGACCAGGCGGGCTACACCCCGATCGACGAGCGGGAGGGCCGCCGAGGCTGGGACGCGCAGGGCACGTCCGCCAACACGAACGACCTGCGCGGCAAGGTGCTGCGCATCACCCCGGAGGACGACGGCACGTACTCGGTCCCGGACGGCAACCTGTTCGCGCCCGGCACCGAGGACACCCGCCCGGAGATCTACGGCATGGGCTTCCGCAACCCGTTCCGGATCACCGTGGACCCCGGCACCGGCGCGGTGCTCATCGGGGACTACGGGCCCGACGCCCGCGTGGCCGACCCGCTGCGCGGCCCGGAGGGCCAGGTCGAGTTCATCCGGATGACGGAGCCGGGCAACCACGGCTGGCCGTACTGCCACGCCGACAACCAGCCGTACATCGACTACGACTTCGCCACCGGAGCGTCCGGCGAGGCGTTCGACTGCGCCAACCCGGTCAACGACTCCCCCAACAACACGGGCCTGCGCGAGCTCCCGCCGTCGCAGGAGCCGCTGGTCTGGTACGGCTACGGGGAGTCGGCGGAGTTCCCCGAGCTCGGTACCGGCGGCGCGGCGCCCATGGGCGGCCCGGTCTACCGGTTCGACCCGGACCTCGACGTCAAGACGAAGTTCCCGGAGACCTTCGACGGGCACTGGTTCGTCTCCGAGTACGCCCGCAACTACTACAAGGTGCTCTCGCTCGACGAGACCACGGGCGAGCTCGCCTCGATCGACCCGTTCCTGGAGGGCGAGACGTTCGTCGCCCCGTTCGAGGCCGAGTTCGGCCCCGACGGCTCGCTCTACATCATCGACTTCGGCCTCGGCCGGGGTGCGGGCCGCGGCAGCACCAACACCGACGCCGGCATCTACCGCATCGACTACGCGGCCGACGGCCGCCGGCCGATCTCGCAGTTCAGCGCCGACGTCGACTCCGGCCACGAACCGCTGACCGTCGCCTTCGACGGCGGCGCCAGCGAGAGCCCCGACGGGCTCGACATCACCTACGAGTGGGACTTCGAGAACGACGGCGTCGTCGACTCCACCGAGGCCAACCCGACGCACACGTACACCGAGCGGGGCCAGTTCGGCGCCCGCCTGACGGTCACGGACAGCGAGGGGTTCACCGGCGTCTCCGTGCAGAAGATCACGGTCGGCAACACCCGGCCGGACGTCGCCTTCGGGGCGCCGTTCCACGGCGGCTTCGCCGAGCTCGGCGACACCGTCGACTACTCGGTGGACGTGGACGACGTCGAGGACGGCTCCACCGAGGCGGGCACCATCGACTGCGAGCAGGTCACGGTGAACACCCAGCTCGGCCACGACACCCACGCGCACCCCCTGGACAACTACACCGGGTGCTCCGGGTCGGTGTTCCTCGACCCGGCGGACCACGGCGTGGGCCAGAACGTCTACCCCGTGCTCGGGGCGGGCTACCAGGACCTCGGCGCCGACGGCGTGCCCGCGCTGGCCGGCCAGGACGTCATCCACCTGCAGGTACGGGACAAGGAGGCCGAGTTCTACGCGGACAGCTCCGGCGTCACCGTGGCGGACGGCGCGGACGCCCGCGGCGGACGCCTGGTGACCGACGTCGACCACGGCGACTGGATCGCGTTCGGCCCGGTGGACCTGCGCGGCATCGACGGCCTGACGGTCGGCGCCGTCCGCGGCGCCGCCGACACGACCGTCGAGGTCCGGGCCGGCAGCCCGACCGGGCGCAAGCTCGGCCAGGTCGAGGTACCCAAGGCCACGGGTGCCGGGCAGGTCGTCTCGCCCAGCCTCGACCTCAAGGCGCGGCAGGGTGCCACCACCCTGTACCTCGTCGCGAAGAGCAAGCGCGAGCCGGCCGACGGCGCGAACGTCGGCCTCGACTGGCTCGTCTTCCACGGGCGCGGCGTCGCCGACGCCACCGCCCCGGTCGTGACGGCCGAGGCCGGCCGCGGGGCCGTCCGGGCAGGCAGCCCGGTCGACCTGTCCGGGTCCGCCGTGGCCCCCGAAGGGCGCGAGATCGTCTCCTACCAGTGGGACCTCGGTGACGGGACCACCGCGGACGGCGCGAGCGTCGCGCACGCCTACGAGCAGCCGGGCCGGTACACGGCACGACTCATCGCGACCGACAGCGAGGGCACTCGCGACTGGACGACGGTCGAGCTGAGGGTGTCGCCCGCCAAGCCCTGAAGCCCCTGACCCCGCCGACAGCGCCGGCCCGGACCACCCCGCGGTGGTCCGGGCCGGCGCTACTTCTCACAGTCTTGGAATTGCCGGCGTCGCGACGATTGCCGCCGGTCGGAGCCCGGCAGAGACTGGATCGGTGGCTACGGATTCGGTGTCAGGCATCAAGTCCCGGAAAGATGACGGCATCCTGGAAGATGTCTTCGCACAGTTCCCGGTACCCCTCGCCGAGCACCAGCTCTTCCGGACCGCCGATCCCGGGACGGCCCGCGAGGAGGTGACCCGGACCCTCTTTCCGCACGACCTGCTCCTCGACGGCGACGCGCACCCCTTCGAGGCGTCGGTCCGCAGCGCCCGGCTCCGAGCGGTGAGCATCACCGTCCTGGCCTACGGGTCCGACGTCGAGCTCGTCGCCGAGCGGGCCGACTCCGCCTACGTCGTCGCCCACCCGCTCGTCGGGCGGGCGACGTTCGACGTCGGGGCGCACCAGGTCGCCGTCCGGCCCGGGACCGCCGCGGTGTCCACGCCCGGCGAGCCGCTGCGCGTCCGCTGGTCTGCCGGGAGCGTGCTGCTGGTGATCACCGTGGACAGGGCAGCGCTGACGGAGGAGCTCGAGACGTGGACGGACGCCGAGCCCGGGGTACCCCTGCGCTTCGAGCCCGCCGTCGGTGTCTGGGACATGCCGGCCGCCGGCTGGTGGTCGGCCGTCGACAACCTGGTCGAGGACCTCGACTCGCCGGCACCGACGCTGCGCCACCCCGCCGCGGTGTCCGCGGCGGAGCGGAGCCTGATGGTCGGGCTGCTGCTGTCGGTGCCCCACAACTACTCGGGCCGGCTCTGGGAGCGGCCGCTGCCGATCGGCCCCGAGTGGCTCGGCCGCGCGACGGACCTGATCGAGCGCGTCCCGCACCGCACCTGGACCGTGCCCGACCTGGCGCGCGCGGCCAACACCAGCACCCGGGCGCTGTACGACGGCTTCCGCCGCTGGCTGGGCACCACCCCCATGGAGTACCAGCGGCAGGTCCGGCTGCGCCGCGCCTGGGTCGAGCTCCGGACCGCCGACCCCGGCGCGGAGACCGCGACGGTGACGGAGATCGCCTCCCGGCTGGGGTTCACCAACCTCGGACGGTTCGCGGCCGGGTACCGACGCCGGTTCGGCGAGCTGCCGTCGACGACGCTGCAGCGCGGCCGGGACGGCTACTGAGCCCCCTACTTGACGGCGCCCGCGGTGAGCCCGGCGATCACCTGCCGCTGCAGGATGAGGAACAAGCAGATCGGGACCAGCATCACCAGCGTCGCCCCGGCGACCGCCCCGGTGACGTTGAACCCGAACTGCGACTTGAACCCGGCCAGCACGAGCTGCACGTTCCGGTTCTCCTCCGAGACCAGCAGCAGGTTCGCGAAGAAGAACTCGTTCCAGATGTTCACGAAGGCGACCACCGCCACGGTCGCCAGCGCGGGCCGGGTCAGCGGCAGCACCACCCGGAACAGCGTGGTGAAGTACCCGGCGCCGTCGATCATCGCGGCCTCCTCCAGCTCGGGCGGCGTCGAGAGCATGAACGCCCGCAGCACCACGAACGTGAACGGGAACTGCAGCGCCGAGTACAGGATCACCATGCCGATCCGGGAGTCGAACATCCCCAGCTCCCGCACCACGAAGAACACCGGCGTCGCCAGGCCGACCAGGGGCAGCGCCAGCGCCAGGGAGAACAGCGCCACCAGGGCGTTGCGGCCGGGGAAGGAGAACCGCGCCAGCGGGTAGGCCGCCAGGAACGCCGCCGTCAGCGCGCCGAGCGTGCCGAGCCCCGCGTACAGGAGCGTGTTCAGCATGTACTCGTGCAGGTGGATCTGGGTGAAGGCGTCGACGAAGCCCTGCACGGTGAACGGCGCGGGCAGGAGACCCTGGCCGGAGAAGATCTGGTTCCCGGTCTTGAAGGCGGACAGCATGACCCACGCCGTCGGCGCGAGCGCCAGCAGCACGACGAGGCCCAGGAAACCGTAGATCAGCACGTTCGCCCAGCCGGACCGGCGTCCGGCGGCAGTCGTCTGGATGTCGCTCACAGTGCACGCTCCCCGATCCGGAAGATGCGTCGGACGGCGACGATCAGCACCAGGCCGATGACGATGATCACCGAGCCGACGGCGTTGGCGAAGCCCCACTCGCCGTTCAGGTACGACCGGTACGCGTACAGCGCCAGCGTCGCCGTCGCGTCGTCGGGCCCCCCGGCGGTGAGGATGAAGACCAGGTCGAACATGCCGATGTCCACGAGCAGCCGGATGAGGATCGCGGTGCCGATGACGTTGCGCAGCAGCGGCAGGGTGATGCGGGTGAGCTGCTGCCACGTCGAGGCGCCGTCGACCGAGGCCGCCTCGTACAGCTCGCCCGGGATCGCCGCGATCTCGGCCATGACCAGGATCACCACGAACCCGATGATGAACACGAAGGTCCCCGCGACGGCCCACCGCGCCGTCGCCGTGTCGAAGAGCCAGTCCCGTCCGGGCAGGCCCACCGCGCCCAGGGCGTTGTTCAGCAGCCCGGCCCGCGGGTTGTAGAACATGGAGAAGACCAGGGCGTAGGCCGCGCCCGAGATGACGAACGGCACGAAGATGATCGTCCGCAGCGTCTTCCACCCGCGGGGCCGCAGCGCGAGCACCATGCCGACGCCGACGCCCAGCGGGACCTGGATGAACACCGAGGCCGCCGCGTAGAACAGCGTGTTGCCGAGCGCCTTGAGGAAGACGGGGTCGCCGAACATCTGCCGGTAGTTGTCGAGACCCGCCCAGGCGAAGTCCAGCCCGCTCCAGCGGGCGAACGCCGTGGCCGCCAGCACGAGGAACGGCACCAGGAAGAACGTGCCGAACAGGACGAGGCCGGGCAGCAGCGACACCGCGACGGGGCCGCGCATGCCCCGGGGAATCCGAGTCCCCGGGACGGGCCGGGCGCGCCGGGTGACGAGGCGGCGGCGCGGGGGCCCGACCGCTGGTTCGGGGGCGGGCGCCGGGACGGTGTCCGGCGGTCGGTCCTTCGTGAAAGCGCTCATGGCCGCCCTCCTCACTGCCCGCTCGCGGAGTCGACGGTCAGACGCTCCAGGAACTCGTCGGTGTCCAGGTCGCCCTTCACGTAGGCGGGCCACAGGTTCTTCCACGACGTGTCGAGCCCCGCCGGCCCGTGCACGCGGGCGTGCGGGTAGGCGTGCTCCAGGTCGGTGGCCTGCTCGATCAGCCCGGTCGCCAGCGGCTCCAGGTCGGCGGCCTTCGCCGCCGCGGCGTCGACGACCACCGGCGGGTTGGCGCCCGTGGCCTGCGCCTGCGTGAGCACCTCGTCCTGCGAGGACATGAACTTCACGAACGCCTCGACCGCCTCGAGCTCGCCCTCGTCCGTCGCGCCGGAGACCCAGCCGGCGCCCGAGACCACGACCGTGCCCTGACCGCCGTCGGTCCAGCCGGGCGCGGGGGCGTAGCCGGTCTTCTCGTACAGGCCCGGGGCCGCCTCGGGCGTGAGGTTGGTCTTGACGAACCACGGCCCGTTGGGCACCGTCGCCGCCTCCTCGGTCAGGTACGGGGCGGCCGCGTTCTGGAAGTCGCCGGAGAACGCGTCGGCGTTCACGTACCCCTCGGTGTGCCAGTCGCGCAGGCGTTCGGTCGCCTGCACGACGGCGGGGTCGTCGCCCCAGTCCTCCAGGTCGACGATGCCCTCGCCCAGGAACTCGGCCCCGCCGGGCTGGGTGCCGATCAGGTTGGCCCACATGAGCTTCGTCGCCCAGTCGCCGTCGAGCGCGAGCGCGATCTTGCCCTCGCTCTTCAGCTCCGCCGCCAGGTCCTCGAACTCGTCCCAGGTGGCCGGGAACTCGTCGTACCCGGCGGCCTCCAGCAGCTCCTTGTTGTAGTAGATCCCGATCGCGTCGCGCTGCTGCGGGATAGCCCAGACCTGACCGTCCGGTCCGGTCAGCGCGTCGAACGCCTGGTCGTAGAAGCTGTCCGCCCAGTCGGCGTCGGCCTCCAGGCTCGGCGCGAAGTCGTGCAGCCGGCCGTTCTGCTCCATCGCCTTGATCTCGCCCGAGTTGAGCTGGAACAGGTCGGGCAGGTCGTCGGCGAGCGCCAGGCGCTGGTAGTACTGCAGCCGGTCGTCGCCGGAGCCGGCGTTCGGGTTCTCGATGGTCTCGACCTTGTACTGGCCGGCGAACTGCTCGTTGAACCGTTGCGCGGCCTCGTAGTTGTACTGCAGGAACGGGTCGGTCGGGCTCTCCTGGCAGGTGGCGCAGGTGACGACCACCTCGCCCGTGGCGGAGGTGTCCGTGCCGGAACCGCATCCCGCGACCGCGGTCAGCAGCGCTGCCGCCGAGGCGGTCACCGCCGCCGTTCTCCTGGTCGTTCCCATGACGTCATCTCCTTTGATGATTCCTGCCTGATCCAGCGTGGTGGTGCCTGCGTGGTGGTGCCCGCTGTTCTTCCCGGGCGGCCGGGTCAGTAGCCCGTGACCCGCGGCCAGTGCCGTTCGATGCCGGCGGTCTCGATCTCGCGCGTGAAGTCGGCCAGCAGGTCCTCGTCCTCGCGGACCTGCCGGGGCGTGGCCTTGTGCTGCACGCAGAACGCGATCAGGTGGCCCGTGACCTCGCCGATGTTCCATTCCATGAGCGGCATCCGGTAGGCACCGTTGGTGATGTGCGTGGTGCCGATGTTCTTCGCGCCGGGGAGCAGGTTCTCGACGCGGACGGGCAGCAGGGCGCCCAGCGGCAGCTCGAACGGGCAGCAGCCGATGTCGATATAGGGGTCGCCGCCGGTCGAGGGGTGCAGGTCGATGCGGTACATCCCGACGCCGACGCTGTCGTCGTAGGTGACGGCACCCTCGTCGCCGCGCACCGCGAGGGAGAGCTCCTGCTCGACGATGGTGTGCTCGGCGCGGATGCGGCGGGACTCCCGGATGTAGGGGGTCTTCGCCAGGCCGTCCTCGGTGTCGCCGAGCACGTCGCCGCGCAGGCGCAGTCCCGGCCAGCCGGTGCCGCCGTCGGGCCGGGGCGCCTCGGTCTGGAGCCAGTACAGGAACGAGCGGCTCAGCTCGCGGGCGGCGCGCGCGTGCGCCTCGGCGTCGGGGTGGTCGAAGACGGGCCCGCCCCAGTAGTCCATCTGCGGCCAGTTCACCAGGGTGAGGTCGCTCGGGTAGGCCTCGGGCCGGAAGTTGGCCCTGGCCGCGATCCGGCGGAAGGTCCACAGGTTGCGGTCCATCGAGCCCACCCGCTGGTCGGCGTAGTCGGGCCGGATGCTCGCGAGGTCGTCGTCGGGGTTGGGCCAGAACTGGTGCCGCACCGGGAGGCGCGTCTTGGGGTGCGGCGCGGTCAGCGAGAGCTGGCCGTCGGGCCAGTCGACGGCGCGGGCCGCCCTGAACTGGTCGTACCCCGCCGGCCGGTCGATGGTGTGGTCCTCCTCGGGCCGGTGGTCCAGCGCGAAGCACACCGACACCGGCTGCATGTTCATCGGGTCGGCCACGGCCGCGGCGTGGGGCTCGCCCGTGTCGACCTCGGCCTCGGCGCCCGTCACGTACTCGACGCCGGCCAGCCGCAGCAGCTCGCCGGTCTCGCTCGCGTCGATCACCCAGTCGGCGGAGACGACCGTCGTCTCCCCCGTCCGCGAGCCGCGCACCGTCACGGCCGTGACCCGGTCGCCGTCGGTCTCGGCGGCGAGCGGCTCGTGCTCCATCAGGACCTGCAGCAGGCCCGAGCCGCGCAGCGGGGCCACGAGGCTCTCGAGCACGGCGAGCGTGACCCGGGGCTCGTGGCAGAGGTCGGAGACCTTCGCGCCGCCGGGGTTGAACGCCGGACGGCGCAGGGCGTCGTCGGTCAGCGGGTAGTTGCGCCGGTAGTACTCCCGCACGGAATTTCGATATTCCCGATATGTAGCGGTACTGCCGAACTGCTCGATCCAGACGTGTTCATCCGGTGGAACTCCCTGGGCGGTCAGGACTCCGCCCAGCCAGTCCGTGGGCTCCGTGAGCACCACCCGAATACCGCGACGGGCGGCGGTCACGGCGGCCATCACGCCGCCCACACCACCACCGACGACCAGAAGCTGTGTCTCGTTTTCACGCATACAAAGATGAGACCAGGATTTGACCATTATTTACATGACTGCAATACACTGTTGTGTGTCCCAGTTTGATGCCACCGCGCGTCGCCTCCGGATCGCCGACGCGACCGCGAGGAACCTGGTGCAGCCCGCGGGGTCCCGGATCGGGCCACGCCGGCAGCAGGAGATCCAGCTCATGCTGATCCACTCGGGGTCCCTGACGCTGCGGCTCGACGGGGGCGCTCCCCGCCACGTGTCCGCCGGCGAGATCTGCCTCCTCCTGCCCGGTCACACCGAGGAGATCCGGTTCGACGAGCACCTCGACACGGGCGAGACGCTGGTCCGCGGGCGCATGGAGAACTCAACCGCGCAGATGCGCGTCTGGCTGGAGTCGCTCCGGCCCACCCGGACGCTGTCGTCCGCCCTGACCTACCTGGCCCGCGAGGCCGTCACCACGGAGCAGACCCGGCTGACGGCCGACGGCGCCCTGGTGGACGCGCTCGCGACGGCGGTGCTGTGGCGGTTCATCGCGGAGTTCCGGAACCTGCCCGCCGCGCTGCCGGGGTCGATCGAGGAGGCCCGGCTGTTCATCCACCGGCACCTCGAACAGCCGATCACGCTGACCGACATCGCGCAGGCCGCGTCCGTCACCCCGGCCCACCTGGTCCGGATGTTCCGCACCCACATGGACACCACGCCGGTCCGCTACCTCTGGGACCGCCGCATCTCGCTGGGCGTCGAGCTGCTCACCTCCACGGGGCTCCCGGTCGGCTCGATCGCCGTCCGCTGCGGGTTCAAGACCAGCTTCCACTTCTCGCGGAAGGTCAAGGAGACGACCGGCCTGTCGCCGTCGGAGCTGCGGACGTCGACGGCGCGCGGCTAAGGCCGTCGACGGGCAGGGCCTACCCGCGCCCGCGCCCGCTCCCGCGGAGCCCGCGCAGGCCGAGCGCGGCCACGGCCGCGATGACGATCCCCGCTCCCCCGATCGCGACGTGCGGCCCGGACAGCGTCGTCGCCCACCCGCCGAGCAGGCCGCCCAGCGGGTACCCGACGCCGTAGGCGGCCATGCGGGCCGCGGTGTTCACCCGGGAGCGGAGCCGGTCGGGGGTGGCGAGCTGCCGCCACACGACCGTGGCGAGCACGACCGAGAGGTAGCCGGAGCCCCACAGCACGGTCAGGGCCAGGGCGACCGGCACCACCGTCGCGAACCCGCAGCCGATCGCCCCGGCCGCCGCGACCCACAGGCCCGCGAACGCGACGGACCGCTCGGTCCTGCGCCGGGTCGCGATCGGCACAACGACGGTCGCGACCAGCCCGCCGACCGCCCACGCCGCGAACAGCATGCCGGTGGTGCCGCCGCCGGCCGGGACGTCGAGCCGCCGCACGGTCCAGGGCACCACCTGGGACACGAACACCCCCTGGCTGGCCGTGACGGCGACGCCGAGCAGGATGGTCGACCGCACCCGCCGGTGCGAGACCAGCCAGCGCGCGCCGTCGAGGATCGCCCGGTACATGCCCGCCGGCACCTCCGAGGCCGCCGCGGCCCCGCGCGGGAGGCGCCCCCGCTGGAAGCAGAGGACCGCCAGGACGGAGGCGCACGCGCCGACGGCGATCGTGGACGGGGCGGGCAGGAACGCCGACAGGGCGCCGACGATCCCCGGGCCCACCATCTCCACGACGCTGCTCGTGGCGAACAGCAGCGCCGTCACCGCTGCGAGGCGGCCCGGGGGTGCCAGCGCGGGGACCAGCCCGAAGTTGGCGGCGTCGGCGAAGACGAAGGCCGTGCGCGCGACGGCCACCGCGACGACGACGTGCACCGGGGTGAGGCCGCCGAACGCCGCCGCGACCGGCAGCGTGCCGACCGCCAGGGCGGTGACCAGCTCGCAGGACCGCAGCACGACCGTGCGGTCGTTCCGGTCCGCGACGGCCCCGGCGACCGGCCCCAGCACCAGGTAGGGCAGGCCGTGCACGGCGACGAGGGCCGAGACCCACAGCGCCGAGCCGGTCTGCTGGTAGACGGCGATCGGCGTGGCGACCAGGACCACGGAGGCGGCGACCAGGGACAGCACCCGGCCCAGCCAGTACCACCGCAGCGCCTGGTCACCCAGCAGCCGTACCCACTCGGGCACGGGCTCAGCGGGCCGTCAGCGTGTCGACCCGCGCCCCCTCGGCCGGGTCGATCGCCTCCCGGGGGTCGACGAGGCCGAGGCTGCGGCCGATCTGGAGCACCCGCCGGGACATCTCGACGTTCGCCGCGCGCGCCTGCCCGAGCGCCTCGGGTGCCGGCCGCGCGTGCTCGACGGCGCTCGGCCAGTCGGCCTGGCTCGCGTACGAGACGGGCCACCGGAACCCGTGGAACCGCGTGGAGTTCGGCGCGACGGACACCGCGCCGCGGCCCAGCATCAGCGCCCAGTACAGGGCGTGGTACGAGTTGGACACCACGACCTTCGCCGACGCGAGCCGGGTCAGGGTCTCCAGGATGTCCTCGGTGTTGTTCGTGATGTGCTCGAAGTCGGCCCCCGTGGCCAGCGGCCGGGACGTGTCGATGCCGCGCTCGTAGTGGTTGAGCACCACGAACTCGTGCTCCGGCTCGCGCTCGCGCAGCAGGTCGAAGGCGGGCAGCATGCAGCTCGCGCACGGCACCCACGGCATGCCCGCGTCCCAGTCCCGCACCCCGACGACGTCGGCCTTGCCGAGCCACTCCGGCCAGATCCTGGTGACGCCGTCCTTCAGCACCCGCCGGCGCCACCCCGTGGTCGGGTCGAGCTGCACGCCCTCCTGGTAGTTGTGGCCGATGCCCCACAGCGCCACCGAGGCGGGCCGCTGGGCGAAGATCGACTCCACGCAGGTCTCGAACCGGCCGGGCCCGACCAGGCCGCTCCCGCCGACGATCACGAGCTTGCCCTGCAGGGGCGAGAACTTGCCGAGCGCCTGGAGCGACGCCGCCTCGTACAGGCTGATGGTGCGGCCGAGCCGCTCGACCCACGCGACCGTCCGGCCCACGGCGGACCAGTGGTCGCCGACGTTGCGCATGCTGTTGCTCTCGCACACCGCGACGACGGGGGCGTCCGCGAGGAGCTCCGTCAGCTCGAGGAGGCTCCTGGTGGACGACGCCGGCCCCGCGGGCGGGGCGGTGAACGTCGTCCTCCCGACGCCGTCGAGGCCGCTCGACAATCCCTCGAACTCCTTGACGGTACGCATCACATCCATGTTTTCGAGCCTTTCGTCCAGGGCGGCGGTCAGCCGGTGTTCAGGCGAAGCCGGCCCCGTTCGGGCCGACTTCTGACCACGTTATGGGCGAAAAACTCGGCGGCCTATACGCTGCGTGCCGACCTTTCGGCCGAAAATCGCAGGAATAGCCACCTGATTCGAATTGATGAATTCCCCGTACCGGATGTGTTACGTCCGTGAGAACGTGCCCTTTCCCCGGGCTAGGCCTGCGGCGCCGGGGCGGCGGCGGAGGCCAGCTCGTCCGGCGTCGGCGCGGGCCCCAGGATCGGCACCAGGTCCGCCAGGGCCAGCCGCAGGAGCCGGTCCGCCGTGCGCCGCCGGACGTCGGGCACGTCGATGCGCATGGCCGTGGCGAGCGCCAGGTTGTCCGACGTGCGCGGCCCCGTCCGCACGAGCACCCCCGAGCACGCCGTGTCGCTGCGGCACTGGCCGTGCTCCGTGTAGACCCCCGACGCCGCGGCGCGGTGGAGCTCGTCGTCGACCTCGTCCTGGCTGCGGGCGGTCTGCCCCGTGAAGGGGCGCAGCCCGGCCGCCTTCAGGTAGCGGTGCCGCCGGTCGGCGGGCAGCGCCGCGAGCAGGGCGAGTCCCCCGGCCGTGGCGTGGGTGGCCTCCGGCAGGCCGTCCGCGATGTCGTCCAGGCGCGGGGCACCGGTGGTCTCGCTGTGGGCGAGCACGACGAGCTGCCCGTCGCGCAGCGAGGTCAGGAACACGCCGCACCCGGTCTGCGCCGCCAGGCGGCGCAGCACCGGCCGGACCCGGTCCAGCCGGGCGGTCACGTCGACGGCCGGGCCGAGGACGTCCGGGAGGAAGTAGTGCCGGCCGTCCGCGCCGCGCCAGGCCCACCGGCGGTCGGTGATCGTCCGTAGGTGGTGGTAGACGGTCTTGACCGGGATGCCGGTGCGGCGCGCGAGCTGCTTGGCGGTGAGCCCCTGCGGGCTGCGGCTGAGGTGCTCCACGATCCGCAGCGTGCGGTCCGGGCTACGGAGCCCGGGGACGGCGGCGGTCGGGCGAGAGGCAGACAACGAGATCGCTCCACATCACTGGATGTCGGCACCAACGAGGACGATCTTCGTTCGCACTCAGGAATCACTCATGGTCGTTCGGCGGACCCAGAAATTCAAAGGTTCTTCACCCGGTGGCTTTTCACCCTGAGAAATGATTAATCATGAATGACCGGTGATCGAGCAATGCTCACTGGTCGAGTGAGAACAGGCGCCCCTGCCACCGCGAGCGCATCAGCCGGTCGTGCCCGGCGACGACGACGGCGCCGGGCGCCTGCCCGAAGGCGTCCTCCAGCTCGTCGACGAGCGTCGGCGAGAGGTGGTTGGCCGGCTCGTCCAGCAGGAGCAGGTGCGGCGGGCGGGCGAGGACGAGCGCGAGCGCCAGCCGGCGCCGCTGCCCGACGGACAGGTCGCCGACGGGTGTGCCGGCCTCGCGCGCGGCGAGCAGCCCGAGCGTCGCCAGCGGCGTCCGCTCGGCGGCCTCCTCGCCGAGGGTGTCGCGGTAGGTCTGCTCGGCGGTCCGCTCGGGACGTTCGAGCTCCGTGTCCTGGCGGAGGTACGCGATCTCGGCGTCGGGGCGCCGTCGGAGGGTTCCGGCGAAGCCGACCTCGCCGGCGAGGACGCCGAGCAGCGTGGACTTGCCCGCCCCGTTGGGGCCGGTGACCAGCAGCTTGTCCCCGGCGTCGACCATGAGGCGCGCGACCCGGAGCCGGCCCGGCACCTCGAGGTCCGTCATCTCGGCGAGCGGGCCCTCGGACGCGGGCAGCGCGACGTGCGGGGCGCTCAGGCGCAGGGGTGGCGGTGGGGCGGGCACCGCGGTGCGGGCCCGTTCCACGAGGCGCCGCCGGGCGTCGCGCGCGCGTCGGGCGACCTGGTTCTGCACCCGGCCGGCACGGTGCCCGTAGCCCATCTTCTCGGAGTCGCGCCGGACCCGGTCCGAGGCGTGCTCGGGGGCGACCTCGATGAGGGCGAGGGCCAGCCGTTCCAGCTCCTCCTGGTCCTCGCGGTAGCGCTGCTCCCACCGCTGCCGCGCCGCCCGCTTGTGGTCGGCGTACGCGGAGTAGCCGCCGCCGAACACCACCGGTCCGGACGCGGCGGGGTCGAGGTCGACCAGGCCCGTGCAGACGGCGTCCAGCAGGGCGCGGTCGTGGCTCGCGAGCACGACGACGCCGGGGAACGCGCGCAGGTGCTCCTCGAGGAACGCGATGGCGGCCTCGTCGAGGTGGTTGGTCGGCTCGTCGAGCACGAGCGCGGCGGGCTGCCGCAGGAGCAGGGCCGCGAGCGCCAGCCGGCCACGCTGCCCGCCGGAGAGGGTGCGCAGGGTCCGGTCGGCGGGGATCGTGTCGAGCCCGAGCGCGCGCAGCACCTGCGCCGCGCGGCGGTCCGCGTCCCAGGCGTCGGTGCGCTGCGCCTGGGCAAGCCGTTCGGCGTAGGCCGCGGACGCCGTCTCGTGGTCCGCCGCGTGCGCCGGGACGCCGGCCAGGTGCTCGGCGGAGGCGCCGAGGCGTTCGAGCGCGTCGCGGACGGGCCGCAGCGCGTCGTCGACGACCTCGCCGACGGTCGAGTCGGGGACGAAGGGCAGCTCCTGGGCGAGGTAGCCGACGTCGGCCGGTCGCTCGACGTGCCCGCCGTGCGGGTGGAGGTCCCCGGCGAGGAGCCGCAGGGCGGTGGACTTGCCGGTGCCGTTCTCGCCGATGATCCCGGTGCGTCGGCCGGGGCCGACGCGCAGCGAGACCCCGTCGAGGATGCGCCTCCCGCCGGCGACGTAGGTGACGTCGTGCAGGGCCAGGGAGTCGCTCACCTGCGGACCCTACGGTCCGGGGCGCGACGGTGAGACGTCTTTTTCCGAGGTCGTGTGACCAGCGCCACCCCGATAACATAGCATTGCCGTGTTATGTTATCGGTGTCCGCAGGGAGAGACACACAGGAAGAGGCAAGGCCATGACCGTGAAGCTGGTACACCCCGAAGGCGTCAACCGGGTCGACGTCCACCACCAGGTCGCCGAGACGCAGGGCTCGCGCACCGTGTACCTCGCGGGGCAGGTGTCCTGGGACACCGAGGGCAACCTCGTGGGCGCGGGCGACGTGGCCGCACAGGCCGAGCAGGCGTACCTCAACATCGCCGCCGCGCTCGACGCGGTCGGGGCGACGGCGGCCGACCTCGCCAAGGTCACCGTCTACATCGTCGAGCTCGACGCCGAGAAGGCCGAGCAGTTCGTCGTCGGCCGCGAGCGCGCGGCCGCCACCCTCGGCGTCGAGCTCCAGCAGCCGAGCACCTGGATCGGCGTCACCGCGCTGGCCGCGCCGGGCTACCTCGTCGAGGTCGACGCCATCGCCGTCCTGCCCTGAGGCGGCCGTAGCGCGGCCCAGCCGGCCTCGACCGAGCGCCGGCACACCGCGGGATCGTCGCCGGCGGCGACGATCACCGCGGTGAGGAGCGGGATGCCCGAGGCGAGGGTGCGCCGTGAGGCGACCCGGCTGACGACGAGCGACACGATGCCATGGCAGACGGTCCAGACCTCGGTGGCGAGCCGCTCGGGGTCCGTGTCCTCGGCGATCCGGCCGGCGTCGTGACAGCGGCGCGCGGCCCGCACGAGGTACCCGAGGGTCGCCTCGGCGGCCTCGACGTCCTCCAGCTCGACGGTCGCGTCGAACATGACGCGGTACAGGTCGGGGTGCTCCAGGGCGTTGACCGCGTAGGCAGCCACCCCGGCCACGAGGTCCTCGACGGGGTCCTCAGGGACGGCGAGCTTCTCGAACCGGGCCGCCAGCAGCGTGAAGCCCTCCTGGCGCAGCGCGCGCCACACCCCGTCCATCCCGCCGAAGTAGGTGTAGACCGCCATGGTCGAGACCCCGGTGCCGTCGACGAGGGACCGCAGCGTGATGGGCTCCCGCTCGCGCAGCATCCGCGCCGCGCGCTCCAGGAGCAGGGTCCGGACGGCCGGGTCCTTTTGCCTCGCCATGCCGGTGATTCTATAGCATCACTATGAAAAGGCTGGCCTGGTGTCGGAGTGCAGGGCGTCGGCGTGGAGCGTGTCAGCGTGCAGGGCGTCGAGGGCGACGGCGGCCCCGTGCTCGTCAAAGGTTCCGGTGACGGCGTCGGCCGCTTCCCGCACCACCGCGGGCGCGTGCCCCATCGCCACGGCGTGGGCGGCCCACCGGAACATCTCCAGGTCGTTCCGCCCGTCGCCGATCGCCACCGTCCGCGAGGGCTCGACACCGAGGTTGGCCCGCACCTTCTCCAGCGCCGTCGCCTTGCTCAGCCCCGGGCCCGTGACGTCCAGCCAGTCCTCCTCGGCGAGCACGGCGGAGAGCCCGGCGGCCCGGACCGGCTCCGCCAGCCGCCCGGCACCGGGCCCGCGCAGCACGAGCCGGGTCGTCTCCCGCCCCGCCAGGTCTCGTGCGGAGACGATCTGCTGCGCGCCGTTGAGCTGCCCCGTGGGAAACAGGTGCGTCACGTCGTAGCCCCAGCCCACCCGCTCCGCGGCGATCTGCAGGCCGGGAAGCTCGGCGCGCGACGACCGGACGACGGGCCCCGGGTCGAAGTTCTGCACGTCGTCGAGCTCGTAGCCACGCCGGGTCCGCGGGTCCAGGCGGACGGTGACCGCACCGTTCGAGGCGACCGCCCAGCCCTCGGCGAGCCCCAGCGACCTCGCGATCGGCAGCACGCCGACCAGGGATCGCCCCGATGACAGCACCACGTGATGGCCGGCGGCGACGAACCGGGCGATCGCGTCGCGCACGGACCGGTCGATCTGCATCGTGGCCGGCCGCGCCAGCGTGCCGTCGATGTCGAGCGCGGCCAGGAGCGGCTGGCGTCGTTGGTCGTCCTGCTCGTTCATGGTCATGGTCGCTTTCGGTGGGGTCGCACGGACGGGAGCCGATCCAGGGGTTCGACGCCGACTGCGGTTTGGCGTTGCCCTGTCGCGAATTTCGGCTCTCATGAGGTCAATCCAAGGTCCGATGCGCCGCTCAGAACACCCTGCGCAGGCGTGAGGCTCGTGGCAGGATTTCCCCGTCTCACCGGGAGATGTGGAGGGGGCGACCATGAAGACGCGCAGCAGGAAAGCCGAGCAGCGTGCCCTGGCCGAACAGCTGCGCGCCGAACAACGGACGTGGTCCGAGATCGCGATGGTCTTCACCGGACGTTTCGGCGTGAACCTTCGGGCGGCGCTACGCATGGTGCACGGCTGGAGCCAGCAGGACGCTGCGGACAGGTGGAACGAGCGCTGGCCGGACGACCCCAAGACGTTCAAGAACTTCTCGTACTGGGAACAGTGGCCGGCGCCGACCGGTCACGCTCCCTCGCTCGACGTCCTCGCGCGCCTCGCCGAGCTCTACGAGTGCGCCCTGTCGGACCTGGTCAGGGACTGCGCGGACTTCCGGCACCGCGATGCGACGTTCCGCGACGTCCGGGCGCTCCAGACCCTTTCCCAGGACTTGTCCCCCGACGACGATGCCCGGGACACGACCCAGGTGGAACTGAGCGGCCTCCTGGCTTCGCTGGACCAGATGGACGTGAGCGAGCTGGCGCGTCTGACGACCGCGTGGGCGGTCCGTTCCGGCGCTCCGGACACGCGGCGTTCGGTCCTGCTCAAGCTCTCGGCCGGCCTGTCCCTGGCGGCAGCGTCCACGCCGCTGGCGGGCGCTGACCCAGCCGCCGCGCCAGGCATGTCAACCACCGAGAGCGGCGTCGAAGGAATCTGGCACTCGCAGTACCGGTACCGCAGCTCCAGCCAGGACGAGGAACAAGTCGACGAGCACTACGTGGTTGCTCGCCAGCACGGCACGCGGTGGATCGCCCAAGGACTGCCGCACTCGACCGGCTCGCAGATCCGGCTGGAGCTGGCACTCGACCCTCCGGTCGCGACGGGCACGTGGCGCGAGACGACCGCTCCGGACGGCCGATACCGCGGAGCGAGCTACCACGGTGCGCTCCAGATGGTGATAGATCCCAGTGGCCGCAGCATGCACGGCATGTGGCTCGGGTTCGGACGCAGATTCAGCGTGAACGCCGGCGAGTGGACCCTGACCTGGCAGGAAGGATCGACCAGCAGAGCCGCCCAACGCGACTTCTACGACCGCGCCTGAGTATCGAAGTCGGGCCCGGTGATCACCGCGACGATCCGCGTCCCGACCGGGAACTCGCCCTTCGCAGCAAGGTCGTAGATCCCGTACATCATCTTGGCGACGTAGACCCAGTCCAGCCGCAGTCCGTGGCGACCAAGGAAATCGTCGACGAACGCGCCCAGCTCCGGCGTGGACTTCGCGTACCCACCGAAGTGGTAGCCGGTCTCGACCTGCCAGTTCACGGTCGCCTCACCAAGCGCGTCGCGCTGGAGGGCAGCGACGTCGTCGGAGAGAAAGCCCCCGCCCTTCAGCGACGAGAAGCCGAGGGCACGCTGCCCAGGCCCGAGCCCGGCCGCGAGGCCGGCCAGAGTGCCGCCGGTACCGACCCCGCAGCAGACGACGTCGAAACCCTCCGTGATCTCGCCGACCATTTCGGCGCACCCACGAACCGCCAGCGCATTGCTGCCGCCCTCGGGCACCAGGTAGAAGTCGCCGAACTCAGCGTGCAGCCGATCCGTCACCTCTCGGTCCGTCTTGCGGCGATAGGTCTGACGGTCCAGGTAGGTCAGCCGCATCCCATGGTCGACGGCGAACTGCAGCGACGGGTTCAGCGGGTCGTACGCCTCGCCCCGGATCACGCCGATCGTCTCGAAACCGAACAACGCCCCGGCCGCAGCTACTGCCCGGACGTGGTTGGAGTACGCGCCGCCGAAGGTCAGCAGCTTCGAGGCACCTGCCGTGCGAGCAGCTTCGAGGTTGTACTTGAGCTTGCGCCATTTGTTGCCCGGCAGGTCCGGATGGATCAGGTCGTCCCGCTTGAGCAGAAGTCGCACACCTGCTGCGTCGAGGCGCTCGTCGTCCAGTACCTCGACCGGAGACGGGAGCAGCAGCGCGGGCACAGACATGCTGGAAGTCTGGCACGCCGGTGGCTGCCCTGATCCGAGGCATCCCCCTCACGTCCATGCCCGCGGATCGACGCGCCCCTCCGCTATCACAGCGCGAATCATTTCGCGCTTTAAGCACCAATATCCCTTTCACGTTGCAGTGTCCGCGTCGCGTACTTAACGTATGGAATGCGAACACACCGTTCGACTCACTGGACGTCGTCCAGTGATCCCCATTGTGTGAAAGGAACACAGCTCCAATGAGCCTCGTCGACATCATCTCGCACCTGCTGGACAACCTCGGCTGCACCCTCGAGCAGGTTCTGCAGCTGCTGGGTCTCTGACCTGGTGCGATACCGCTGATCAGGTAGGCCCCGTCCGGGACTGCCGATAGCGGCGCTGGATCACTCCCCCAGCAGAAGAGCTCCCCTCGCGGGTATTCCGCGAGGGGAGCTCGTTCGTTGTGCGCTCACGCAATGCGGGTTGCGCTCACGCAATGTTTACCGCTCCCGGTGGACAATTCCTTGGGCCTCTTATAAGCACCTGGGAATGCATTTCGCCGCGGCGCACGCGACCAGCCGGGGCCAGCCGCTCAGTCGATCCAGACGAGCATGCCCATCCCGGCGTCGGAGGCCTCGGCGAAGAACTCCGTGAGTCGCTTCAGGTGTCCGACGAGGTAGTCCTTGCCGTCCTCCTGGGCCCACGCACCCTGCGGGTAGACGTCGGCCTCGACGAGGTCGGCGGACGGCACCGCGTCCACCGCGGCCTGCGCGTCCAGGCCGCCGAGCGCCGTCGACAGTTCCGCGACCCGCTCCACACTCAGCCACGACGGCGGCCCATAACCCCAGTCGTCCGCGTCCGGCACGGGCTGGTCCCCGTAGACGACGGCGGCCGGCACACCAGCGCGTTGCAGCACGAAAACCAGCCCGTGCCACGCCTTGTCGATGTCCATCAGGCGCTGGTCCGGTTCCGCGCCCGCATCCTGCAGGTCCCACAGCTCGTCGATGAGGTCCCGGATCGCCTCCGGGTCCGCCAGTGCCAGGTCAAGGTCGTGCGGCGCGAGGCGCATGTACTCGCCGATCATGCTCATGCTCCGCACGGTACGGGCACCCACTGACACGACCGGCGGGCACAACCCTCGCCGGGCCAGGGCCTCAGCTCCCGAACGTCTCCAGCAGCGTCGACCGCTCCGCGTCGGTGAGGTTGGTCGCGATCAGCTTGCCCCGCATGCCGTGGAAGCGTTCGCCCACGCGGTCGATGTCGCCGTCCTGGGTCACGGCGAACAGCGCGGACGTGCCGACCGTGACCTGTTCCCGGATCGTCTCCAGCTGCGTCTTGTCGATGCCGACGGCCTCCGTGTGTTTGGCCAGGGCTCCGATCGCCGCACCGGCGGCAGCGCCGATGAGCGGCATGAAGAACAGGGTGCCCAGGAGCAGCCCCCAGAACGCGCCCCACCCGGTGCCGCGCCACTCGCCCTCGTGGGCCTGCTTGGTGGTAGGGGTCGCCTGCCCGACGGGCCAGGACACCACGGCGTGGTCGACGACCGTGATCAGCCCTTCCGAGGCCGCCTGCTTGAGGTTCGAGGCCGCGGCCTGCGCGCCCTCGGGGTCGTCGAACTTCCAGACGGTGAACGTGGTCATCGTGATCCTCATCCTCCTGGCACGATCGAGCGCCCCCGCCTCTCGATCGTCGCACCGGCTCCCGCGCCGCGCTTGCCGAACAGATCCGGGGCCGCCGGGCCGGCACCGGGCGCGACGGAGCCCGATCGTCAGCCTCCGTTAGGCCGCGCGTCACCCCGGCGCCAGACGACGGCGCCACGATCTCACCCGTGGAAAACAGCCTCTCCCGCCGGTCCCTGTTCCGGGCAGCAGCCGCCGTCCCGATCCTGTCGGCAGCTGCCGCCGGGACGACGCCGGCCACCGCCGCAGCCGCGCCGTCGGCGACGACCCCGCACGGCGGGCGCCCCGACACGACCGCCCAGCGGTTCACCATCGCCGTCCTCCCCGACACGCAGTACCTGCTGGACGACGGCGGTTCCGACGCCGAGCCCGTGCGTGCCACGCTGCGTCACCTCGACCGCGAGCGCGCGCAGGACAACATCGTCTTCATGACGCAGCTCGGTGACGTGACCGAGCACGGCACCGAGACCGAGATGCGTGCCGCGAGCCGCGCGTTCGACGCCGCCGGCCGCCTCCCGTACAGCGTGCTGGCGGGCAACCACGACGTCAGCGGCGACGACCAGCGCGGCGACTCGCCGTACCTGCGCACGTTCGGACCCCAGCGTTTCCGCCGGATGGAGACCTACGGCGGTTCCTCCCCCGACGGCTACAACAGCTACCACGTGGTCCGCGGCGGCGGCCGGGAGTGGCTGGTCCTGGCGCTGGACTGGCGCCTGTCCGACGCCGGGCTGGCCTGGACCCAGGGTGTGCTCGACGAGCACGCCGCGCTGCCCGCGATCCTGACGACGCACGACCTGGTCTGGGCCGAGGACGACGGCACGGCCCACCTCTCCGACAACGGCCAGCGCCTCTGGGACCGCCTCATCAAGGGCAACGACCAGATCTTCCTCGCGCTCGGCGGGCACTACTGGCCGTCGGGCCGCACGACGCTGACGAACGACGCCGGCCACCCCGTGCACCTGCACATCACCAACTACCAGGACCGTTACTACGGCGGCGCGGGCATGGTGCGGTACTACGGCTTCGACCTGGCGCGCGGCGTGATCGACGTCGAGACGTTCTCGCCCTGGCTGCTCGCCAAGGACGAGCCGACGCCGCTGGAGGCGGAGCACGTCGAGCTGAGCGGCGACGTCGACCGGTTCACCGTCGAGATCGACTTCGACGAGCGCTTCGCGGCGTTCGCGCCGCCGGTGCTGCCCGCGCCGCTGCCGCCGTCGGCCGTGATGCCGCGCGGCACGGTCGCGTACTGGCGCTTCGACGAGGCCGGACTGGCCGCGGCGGGGTCGGACGGCGCTCACGTGGCACCCGGCACCGTGGCCCGCGACCTCACCGGGAACGGCAACGACCTGACCTCCGAGCTGCTGCACACCAGCGACCGGAACGCGCTGACCTGGTCGGCCGAGCACCACGACGCGCAGCCGGCCCGCGCCAGCCTGCGGTTCGACGGCGGCAAGTCCCCCGACCGCGGCGCCGTGCTGCGGACCGGGCCGGACGCGCCGGTGAACAGCGCGACGTTCGAGTCCGGCTACACGATCGAGACGTTCCTCAAGCTGCCCGAGCCCTTCGAGGGCGACCACTCCTGGATGGGCATCCTGAGCTGGGAGGGCCGCGCGGGCGACGCCGGCAAGCACAGCGGATGGTCCGACGACGAGCCCACGTGCAGCCTCAACCTGTCGGGCGAGCGGTTCCTGCAGTTCGTCGTCTACCCCGTGCCCGTCGACGCCGACCCGACGTCGTGGAGCCACGCGATCCCGGTGGGCCGCTGGATGCACGTCGCGCTCGTCAACGACGGCCGGCACACGGTGATGTACGTGGACGGCTCCAAGATCGTGCGCAACGCCGCCGAGGAGTCGCGCGGCATCTCCACGCTCGGCAAGCCGTTCGCGATCGGCGGCACGCAGTCCGCCGAGAAGTACGGGCAGGGCTTCTACGGCTGGATCGGCGACACCCGGATCGTGTCGCGCGCCCTGCGCCCGAACCAGTTCCTCACGGCGCGGGGTCGCTGACCCGCGCGTCGAGGTACGTCCGGACCCGGGCCAGCAGCAGGTCGCACCGGGCGACCGTGGGCGGGCTGTCACCCAGCCCGTCCCGGTCCAGGACCCGCCGCTCCGTCACGACGGAGCCTGGCGGGAACTGCTGCCAGGTCAGGTCGACCGCGAGCACGCCGACGTCGGTCGGCACCTCGTTCCAGAAGTGGACCTCGTCGCGGTACCGGGTCCGGACGACGCCCTTGACGATCTCGGCCGCCGGGAGGAAGTGCTGCACCACGCGCGACGTCGGGTAGCACTGGCCGAGGGCCGGGTTGCCCTCTTCCCGGACGCCGCCGTACGACGTCCGCTCGTCCCAGGACGCCTCCAGCGCCTCGCGCAGCGCGACGAGGTCGACCGGGGTCGGCGGCACGTCGATGGTGGTCACCCGCACAACCTTTCACCCGCCCGCTGCGTCGTAGGGGGTATGAGACACACACACGAGAAGGCACGTTCCATCGTCCTGACGGCCGGCCTCGTCGTCGGCCTCACCACGGGGGCGACGACGGCCGCCGTCGCCGCGCCGTCGCAGGTGGCGTGCTCCGCCGTCGCCGCGCACGCGCCGAGCCACGTCGCGGACCCGCCCGGGTGCGACCCGGTCGGCATCCCGATCAAGCTGGGCGAGCCCACCGACGGCGCGACGGACACCTGGCAGTCCACCGAGACGGACGGCGTCGGCTACAAGCTCCCGGCCGACTGGACCGGCCGCGCCGTCGTGGGCGACGGCGGCCCCGGCCACGAGTGGGAGTCGCCGGAGACCATCTACTCCGACGAGTTCGGCGACCTGCACTGGCGGGTGCTCATGCAGTCGCCGTTCTACGACCAGGAGATGCCCGACCCCGAGGTGCTGAACGAGCTCGGGTACTACGCCTCGTACATCGACGTCGACGGTGCGTCGGAGGCCGTGCTCACGGCCGCGCAGACCGGTCACTGGGGCGCGCCGGGGGTCGAGACCATCGACTTCCAGGTCTTCGTCCAGTCGGAGGAGACCGGTGTGGTCAGCCGGTTCATGGGCGAGCTGCCGCCGGGCGACGAGGGGCAGTTCCTGCTGGACAACTTCGTGCCGACGATCGAGCCCTGATCCTGGGCTGAATCCGAGGTAAACAGGGGCGGGTCCCGGCACGGCGCCGGGGCCCGCCTCTGTGGTCCGGGAGGCTCGCCGGGAGACCTACCGGGAGCCGTCCCCGGCGTCGGCCAGGGCGATCAGCGCGCTCCCCGCGTCCGCCGTCATGCCCGTCGTGTCGACCATCGCGCGCGCGGTCTCGGCGGCGTACTCCGCGCCGCAGGCCTCGACCACCGCGGGGATCGAAGACTTGAGGAGGGAGTACTCGGTCGGGCCAACCTCGTCGCCCTCGAGGTCGGTCGGGTCCATGAGCTTCTCCCCGACATAGAGGTTCACGAAGTCCCGGACCTCACCCCCGAGCCGGGAAGCGTCCTGGCACGCGTACTCCTCGACGATCGCCTCGATCTCGGGTGCCGCGTACGTCTCCACCGCTCGTTCCGGGGCGGTGAACTCGGCGTCCGACGCGAGCTGGGCGACGGCGTCCTGGATCTCGGTGGGCGTGCAGTTCCAGTTGGTCTGCCCGTGCTCGATCGAGCACTGGTACACCCGGCGGTGGGTCGACGGCGCCACGACCAGTTCCTCCCGGGTGCCCAGACCGGGGAGGACGAACGACTTCTCGGTGCCCTCCCGCACCACCGGACGGTCGCTCACCTCCTGGCCGGCGGCCACCTCGAAGACGACGTCGCCGGCGACCGACTGCGCCGTCGGGCCGAAGCCGAGCTGGACGTACCCGGACTCGCCCGCCGCGAGGTTGAACGCGACCGGCACGTCCTGAGCCTCCCGCAACGCCGTGAGCGTGTCGTCCGCCGGGGTCTCCCCCAGGGCCAGCGTCGCGCTGAGCCCCTCCGCGAGCCCCGCAGACCGGCAGTCGAAGACGAAGGACGGCTTGGCGTCCGGCGCGTTCTCGTCCCGCTGGAAACGCAGGTCGGAGACGCGCACGTACTCGCCGCCGCTGCCCGTGTTGGTCAGCTCGATCGTGATCGGGGCCACGCGCGTGCCGTGGTCCTGCAACCACCGGACGTGCTCCGGCTGGCAGTAGAGCTCCAGCGGCTGCGGCAGGTCGGTCAGGTCCACCGAGGCGTCGAGTACGAACCGGGGGAACGGGTAGCTCTCGTCGACGGACGCGACCAGGGACACGTCGTCGACCGTGGACGCCGTCGTGTCGTGGCGCAGCTGCAACCAGCCGATGACGACCCCCACGACTGCCAGGACCGTGACGCCGAGCGCGACGTACGCACTCCTGTTGAACCGCGCGACCGGCTCCTCACCGGATCTCAGCGCCCCGGCCGTCGATCGTCCGAACCTCGCGATGACGCGTCGTGCCCTGCTCGAGGGCCTGGGATCCATCGTGTGATCGTAGGGGTCACGACGTCGGGTGAAAAGGAATGTCGGTCATTCCGCGAGCGCCTCGACGAGGCGGTCCACGAACGCGGCCTGCGCGCTGACGACGACGCGCCGTGCCTCGTCGGGCGCGAACCAGGCGACGCGGTCGATCTCGGGGATCTCGATGCGCCTGCCGGACCGGGGCGGCCACTCGATCTCGACCGTGTTGCTGCTGATCCGGCTCAGGTCGGGTCCGGGCTGCGGCCACTCGCGCGCCCAGGCGTGCACCACCTTGCCGGCGCGCTGCTTCACCTCCCCGAGCACCAGGTCCGGGGCCCGACGACGGCGGCAGCTCCAGCCCGAGCTCCTCGGCGGCCTCGCGCAGCGCGGCGGCGTGGGCGTCCTCGCCGGGTTCGAGCTCGCCCTTCAGCAGCGACCACGACCCGGCGTCCTTGCGGGCCCAGAACGGCCCGCCCATGTGGCCGAGCAGCACCTCGACCCCGCCGTCGGGCAATCGCCGGAAGGGCAG
This sequence comes from Promicromonospora sukumoe, assembly GCF_014137995.1. Classification (NCBI taxonomy): domain Bacteria; kingdom Bacillati; phylum Actinomycetota; class Actinomycetes; order Micrococcales; family Promicromonosporaceae; genus Promicromonospora; species Promicromonospora sukumoe. Next base: position 3,276,477 of record NZ_JACGWV010000001.1, read on the forward strand.
GAGGCCCGCGCTCGTCGTCGCCATGGGTCCCAGTCTGCGGCGCGGCGTCGTCCGGGGCTTGTCCTGGACGGCGCAACTGGACGGCGGGCCTAGACCGCGAAGCGCGCGATCGCGCGCGTCAGCTCGACCACGGAGTCCTGCCCGCCGTGCCCGTCACCGAGCACGTGGAGCTCGCTCCCCGGCCAGGCGCGGTGCAGCCGCCACGCGGTCACGGCGGGCCCCGAGATGTCGTGCCGGCCGTGGATGAGCACACCAGGCACCTGCGCGAGCCGGTCCATGCGGCCCAGGATCTCGTCGCCGCCGAACCCGGAGTGCGACCAGTAGTGGGTCACGAGCGTGGCGAGCACGTCCCGCACGGGCGGGTCCTGCCAGCGCGGGTCGGGGCTCCACCCGGGTCCGAGGGAGACGTGGGTGTCCTCCCAGCGCCCCCACGCGGCCGCCGCGTTCGTTCGCACGTCGGGCGACGGGTCGCGCATCGCGCGGGCGTAGGCGTCGACGAGGCGTTCGCCCGGCTCCCGGTCGACGGCGCCGTCGAACAGCTCCCACTCCTCGGGGAAGACGCGGCCCATGGCCTCGGTGATCCACTCGACCTCCTCGGTCGACGTGTTGGTGACGGCGAAGAGAGCGATCCCGCTCACCCGCTCGGGGTGGGCCTGCGCGTAGGCGAGCGCGAGCGTGCTGCCCCAGGACGCGCCCGTCACGGTCCAACGCTCGATGCCGAGGTGGCGGCGCAGGGCCTGGATGTCCTCGATCTGGGCCGGTGTCGTGTTCTGGTCCAGCAGGTCCAGCCGCTCCGTCACGAGCGGGCGGCTGCGCCCGCACCCCCGCTGGTCGAACGTGACCGCCTGCTGACGATCCGAGTCGATGCGGCGGCGGTGGCCCGCCATCGACCCGCTGCCCGGACCTCCGTGCAGCCAGAGCACGGCCGGGCCGTCGGGGTTGCCGAACGCCTCGTAGTACAGCTCGTTGCCGTCGGCGACGCGCAGGTGTCCGGTACGCAGCGGGTTCGGGGAGGTCATCCCCCGAACCTAGACGAAGCCCACCCCACCCCACGGGCCGACGTCGCTACGGTTCCAGGATGAGGACGATCACCGACCCCGCAGAGCGCTTCGACACCCCCTTCACCGCCGACGAGAAGCAGACCCTCCTGGGGATCCTCGCGTTCCAGCGCGACACGCTGCGCTGGAAGGTCTCGGGGCTGAGCGGCACCCTGCTCGCCTACCGACATGCGCCCAGCGACCTGTCGCTCGGCGGTCTGCTGAAGCACCTCGCCGTCATCGAGCAGGCCTGGGTGAACGTGACGTTCGCGGGGACGGTCGAGACGCCGACCTGGTACGCCCAGTACAAGGCGCAGCAGGGGCGGAAGGACTGGACCTTCGCCACCGCCGCAGACGACTCGCCCGAGCAGCTCCTGACCTGGCTGGACGAGGCCCAGCGCAGCACGGAGCAGATCGTGGCCGAGACCGAGGACCTCGGCACGCTCGCGCAGGAACCGTTCTGGGAGGGCCAGGAGGCCTCGCTGCGGTGGATCCTGCTCCACCTGATCCAGGAGTACGCCCGGCACCTCGGGCACGCGGACCTGATCCGGGAGGCGATCGACGGGTCGGTCGGGATCTAGGTCGTCAGCGGCGGATCGGGGGCGCCGGCCGCCGCTCGTCCGGAAGCCGGGCGGCCGTTTCTGCTGTGGGCAGATCGGGGTCGGCTCGGCGGGCGGTGCGAACGTGCGTGCCATACGTTGATGGCATGACGCGGACGGGTGGAGTGCCAGGATCGGCGGGCAGGGAGCCTGCTCGATCGGTGCTGCCCGACGGCGCTCCGCCGCCCGACGCCGTCGATGGATTGGCGGGCGTGCGGGCGGTGCGTCAGGCACTGGCGGGCATGATCCTGCCTGGTGCCGCCGATGTTGGGTCTGGTGGTCTTGTCTCGGGTGCTGTTCAGGCCGAGTGGGTGGACCTGCTCGCCGAGCTGGAGGCCGTGAAGAACGCGATCACGGCGACCCAGGCCCGGTTGGCTGTGGTGTTGGACGAAGCCACTCGTGCTGACGAGGCCCGGCAGAGCATCCGGGCCGAGCGGCAGGGTCGTGGTGTGCCGAACCAGGTCGGTGCCGCGTTGCGGGTGAGCCCGCATGCTGGTGCCGGGTTCGTGAGCACGTCCCGGGTCTGGGTCACGCAGATGCCGCACACGTTCGCGGCCCTGCAGTCCGGGGTGCTGTCGGAATGGCGGGCCACGCTCCTGGTGCGGGAGACCTCGCACCTGTCGCTGGAGCACCGCGCGCTGGTCGACGAGGAGATCTGTGGTCCCGCGCATCTGGCCGAACTGGCGCGGATGGGGACCCGGCGGCTGATCGCCCGGATCAAGGAACTTGCCGCACAGTTGGACGTGCACGCCTGCGTGAAGCGCAACGCCAAGGCCGTCTCGGAGCGGCGGGTCTCGGTGCGTCCGGCGCCCGACCTGATGGTCTACTTGACCGCCCTGGTCCCGATGGCGCAGGGTGTGCAGGCCTACGCCCAGCTCAAGACCCACGCCGAAGCCCTCAAGGCCGGCGGGGACGAACGTGGAACCGGGCAGATCATGGCCGACACCCTCATCGAACGTGTCACCGCCCGCGAACCCGGGCACGCGGACGACGTGCCGGTCACGATCAACCTCCTCGTGTCCGACCAGACCCTGCTGGCCGACGGCAACCAGCCGGCCGTGGTGGTCGAGGGCGCCCCCGTCGGCGCGGGGGTCGTTCCGGCCCCGGTCGCCCGACACCTCGCAGCCCACGCGATCGACACCGACACCGCCTGGCTCCGCTCGATCTACGTCAACCCACACGGCCGACTGCTGGCCACGACGTCGACGTCCCGGTTCCACCCCCAGGGCCTCGCAGCACTCTTGCGCGCCAGGGAACAGGGCATCTGCGCCACCACCTGGTGCGACGCCCCCATCCGACACACAGACCACATCACCCCGCACACCGACGGCGGCCCCACCAGCCTCGACAACGGCCAAAGCCTGTGCGCCAGATGCAACCACGCCAAGCAGGCACCCGGCTGGTCACAGAAGACCACCCAGCTCGACGGACTCCACGCCGTCGAGACCATCACACCGACCGGGCACACCTATGTCTCGGTCGCGCCCACACCACCCAGGCCGAGCAAGACCCGAGACGCGACCGCAGCCCCTGACACGAACTCCACCGGCGCAGCACCCGACGGCTCACTGGCAACCGGTCAGACAGGCCGAGACCTCGACTCGACCCCCGACCGCGTCACGGCACCCCCATGGACCCCAGCCGTCGGCATGACCGGCCCCGCACACGACCGCACCCCGCGCAGCCGCTACTCGATCGGCTGCCACACCACCACGGCCCATGGCGCGATCGCCTACCGACCGAGCCCGCCACCCCGCCGATCACGCCCGGGTCGAGCCCGCGCCCGAAGACGTCGACCCGACTTCTCCTGGAGCCACCCCACCTGACGCTGACGACCGCAGCGTCCTCCGCGGTCCCCGTGAAGCGCCCCGTCCAGATCCCCTGGCAGGATGCGGTCCCGTGAACACTCCGCCCCCGCCGTCGGACATCACCACCGTCTTTCCCGAGCTGGCCGGGTACGAGCGCACGACGACGCTGCTGCATCCGCGCCCGGGCACACCCGAGGTACACGAGTCGTCGATCGGCGGACCGTTGCTGTGGCCGGCCGACGAGCCGTGGCCGACGGCGCAGGTGCCCTACGACCAAGAGGCCATCCCCCTGGTCGCGGTGCTCCAGCTCTGGGTCCGCGACTTCCCGGAGCTGGCACACCCCAAGGACAGGGACGTCCTGCAGATCCTGTGGTGTCCCGACGACAACGTCGATGCCTTCGACATGGACTACTTCCGTACTGGGCTACCCGATGCCGGGTTCATGGTCGTCTGGCGCCGGTCGGAAGACGTCACCGAGGTCTTGGCCGACGTACCGCGTCCGGCGGGAGACCAGACCATCTCGAAGGGTTATGTACCGGTCCCCTGCCGGCTCGTCCCGGAGCGTGTCACCGAGTACCCGCCGGCCTGGGTGCTCGGCCAGGCTTTCGACGACCATGCGCAACGCCGCGACGACGAGCTGGACAGCCATTACAACCGCGTGCGGTCCTTCGCCGACGGGTCCAAGGTCGGCGGATGGCATGCGGACTGCGGGGTCGGCGGACCGTACTTCGGCGCCTTCGTCTGCGACTGCGGTACGCCGCTCAGCCCGCTGCTCAGCCTGGCCAGCACCGAGGTCGCCCACACGGACCGGACGACCACCACGAGCTATCTCGTGCCTCCGGCTGCCGAGCCGCGCGGCCGGGAGTGCAGCGAGCCCACCGGGCTGGTGCTCGGCAACTGGACCAACCTCCAGCTCTTCTACTGCACCGAGTCCTGGGACCACCCGGTCCAGCGGTACGTCATGTAGGGCGACCCCGACGTCGGTGCTCCATCCGGTGCGAGACCATGGGGCACATGCCCTCCCCCGTCCGCCCCGGTCTCGACGTCAGCCGCGCACTGACGATCCCCCGCGCCGAGCTCACCGAGCGGTTCTCGCGCTCCTCCGGCCCGGGCGGGCAGGGCGTGAACACGACCGACTCGCGCGTCGAGCTGTCCTGGGACGTCGCGCGCTCGGCCGTGCTGAACGACACCCAGCGCGAGCGCCTCACGGAGCGGCTGTCCAGCCGACTCGTGGACGGGGTGCTCACCGTCGTCGCCTCCGAGCACCGGGAGCAGCGGCGCAACCGCGACGCCGCCGCCACGCGGCTGGTCGCGCTCATCGCAGACGGCCTGGCACCCGGCCCACGGACCCGGAAGGCGACGCGCGCCACCCGAGGCTCGAAGGAGCGGCGGCTGACCGCCAAGAAGCAGCGGTCGGCGACGAAGAAGCTCCGCTCGTCGAAGCCGAGACGCGAGGACTGACGGGTCAGCGCGGAATGTCAGGTCAGCGCGGGATGTCGATGCCGTACTGCGAGATCTTGCGGTACAGGGTCGCCCGGCTCATGCCGAGCTCGTCGGCGGCGGCCTTCATCGACGACGCGTGCCGGCTCAGGACCCGCACGATCTCGTCGCGCTCGAACGCCTCGATCCGGGACAGCCGGTGCGACGTGCCGGACAGCACCTCGGGCGGCAGGTGCCGCAGGTCGACGACGTCGGCGCGCGTCGCCGCGAACCGGACCGCGTCGGTGAGCGCCCGCACGTTGCCCGGCCAGGCGTGGTTGTGCAGGGCACGCTCGGCGGTCCGCGTGAACACGATCTCGTGCCCCCGCAGCCGGCGGGCGATCTGCCGGGCCAGTGGCAGCACGTCGTCGGGCCGCTCGCGCAGCGGGGGCACCTCGACCACGGACTCGACCAGGGATGCCAGCGGCGCCGGGACGTCCTCCAGGCGCTCGGCCGTGACCGCGAGGACGATCCGCGGGGCGTCGCCGCCGGCAGCACCGCCACCGCCATCAGCCGAGCCGGCACCACCACCGCCAACGGAACCGGCCCGCGCCGCGAGCACCAGGTCACGCAGCCGTTCGGCGACCCACAACGGCAGAGCCTCGACGTCGCGCAGGACGACGGCGGTGTGCGGCTTGTCGAGCTCGGGGGTCCACAGGCCGAGCCAGGGCTCGATGTCCTGCGGCGCCGGAGCGCTCGCCGCCAGGATGCGGTCCCGGGGTCGGACCGACCGCAGCGCCTGGGCCAGCAGCGTCGCCCGGCCGGACCCGGGTTCGCCGACCGCCGCGACGACGCGCCCCTCGGCGACGCCCGCGCTCGCACGCGCGGCGGCCTCGGTCCACGGCCCGGACAGCCCGTCCAGGGTCCCGGCGCCCGGCTCCAGGCGGGGCTTCTCGATGCGGAAGACCTCGCCGCGCGGCTGGGGCCGGGGCCGCCGGCCGCGTGAGCGGGCCAGCATCATCGCCGCCGTCGTCCCGGCCGCCGACTGGGCGAGCGCGAGCAGCAGGTCGCTCGACGACTTCGACCAGGTCGTGAGGTTCACGGCGCCCTCGACCCGCCCGGTGAGCGGGTCCAGGACGGGCGCGGCCGCGCAGGTGTAGGTGCACAGGCTCAGCGCGTAGTGCTCGTCAGCGCGCACCACGGTCGGTGCCCGGTCGGCCAGCGCGAGCCCGAGGCCGTTGGTCCCGGCCTCCCGTTCCGCGTACGAGAACCCGGGCGCGAGGTGGACGGCGTCGAGCGCCCGCAGCAGCGACCGGTCCCCGCTCAGCCGGTTGAGCACCAGGCCGTCGGCGTCGGTGAGCATGAGGCTGACGGGCTCGTTCGCGAGCGTGCGGTGCAGGTTGGTCAGCACCTCGCGGCCGCACTCGAAGAACAGCGACTCGTCGTCGTACGTACCCGTGAACACCGGCTCGACGTCGTCGAGCGGCACGCCGTACTCCTCGCTGCGCTGCCAGGAGTCGAGGAGCCGCTGGGGTACGGGCACGACGGAGGCGTCATGCAGCCGTGCCCGCTCCGGCAGGTGCCCTTCGCGCATCGGAGCCTCCGTCAGTCCGTCCTGGCGTCCGGCCCACGCTACAACCGGGCCCGCGATGCCGCCGTCGGGCCGCCGTCTCAGATTGAGACACCGGACCCCTGCTGCGCCGTCCCGCGCCGACATACGTTCGCGGCAGTCGGTGTCGACGAGGTCACCGAGGGACGGAGAACAGCATGTACACCAAGGACGGCGAGCGCTACTTCATCGTCGACGCGCACATCGCCCTGTGGGACGCGCGGCCGGAGAACCAGCGCAACGTGCACGGCAAGCAGTTCATCGACTGCTTCTACGACTACCACGCGAACCTGTCGCCGGAGTCGGAGAAGTGGTCGTACGAGGAGTACCTCTACCAGGGCGGCGAGCGCCTGAAGAGAGACCTCTTCGAGGACGGCTACGTGGACCACGCGATCTTCCAGCCGGCGCACCTCGGCGAGTTCTACGTCAACGGGTTCGGGCAGACCGAGGAGGCGTTCGCCCTCGCGCAGGCCGACCCCGGCCGCCTCACGTACAACCACCACTTCGACCCGCGCAACGGCGAGGCGGGCCTGGACCAGCTCCGGGCCGACGCCGAGCGGATGAACCTCAAGGGCGTGAAGCTCTACACCGCGGAGTGGCACGGCGAGTCGCGCGGCTACAAGCTCAGCGACCCCTGGGCGTACCGGTACTTCGAGGCGTGCCGCGAGCTGGGCATCACCAACATCCACGTGCACAAGGGCCCCACGATCCGGCCCCTGGACCGGGACGCGTTCGACGTCGCGGACATCGACCACGTGGCCAGCGACTTCACCGACCTGAACTTTGTGGTGGAGCACGTGGGCCTGCCGCGGCTGGAGGACTTCTGCTGGATCGCCACGCAGGAGCCGAACGTGCACGGCGGCCTGGCCGTGGCGATGCCGTTCATCCACACGCGGCCGCGCTACTTCGCGCAGATCATGGGCGAGCTCCTGTACTGGGTCGGCGAGGACCGCATCCAGTTCTCCTCCGACTACGCGCTGTGGACGCCGCGCTGGCTCGTCGAGGCGTTCGTCGACTTCCAGATCCCGGACGACATGTCGGCCGAGTACGGCCCCATCACCACCGCGCAGAAGAAGAAGATCCTGGGCCTGAACGCCGCGAAGATGTACGGCATCGAGGTGCCGGAGGAGCTGCGGCTGCCCGACGCCGGCGAGCCCGCCGTCGGCCCGCGGGAGCCGGAGCGTGCCGACCTGGCGGGCGCGCGATGAGCACGCTCACGCGGGTGCCGACCGAGGCCGACGTGCGCGGCGCGCTCGGCGTCGTCATCGACCCGGAGCTGGACGAGCCGATCACCGACCTCGGGTTCGTGCGCTCGGTCGCGCTCGACGGCGGCCGCGTCGAGGTGCACCTGCGGATGCCCACGTCGTTCTGCTCGCCGAACTTCGCCTACCTCATGGCGTCCGACAGCAAGGACGCCCTGACGGCGCTGCCCGGCGTGACGCACGTCGTCGTCGAGCTCGACGACCACCACGACTCGGCGATCATCAACGCGGGCCTCGCCGCCGACGCCGGGTACCGGGGCACGTTCAAGCACGAGGCCGAGCAGGACCTCGACGAGCTGCGCACCACGTTCCGGCGCAAGGCCCACACGGCGGCCATGGAGCGCGCCCTGACCGCGCTGCTTCGGGCCCGGCCTGCCGTGCAGGTGACCGAGCTGGGCACCATCCGCCTCTGGGACCTCCCGGACGACGCGACGACGGCGGCCCTGCTGCGCCGTCGGGCCGCGATCGGCCTGCCCGACGACGCCGACGCGCTGGTGCTGGTCGACCACGAGAACACCGGCTACGCGCCGGACCGGGCGCCGATGGCGCTGCGCCGCGCGCGGTCCACCCGCATCTCCGTGGAGGGCAACGCCCACTTCTGCCGCGGCCTGCTGCGCACCCGCTACCCCGGGTCCGAGAAGGACCAGTCCCCCACCAAGGAGCACACGTCATGACCAGGATGCGAGCCGTCCAGGTGGTCGGCTACCACCAGAACCTCGAGCTGACCGAGGTCGACGTCCCCGAGCCCACCGGCCCGTTCGACGTCGTCGTGAAGATCGGCGGGGCCGGGGTGTGCCGCACCGACCTGCACATCCTCGAGGGGCAGTGGGCGCAGAAGTCCGGCGTGACCCTGCCGTACACGATCGGGCACGAGAACGCCGGGTGGGTACACGCCGTCGGCAGCGCGGTGACCAACGTCGCCGAGGGCGACAAGGTGATCGTGCACCCGCTGATCACCTGCGGCCTGTGCCGCGCGTGCAGGTCCGGCGACGACGTGCACTGCGAGGTCAGCGCGTTCCCCGGCATCGACACCCACGGCGGGTACGCGGAGTACCTGCGTACCTCCGCGCGCAGCGTGGTGCGGATCGACGACCGGCTGGAGCCGTCCGACGTCGCCGCCCTGGCCGACGCCGGTCTGACGGCGTACCACGCGGCCGCGAAGGCGGCCCGGCGGCTGACGGCGCGCGACCGGTGCGTCGTCATCGGGGCCGGCGGCCTGGGGCACATCGGCATCCAGGTGCTCAAGGCGCTCACCCCGGCCGAGCTGATCGTCGTCGACCGCAACCCCGACGCGCTCAAGCTCGCCCTGGACATCGGGGCCGACCACGGGATCGTGGCCGACGGCGCGCACGTCGAGGAGGTGCTCGCGGCGACCGGCGGGAGCGGCGCCGAGGTGGTGGTCGACTTCGTGGGCGAGGGCGGCGCGACGTCGGAGGGCCTGCGGATGCTGCGCGAGGCCGGCGACTACCACGTGGTCGGGTACGGCGAGAACATCGACGTGCCGACCATCGACGTCATCTCCAGCGAGATCAACATCATCGGCAACCTCGTCGGGTCGTACAACGACCTGTGCGAGCTGATGGTGCTCGCCGCCCGGGGCGCGGTCACGCTGCACACCGCGAAGTACGCGCTCGACGACTTCCAGACGGCGATCGACGACCTCGACGCCGGGCGGGTCCGGGGGCGCGCCATCCTGGTCCCGTAGGCCCTGGTCCAGCAGGCGCGCCCCCGGGGCGTCAGCGCGCGGCGTCGACGGCCGCGTGGATGGCGTCGAGCTCCTCCCACGCGACCGTCGGGCGCTCCAGGCCCCGCCGGTCCAGGTAGGCCTGGGCCCGGGCGCGCAGGCCGCGGACGAACCGGAACGGCGTCAGCAGGCCCGCGGTCCGGACGCCCTCGACGACGCGCTCCGGGCGGAACACGAGGCCGCCGTCGGACACACCGCCCTCGGACGCGCCGCCGTCAGACACCGTGAGCTCCCCGAGCACCACGAAGCTCCGGTTCCCGGCGAGCTGCTCGTCGTGCCGGTGGAAGAGCAGGCTCGCCGGACCCGGCTTCGCGTCGACGCCGGGGACCAGCAGGCCGCCGTCGGCGGCCACGGGGACCACGCGCTCCAGGGTGGGCCGCCCGTCGTCGTCGAGCCGGGCCAGGACGCCGCTGGTGAAGCTGCCGAGCTCCCGGGCGACCGGGGCCGGCAGGCCGGGCATCGCGGGGACGGACAGCGGCCCCCTCGGGGCGGGCAGCGCCGGGCGTGTCGTGACGACGACGGGCGTCACGCTGATGATCAGCCGCATGTAGTACACGTCCAGGAGGCGGCGGACGAGCCCCCCGGTCGACAGGGCGCGCGACGACGGCTGCGCCGACGAGATCCGCTGCCACAGGTCGGCGTTGCGCGCGAAGCTGGTCACGATCTCGTCCGGGCTCTCGCCCTCGCCCTGGAGCAGCACCTGGCCCGGCCGGTCCGGCACCGAGAGGTCCAGGCCGCTGCCCGTCGGGTCCGAGAACAGGAGGGCGACGCGGGGGTCGCGGCGCACGTTGAGCGCCTTCTGGGCGAACCCGATCGACGTGGACAGCACGAAGGTCTGGTCGGCGGGCCGCCAGACGCCGGACACCGGCCACGCGACCGGGGTGCCGGACCGCGAGATGGTGGCGACCTCGCAGGTCAGGTAGGACGACATGATGCGGGCAACACCTGGATCGACCAGCTGGTCGTGTTCCATGAGGAGTCTCTTCCGTACGGGTTCCGGAGCGGGGCGCGGAAAGTATGGCAGCGTTTCCGCAGGTCAGGTTTCCGCGGGCAACCGTCCCTGGGCGGCGGGCTACGATCCGAGACGATGACCCGCACCGACTCCCCCGCGCTCGCCGCGGCCCTGCGAACCAGCCTGCCCGACGGCGCCGTGCTCACCGAGGACGTCGAGCGCTACGCCCACGACGACGCCGAGTGGGCCGACCACGCGACGCCCGCCGCCGTCGTGCTCGCCACGAGCCTGGACGACGTCGTCGCGACCGTGCGGATCGCGGGCGAGTACGGCGCGCCCGTGGTCCCACGCGGGGCCGGGACGGGCCTGTCGGGCGGGGCGAACGCGATGGCCGGCGCCGTCGTGCTGTCGCTGGAGCGGATGACCCGGATCGTCGAGGTGAACGCCGCGGAGCGGTACGCCGTGGTCGAGGCGGGCGTGCTCAACGACGACCTGCGCCGGCACGTCGCGCAGCACGGGCTCTGGTACCCGCCGGACCCGGCGAGCCAGGCGATCTCGACCATCGGCGGCAACGTCGCGACCAACGCGGGCGGCCTGTGCTGCGTCAAGTACGGCGTGACCCGCGACTACGTGCTCGGCATGACGGTGGTGCTCGCCGACGGCTCCGTCGCCCGGCTCGGCCGGACCACGGCCAAGGGCGTCACCGGCTACGACCTGACGGGCCTGATGGTCGGGTCGGAGGGCACGCTGGGCGTCGTCGTCGACGTGACGCTCAAGCTCCGCCCGCTCGGCGGGCGCGAGGACCGGGCGATCGTCGGCTGGTTCCCCTCGCTGGCCGACGCCGGGAACGCCGTCGCCGCCGTCTCGGCCGCCGGCATCGTGCCCGCCGCGCTGGAGCTCATCGACAGCACCTGCCTGCGCGCCGTCGCCGACTGGCAGGGCTGGACGCTCCCCGAGGGCGCGGCCGCGCTGCTGCTCGCGAAGGTCGACGAACCCGGCGCCGCGGGCGAGGCCCTCGCCGACCGGGTCGCCGCGTTCTTCGAGGAGGCGGGCGGCACCCAGGTGGAGCGCGCCTTCGAGGCGGACGAGGTGGACCGGCTCTTCCTCGCGCGCCGCCTCGCCTACCCCGCGCTCGAACGGCTCGGCCCCGTGCTCACCGAGGACGTCTGCGTGCCGCGCGGCGCCGTACCCGAGATGCTGAGCCGGATCGAGCGGATCGCCCGGGAGGCCGACGTCGTGATCGCGAACATCGCGCACGCGGGCGACGGCAACCTCCACCCGCTGATCATCGCGCCCGACGGCGACGACGCCGCCAAGGCCCGCGCCAAGACGGCGTTCGACCGGATCGTCGACGAGTGCCGGGCGCTGGGCGGCACGGTGACCGGCGAGCACGGCGTCGGGCTGCTGAAGCTGCCGGGCGCGGCGGCCGAGCTGAGCCCGGCGGTGCTCGCGATGCACCGGGCGATCAAGGACGCGCTGGACCCGCGGGGGCTGCTGAACCCGGGGAAGGCGTTCCCGGCGGCGGGCTGACGGGCTGACCCGGCTGGACAAACCGGACCATGCAGCTGCTGCCAGGACAGCGCTCTCCCTGGCAGCAGGTGCATGGTCCGTAATCGCCGGTCGTCCCAGCACACCGGGCGGGTCGGCCAGCCTCCGGGCGAACCGCGGGCCTCAACGGCCTGATTCACCCCCTGGTCCCCGGCGACCCGGCACCCCTACACTGGCGACCGCGTGTTTGAAACGTTGCAACGGAGCTCGTTCTCTCGACACCGCACCCGCCTGGAGGCGTCATGGCCCTGGACCGCAGAACGTTCCTCAAGACCGCCGGCGTCGCGTCGACGTCGGCCGCCCTGCCCGTCGGCACAGCCGGCACCGCCGCCGCGTTGCCGGGCCAGCCCGGCGCCCTCCGGCTGACCGACCCCCTCGTCGAGAAGAAGACCAGCCCGCTCGGGATCGACGTCGACCGCCCCCGGTTCTCCTGGACCGTCGCGACCGAGCGGCGCGGCGTCGAGCAGAAGTCGTACCGCCTGCGGGTCAGCACCACGGGGCCACGCCCCACCACGGTCTGGGACAGCGGCGTCGTGCGCTCCCCCGAGTCGGCCAACGTCGAGTACGCCGGGCCCTCGCTCGACGCCGCGACCGAGCACACCTGGCGGGTCGACGTCGTCACCACGCACGGGGCGGCGTCGGCGACGTCGGGCTTCCGCACCGGGCTGTACGCCGACGACGACTGGGCGGGCGCCGCCTGGATCGGCAACGAGCGCGTCCCGGACCAGGTCACCGACCTGCGGTTCGACGGCGCCGCGTGGATGTGGGCGGCCGAGGGCGACCTGCCCGGCCAGGACCGGGCGTTCCGGGTCACGCGGCCCGCGCCCGACGGCGCGCACGCCACCCGGGCGGAGGCTCTGATCACGGCCGACGACTCCTTCACGCTCTGGGTCGACGGCACCGAGGTGGGCGGCACCGAGCCCGCCGAGAACGGCTGGCAGGCGGGGCGCTTCTTCGCGACTGACCTGTCCGGGGGCGCGTCCAGCACGGTGCTCGCTGTACGCGGCACCAACGACGCCGTCAGCGCGGGCGCGGTGCTCGCCGTCGTCCGCCTGACCTACTCGGACGGGACCACCGCGACCCTGACCAGCGGGGACGAGTGGAAGGCCGCCACCGACTTCGCGGACGACTTCGCCCGCCCCGACCTCGACGACGCAGGCTGGGAGCAGGCCGCCGAGATCGCGACCTACGGTTCGGGCCCGTGGGGCAGCGGGGTGCGGCTGCCGACGCCGGACCCGCAGCCGGCGCCGCTGCTGCGCACGGAGATCGAGGTCGGGGCCGGGCTCGCGAGCGCCACGCTGTACCTGGCCGCGGGCGGGTACGCCGCCGTGTCGGTGAACGGGCGGCCCGCCGACGACAGCGTGCTGGCGCCGGGGTTCTCCGACTACGACGACACCGTGCAGTACACCGCGACCGACGTGACGCGGCGGCTGCGCCGGGGCCGCAACGCACTGGGCGTCGAGCTGGGCCGCGGCTTCTACGGGATGACCGGCGGCAACGTGTGGCGCTGGGAGGCGCCGCCGTGGCACGACGAGCCCGTGGCGCGCGCGGTGCTGCGCCTGGAGTACGCCGGCGGGCGCGTCGAGCGCGTCGTCACGGACGGGACGTGGCGCCTGCACGCGGGTCCGACGGTGTTCGACGACCTCTACGGCGGCGAGCGGTTCGACGCGCGGCGGGCGCTGCCCGGCTGGGACACGATCGGGTTCGACGACGCCGGCTGGGCGCCGGTCACCGTGGCGCCCGGGCCGCGGGGCGTGCTGGTCAACCAGCGTCAGCAGCCGATCGAGGTCACGGAGTCGCTGCCCGCCGTCGAGGTGACCGAGCCCGAGCCGGGCGTGTACGTGGTGAAGTTCCCGCGCGTGATCGCGGGCTGGGTGCGGTACTCCGTCACGGGTCCGGCCGGCGCGACGGTCCGGGCCGCCCACGGCGAGAAGCTGACCGCGGCCGGGCGCGTGAACCTGAGCAACAACGGCGGGTTCCAGGCCGGGTTCCAGACCGACCGGTTCACGCTGGCCGGCACCGCGCGGCCGGAGACGTGGGAGCCGCGCTTCTCGTACAAGGGCTTCCAGTACATCGAGGTCACGGGCTGGCCGCAGGACGGGCCGCCGCCGCTGTCGGCCTTCACCGCGCGGGTGGTGCACACGGCCGCCGCCGAGACCGGGACGTTCGACAGCTCCAGCGACATCATGAACCGCACGCACCGGGCCGTGGTGGACACGCTGAAGAACAACATCCACGGCATCCCGACCGACACCCCGATGTTCGAGAAGAACGGCTGGACCGGCGACGCCGCCGTCGGCGCCGAGATGTTCCTGGTCAACCTCGACGTGCACGAGCTGTTCGCCAAGTGGCTGCGCGACGTGCACGAGACCCGGGACGAGGCGGGCCGCCCGCTGGTCATCGCGCCGAGCTCCGGCGACTGGGGCGAGTGGGGCGTGTGCCCGCCGTGGCACGCGGCGTACGTGATGATCCCCTGGTGGCTCTACCAGTACGGCGGCGACACCCGCGTGCTGACCGACTGCTACGACGGCATGAAGCGGTACGTCGACCTGGAGTTCGACCGCTCCCAGGGCGGCATCGTGCCCGACGCGCGGCTCGGCGACTGGGTGAGCCCCGAGGCGAGCCCGGCCGGCGGCAACGCGCCGGAGGACCTGCGGGTCTCCGCCACGGCGTTCCTCTACGCGATGACGACGTCGATGCGGCGCAGCGCCGGTTTCCTGGGCAAGGCGGCCGACGTCGAGCACTTCGCCCGCAACGCCGCCACGATCAGGGCCGCCTTCAACGACGCCTTCCTCGACGCCGACGCCGGGCACTACCGCGGCACCGGGGACCGGGGTTACCGGCAGACGCACAACGTGCTGGCCGTGGAGTTCGGGCTCGTGCCGGACGCCGCGACGACGACGCGGGTCGTGGACAGCATCGTGGCCGACGTGCGCGCCAAGGGCACCAAGCTCAACACGGGGGTGCTCGGCACCAAGTGGCTGCTGCCGGTGCTGACCCGGCACGGGCACGCCGACGTCGCCTACCAGCTCGCCGTGCAGACCGGCTACCCGAGCTGGGGCTACATGATCGAGAGCGGCGCGACCTCGATGTGGGAGCACTGGTCGCGGGAGGCCCGCTCCTACGGCCACTACTTCCTCGGCACCGTGGACGACTGGTTCTACCAGCACGTCGCGGGCATCCAGGCCTCGCCCGAGACCGGGTTCCGGGACCTGACGATCGCCCCGGCGGTCACGGAGCACCTGGACCGGGCGAGCGCGAGCGTGCGGACGCCGTACGGCACCGTGTCCAGCGCGTGGCGGCGCACGGGCGGGCGGCTCCGGCTCAGCGTGACCGTGCCCGTGGGGTCGACCGCGACGGTGCGCCTGCCGGTCGACGACCCGGACGCCGTCACCGAGCAGGGCCGCCCGCTGGGGCGCGCCGAGGGGGTCCGCGACGTCGCGGCCGAGGACGGCGCGGTCCTGGTGCGGGTCGGTTCCGGCCGGTACACGTTCGTCGCGTAGCGCCGTCCGCCCCGGAGGCCTCAGGCCTTCGGGGCCTGCCGCTCCGCCTCCAGGTACGACTCGGGCGGGTCGAACTGCGCGAGCACGAGCTCGGCGCCGAACGGGTCGCGGATCAGCGCCTCCTTGCTCCACTCGCCGTCCTCCTTGTGGAGCACCGTCGCTCCGCCCCGCTCGGCGTCCGCGGCGGACCGGTCCCGGTCGGCGACGGCGAACGTCACCTGCCAGTGCGCCGGGCCCTCACCGGTCAGCATCCCGGCCACGACGTCGGAGAAGCCGGGCGGCACACCCTCCTGCCGCTCGTTGATGCGGGGGTCGACCGTGGCGGCCAGGTGGTCGCCGTACCCGGGGACGCGCGCCATGCCCGCCCCCAGGTCGTCGGTGCGCTCCCAGCCGAGCAGCGGGCCGTAGAACCGCAGCGCGGTGTCCAGGTCCGGCGTGAACAGGTTGCTGAAGTTCCAGGTGTCCGGCGCGTTGACGGCCTGGGCGCCGGGCCGCCCGTCCGCCTGGAAGAGCCGGCTGGGCGCGCCCTGCGGGTCGACGATCCGCGCCATGCGCCCGGCGCGGTGGTCCGGGGGCCCGACGTCCTCCGGCCGCGAGCTGACGACGCCGCCCAACTCGGTCACCCGCGCGACGGCGGCGTCGACGTCGTCCACCGCGAGGTAGGTGTGCCACGCGACCTCGCCGTCGAGGCCCGCGGACGGCGTGGCGATGGCGGCGACGGACGTGCCGCCGGAGTCGTCCAGCGACGCGACGACGTAGCGCCCGGGCGCGCCGGGCGGGAGCTGTTCGGTGAACCGCCAGTGGAACAGGTCGCCGTAGAAGCCGAGCGCCGCGTCGACGTCCGACGTCTCCAGGTCGACCCAGCTCGGCACGCCGTGCGGGTAGGTCCGAGGGGTGGTGGGTGTGTCAGCCATGCCGTCCTCCAGATGGGGTTGCGCTACTGACGATCCTGCCTCCCGCCACTGACATCCGCCGCTGGGCCGGGACGACGCTCACCGGAGCCGGCGCGACCGTGCTCTCGTCCCCCGCGAACACCACGTGCCGCTGCACCGTGTACCCCGCCAGGAACAGCGTCGCGTCGGTGACCGCCTTGGCCGCCAACAGCGGCACGCCGAGCGTGCCGGTCAGGGCGTCGAGCATGCCGTAGCTCGCGGCGAGCAGCAGGCCCGCGAGCGTCGCGTACTGCACGGCGGACCGCCGGGCGGGGGCGCGTCGTCCGGCACGGAAGACGAGGTGGCGGTTGACCAGGTAGTTGACGCCGGCCGAGACGAGGCGGGCGCCGACGACGCTCACGAGGAGCGATCCCGTGAGCGCCTGGAGCGCGAGGAGGAGCGCGGCGTCGAGGACGAACGCCGTCAGGCCGGAGGCGGCGAAGGCGAGCAGCGGGCCCAGCACGCTCGCGGAGTCGTGCAGCGGCCGGAAGTGGGACGAGCTGTTGCGTTCCAGGTAGACGGTGGTGATCGGCACCTGGGCGAGCCGGACGGGCCAGCGCGTGGCCCGCAGCAGCACGCGCTGCTCGTACTCGAACCGGTCGCCGGGCACAGCCAGGAGACGCGGGAGCAGGTCGGGGGCGTAGCCGCGCAGCCCGGTCTGGGTGTCGGGCAGGCGGACGCCGGTGGCGAGCCGGAAGGCGTGCGCGCTGACGGTGTTGCCCACACGGCTGCGCAGCGGCACGTCCGGCCCGGAGAAGGATCGGACGCCGAGCACGACGTCGCCCGCCCCCGCCACCAGGGCGTCGGCGACGGCGCGGACGTCGTCCGGGGTGTGCTGCCCGTCGGCGTCCGCGGTGACAACGGGGGTGCCGGGGCCCGCCAGCAGCCGCGCGAACGCGGTGCGCAGGGCCGCGCCCTTGCCACGGTTGCGGTCGTGCCGCAGCACGGGGACGCCCCGGGCCTCGACGGCGGCGAACACGTCGGCGAAGGCGGGACCGGAGCCGTCGTCCACCACCAGGACGTCGGTGAGGCCGCGCGCCGCGAGGCCGTCGAGCAGGCTGGTCAGCCGCGCGTCGGGCCGGTAGGCGGGCACGACGACGACGGGGGTCACGGGCTCCGGGCCGACGGACACCGCCCTCACCCCGCCACGTACAGGATGTCGGAGGTGGCGCGCTCGCCGCCGTTGGACGGCTGGTTGACGACCTCGCCGTCGAAGTAGAGCGTCGAGGACCCGCCGCCGTCGAGGTTGTACGCGGTGGTGGCGCCGAGGTCGGTCATGATCTGGGCGAGCTCGGTGAGGGTGACGCCGCGGCTGTAGCCCTCCTGCCGCCCGTCGACCACGACGATGACGTAGTGATTCTCGTCGATCACGCCGATGGCGGTGCGCGGCTGCTCGCCCTGGATGGAGTGGTTGCCGACGTTGGTGTCGACCTCGACGTCCTCGATCCCGTCCACGACCGACCCGTCCTCGACGAGCGCGGGGCCGAAGGAGACGGTGTTCCACACGCCGTCGGCGACGAGCTCGTCGGCCGTGGTGGTGGTCTCGTCGTAGACCTCGGCGTGGCCGTCCGTGTAGAAGGCGAGGCCCTCGCGGGCACCGTCGTCCCGGTAGACGACGCCGTTGCGGATCACGATGCCGGTGTCGCGGAACCCGTAGTAGTCGCCGTTGACGGCGAGCACGGCGCCGACGTCATCGGCGATGTCGCTGGTCTCGTCGGTGATGTTGGTGCCGAACTGGTCCTGGGCGAACGCGGAGCGGAGCTGCGTCGCGTCGTCGACCTGGACGTCGGCGACGTAGTAGGTGACCGTGTCGTCGCCCTCGCCGGTGCTGACCTGGCTGACGGTGATCCCGGTGTCGTCCGAGGTGTAGGAGTCGTCGGTGACCGTCGCGTCGGCGTCGGCTGCGTCGGCGTCACTGTCGGAGCTGCTGTCGTCGTCGGCGCCGCCTGTGGAGGAGGTGACGCCTTGCTCGGCCTCGTAGGCGGAGACGTCGGCGATCTCGACGTGCTCGACGAGGTACCGGTCGGCGGCCCAGGCGACGCCGCCGACCGTGGGCAGGAGGAGGCCGGCGGTGATCGCGAGGGCGATCCGGCGCCGGCGGCGTGGGTGGTGGGTCGATGTGCTCATGCGAACCGATGGAACGCGGTCGGCCTATGCCTGCGCCCCGGGGCGGCTCGGAGTTCTCCGAGAGTGCTGGGCGTCTCCTGGACGACGTCGGGCCTCGCCCTGCTCCTGCGGGACCTACGGGACCGCCCGCTCGCGGTGCCGCCGCACGGCAGCGCGGTTGGCGCAGCGCACCGAGCAGTACCGCTGCCGCCCGTTGCGGGTCACGTCGACGACGACGTTGGCGCAGGGCTCCGACGCGCACCGCCCGAGCCGGTGCATCCCCCGCGTGACCAGGTGCAACGCCGTGCCGACGCCGATCACGGCGCGCAGCACCGCGGACAGCACCTGGTTGTCGTCGCGGTAGTGCAGGTGCCAGCCCTCGCCGTCGTGGTCGGTGAGGCGCGGGTACGCCGCGACCGCCGCCATCTGGGCGTTCAGCAGCGCGGCGCGCTCCCCCGGGTCGGCGGCGTCGACGACGCGGAGCCAGTCGTCGATCACCTGGCGCGAGCGCGCATGGTCCGCCGGCGCCTCCCGGAACTCCATCGTCATGCCGAACTCGCGCGTGCGGGCCTCGATCCCCGCCCGGTCCGCCGGCCAGTCGTTGGCGAGGGACGCGGCGAGCAGCACCGCGTACTCGCCGTAAGGGTTGAGATGCATAAGGCCATTACAGCATCGTGGGTGCCATGACGACGAGCGACACCATGAGCGCGCCCCTGACCAGCCCCAGCGCCCCCGCCGACGCCGCCCGCGAGGCCGGGCACGAGCACTCGTGGACCACGGAATCGCGCCACCCGACGTCGGCCGGTCACGTGCTCTACGTCCGGTGCACGGGGTGCGGGGCGCACCGCGTGGACCTGCAGGCCCGGACGGACGCGCCGCCGGCACCCCTGAGCAGGGCGGTCGGCGCTACGGAGCGGACGGCGCGACGGTCAGCACCCTGACGACGTCGTCGATACCGGCGGTGGCCCGCGCCACGTGCCACCAGCCCGGATACGGACCTCCGCCTGCTCGGCCAACGGCCCGTGTCAGTGGTGCCGGATACCGTGCGAGCCGTGACGCACACAAACTTCCCGGCACTGCCCGAGGCCCTGCCGGCCGGCCGCATTGTCGATACGGCCGAGCACGACAGAGCGCCGTCCGCCGCGCCGGCGAGGGGCCTCCTGTGGATGTCGGACGCACCGGTCGACGCCGCGGGCGTGACGTGGACACGGCTCCGGAACGACCACGAGCGGTCCGGCCTCTATCCGGTGCTGCTGGAGCACGACTATGACGACAGCAGGAACGACCGCTGGTCGTTCTTCGGGACGGCTGGCGGCCTCGACGTCGATCCCGAGACGGCCCTGCGCACGCTGTGGGACCGGCTCCAGGAGGACCGGGAGCCGGAGGAGGACGACGAGGACGAGATCCCTGAGGAGGAGTGGCCCGCCGGCCCCTGGCCGGGGCTCGCACCAGCCGGCACCGGCGAGGACAGCCCCTGGGCGATGGCCGAACAGTACGCGGCCCATCTCCAGGACGACCCGGACCTCCACGGCCGACCGCCGCGGTGGCGCCTCGGCCTGATCCCCGCCGACACCGGCGCCGGCGCTCTCACGCTCGTCGGCTGGGACGGACCGTGCAACCACACCAACCAGGTCGAGCTGATCTCAGCGGCCCTGCGGACCTGGGAGGAACGGTTCGGGGTGCGTGTCGTCGGCCTCGGGTCCGACAGGCTCTGGGTGTCGGTCGCCCGGCCGCCGAAGGACCTCGACCACGCCCGTGCCGTGGCACTGGAGCACTTCGCGTTCTGCCCGGACAACCTGTGGCAGGGCGGTTACGAGTCGCTCGACGCATATGCCGCCGCGCTCGTCGGGGCGAACAGCTGGACCTTCTGGTGGGACTGACCGCTACCGCTCGACGTCGCTCCGTTGACGGGCCGCCTCCCGCGCGCGACGACGGCGGTCACTCATGAATGCCTGCCGGTCGTTGAAGAACGCCCTGGGCATCCGTTCACCGGCCAGCCGGATCACCCGCCCGGACCGCGGGTCCACGACGTCGAGCTCTACCATCGCCTCGTCGGCGATGTCATCACTCAACGTCGTGGTGTACCCGGCGGCCGCCTCGATCCGCTGCCTGCGTTCCTCGAGCCAGACGAGAGGTCTGAGACCGCGCACGCCGACGAGCATCACGCACACCAGCCACACCGCGAACGAGACGAAGAGATAGACCGGGGTGCCCGCGTCCTCGGCACGCACCGCGGCGAAGAGGGTCACGACGAGCAGCGGCACCCATGCCAGGGCAGCGCCGCGCCACACCTGACCCCAGAGCTGCGCCGACGGACCGGGCAGGACGTCACGGCGCATGTCCGGGTGCCACTCGTCCGCCGTCACTCGGCGTACCGCTCCACGGACTCGACGCGGAACACCGCGTCGACCGGGACCTCGTCGAAGAAGTCGACGGTGGTCTTCTCCTTCTTGCCGGCGCCGATCTTCTCGACGTACACGGTGCCCTTGCCGTACGTCTCCTCGCCGTCCTTGCTCTCGGCGGTGACCGTGGCGCTGTAGGTGAACGGCCGGCTTCCGGTGTTCGTCACGGTGACCGGCAGCGAGAACCAGCCGGGCTGGACCTCCTCGGGCGTGCCGACCGCGAGGTCCTCGCGCAGGTCGACGAAGCCGACATCCTCCACCTGCGCGACCGTCAGCACCGGCACCTCGGACAGTCCCCCGAGCTGGGTATCCAGCTCCAGGGAACCGGTCACGACGGCGTGGATCCGCAGCACGTCGCCGGTCTCCACGCCGTCGAGCAGCGGCACGTCCCCGACGACGACGGCCGGGTCCTCCAGCTCGCGCTCGGACCCAGGCTGGTCGACGCCGACGCCGCCCAGGAAGCGGTCGTCGCCGGTGGTGCCGTCGAACCGCGCGACCTCGGCGTAGACCACGACGGCGCGCCCCTCGGCCCGGCCCGGGTGCTTGACGACGGACTCCCACTCCGCGGCGTCGACCGCGACGAACTCGTCCAGGTCGGGACCCGCGGACGCCTCGGGAGCCGCCGAGGCGGCGTCCTCGACGATGGTCCGCGCGGTGTCCGACACGAGGTTCGAGACGGTCACCGCGGTGACGACCCCGAGGGCCGCGCCGACCACCGACAGGACGATGCCCGTGATCGCGGCCCCGCGCCCGGTCGGCGGGGAGGTGCGGCCCGAGCGCGCGAGACCGACGATCCCCAGCACGACACCGAGGATCGAGGGCACGAACAGCAGGCCCAGGAACAGCGACGCGATACCGAGCACGAGGCTCGCGGTGGCCTGCGAGTTGGTCGGAGCCGGCGGCCCGCCCGGCGCACCGTACGGCGTCGGGCCCGGGGCGTACGGGTGCGGTGCGTACGGGTGCGGCACCACGGACGGCGGCGCGCCGGGCGGGGGCGCCCCAGCCCCGCCGGCCGACGGCGGAGCCAGCGGCAGCGTGTCCGACGCCGGCGGCTCCGGCGCGGTGAACCTCAGGTCGCGCGTCCGTTCGGACTCCCGCTCGTCCACCGTGCTCCCCTGTCGCCGCGTCGCGTCACGCCCGCCACCAGCGCGTTCATCCGGAGCACGGGCGCTCTCATGAGAAGGAATCCTACGGGCCAAGATCGGACAATTGTGGGAAAAACCCGCAGGATCACCACGGCCCCCGGGGTGAAGCGCGCGGCGCGCCTCACACCCGCACGTCGAGCTCCCCGACCACCTCGCCCAGCAGCTCGCCCGTGGGCCGGAACCCGCACCTCAGGTAGAACTGCTCCGGGCTCCGGGCATGGGTCGCGTCCCACAGGACGGTGATCCGGTCCACGCCGCGGCGTCGGGCCTCGGCGGCGACCTGCTCGACGGCGAACCGCCCCACCCCGCGCCCCCGCGCCGCCGTCGCGACGTTCAGCCGCCAGATGCCCGCGCGGAAGGCCGGCTCCGGCTCCTCGGGACTCCAGTTCGCCATGACGAAGCCGACCACCACGCCGTCGTCGGTCACCGCCCGGGGCCACGCCGTCGGATGGACGTACGCCTCGGCGACCGACCAGACCGTGGGCGCGACCGGCTCGTCGTCCGCGGCCTGCGGCGGCAGGCGCAGGACGTCGCCGAGATTGTCGACGCTCAGTTCCTCGAGTCGCAGCACCATGCCTCCGAAGGTACGCGCCACCACTGACACTCAAGATCACACTCCGACATGTATTAAGGGGGCGCCGGCACCACGTGCCGACGCCCCGCCGTCGAACTACTGCCCGGTGAACACGAACTGCGAACCCGGCTCCTTCTCGACGTCCCCCTCACCGGAGTTGGTGACGGTCACGTTCGACAGGATCGCGTTGCCACGAGCGCCGCCCATCGCGAGGATGCCGGACCCGTTGTTCGACCTGTCGATCCGCACGTTGGTGATGCGGACGTCGCGCATGTTGCCGCCGCCGTTCTTGAACTGGATGCCGTCGTACGTGGAGTCGACGATGTCCGTGTCGCGGATGGTGACCCCGGTGATGTCGTGGGTCTGCGGGAAGATCGTGATCGCCCCGAACTCCTGGTCCTCGTTCCAGAACGCCCCGCCCGTGCGGTACAGGCCGTTGTTGGCGATGAGCGTCGTCCCCGAGAACGGCAGGGGGTCGTGGTCGGTCGCCAGCATGATGCCGGGGTAGTTCATGGTGTCGTAGACCAGGTTGTTCTCGATGGAGTTGTCGTAGCCGCCGTAGATCGCGATGCCGTTGGCGCGCCACGGGAGCTGGACGGTGTTGTTGCGGAACGCGTTGTCGTGGCCGATGTCGACGTTGCGGTCCTTGACGTACGGGTTGGCCCAGACGGCGAGCGCGTCGTCGCCCGTGTTGCGGAACGACGAGTTGAAGACGAGCGAGTTGCGCGTGCCGTTGCTGAAGTTGATGCCGTCCGCGTAGGTGTTGCGGATGCGCATGCCGGAGAACTCCAGGCCGTCGCCGGGGCCCCACAGCTCGGGGATGTTGGTGTAGTCGCGCCCCACCCACACGCCGACGTTCGCGTGCTCGATCCACACGTTGGTGATCTTGGTGTTCTGCCCGAACCGGCCGTTCAGGCCGACGCCGCCCTCCTCCTGGCCGTTGTTGCCGCGGATGTCGCCGGAGCCGAAGATCGCGATGTCGGAGATCTGGACGTTGTCGTCGATGTCGAACCCGAAGTTGCCCTCGTGCGGGTGGTTGATGACGCCCGGGGCGAGGTGCGGCTTGATGAGGCTGTAGAGCTGCGAGTGCCACATGCCCGCGCCGCGGATCGTGACGTCGCTGATGCCCACCTGGTTGTGCGTGCCGCGGTTGAGCGGGTCGTCGGTGAGGATCTTCTTCTCCTGGCGCCACTGGCCGGCCGGGATCCACACGCAGTCGATCTCGCCCTCCTGGTTGGCGGTGACGGCGGCCTGGATGGCGGCCGTGTCCTCCAGCCCGTCGTTCGGGATCGCGCCGTACTCGGTGATCGACGTGCACTGCGCCGGCTTGGACGTGGGCGGCGCGACCTGCTCGAGCTCGACCAGGTCGATGATGTAGAACGCGGCATCGTCGCCGGCGTCGCGCTGCAGCTTGAACACCGTGCCCGCCGGGAAGGACCGGTTCAGCAGGGCGTGCGACTCGTCGAAGAGGCGCCGGGCGTCGCCGCCCGGGGTGTTGACGAGGCCCTCGGGCTGGTCGGTGGTGCCGTACAGCCACGAGTGCTTGGACGAGAGGGTCAGCTTCTGCACGAACTGGCCGTCCGCGTAGAGGCTGATCGTCTTCTCCTGTCCCCCGCCGCCCGCGGCGTCGGGGATCGAGTTGCGCACCACGATCGAGTTGGTCGGGTTGGTCGACGTGAACTGCACGTACTGGCCGGTGCTGTTCAGCCGCACCGACTCGCGGCCCGACGACTCGGTCGCGAAGTTGGTGTGCCCGAACGTGCGCAGCGGGTCGGTCTGGAGCAGCGTGCCCGTGTGCTGCCCGTCCTCGGCCTCGTAGGTGGTGTACGGCACGGCGGCGCCGCGGCCCACGGTCACCGCGAGCGTGCCGGTGTTGTTGTCCTCGTTCGTCTCGTCGACGACGTCGGTCGCGTCGGCCGTGGCCGTGACCGTGACGCCGCCATTGGTCGCCGTCCACGTCGCGGACGGCGTGACGGTGACGGTGCCGCCCGCGGGAACGGCCGGCGTCGTGCCGTTCAGGGTGGTCGAACCCGCCACCACGCGGGTGACGGAGCCGGCCGGGACCGCCTGGTTGCCGCGGTTGCGCACCTGGACGGAGAAGGAGACGGCCGCGCCGACGGCGGGGCTGGCCGGGTTGGAGGTGACCGAGACGACCTCCAGGTCGGGCCCGGGCGCCTCGCCGACGACGAGCTTCGCCGTGGCCGTGAACCCGTTGTCGGTCTCGTCCTGCTCGGCCACCGTGTTGCCGGGGTCGACGACGGCGCCGACCGTGTACTCACCGGCGGGCTTCGTACCGGCAGCGACCTGCACCTGGGCGGTCGCGCCGGGCTGGAGCGCGGCGACGTTCGCCGAGCCCGCCGTGCTGCCGCCGAGCTTCCCGTCCAGCGTCGTGGCCGCCGAGGCCCGGTCGCCCGTGTTCCGCACGGTCGCCGTGAGCGTCAGCGGTGTGGTCGCGGTGGGCGACGCCGGGGACGCCGTCACGGCCGTGACCGTGAGGTTCGGGTTCGGCGCCGGGGCGCCGTAGACCCCGAGCTCGGCGACCTGGCCGTTGCCCGCGCCCGTGTTGGCGGTGAACCGCAGCCGGACGTCGGTGACGGTGCCGCTCACGGGGATGTCGACGAGGTTGCCGCTCGACGGCGCGAACGCGTACGCGGCGGACGCCTTGATCTCCTGCCAGGCGGCCGTGCCGGAGCGGCCCCAGACGGAGAAGGTCTGCGTGCGCTGGCCCCATGCGCCGTCGGGGTTGACGCGCACCCGCACGCTGCTGACCTGCGTGGGCGCGGCCAGCGAGACGTCGAGCGTGGACGGGTACTGCCCGCCGGCGCCCTCCCAGTAGGTGTTCGTCTGCCCGTCCACGGCGTTCGCGGCGACGTACGTCCACTCGGTCGACGACGCGGCGGCCGGCCGGTTCAGGGCGTAGTTGGTGCCGGTCGGGTCGGTGGGATCGGTCGGGTCCGGCGGGTCGGTCGGGTCGGGATCGCCCGTGGGCGTGCCCCAGACCTGCAGCTCGGAGACCTGGCCGTTGCCCGCGCCGGTGTTGGAGCTGAACGCGAGGCGGACCTCGTCGGCCTCCGCGTCCACCGGGATCTCGACCTTGTTGCCGCTCGCCGGGTCGAAGGCGTACGCCGCCGAGGCCTTCAGCGTCCGGTACGACGACTCGCCCTCGGAGCGGCCGAGCACGCTGAACGTCTGGGTGCGCGGCGACCACGCGGCGGGCGGGGGCAGCGTGACGACGACGCGCTCGACGTCGGCCTCCGCACCCAGGTCGACCGTGAGGTGCGCCGGGTACTGCCCGCCCGCACCCTCCCAGTAGGACCCGGTGTTCCCGTCGTTGGCGTTGCCCGCGACGTAGTTCTGCGTCACGGACGACGCCGTGATCGGCTTGCCGAGCGCGAGGTTGGTGGCGTCCGCGGCGTGCGCGACGACGGCCAGGCCGAGCGGCGCGACGAGCGCCAGCGCGGCGCCCGTCACGACCGTGTGCTTCCAGGGGATTCTCATGAACGTCCTCGTTCTCCCGCCGGGGGCGGGCTCGGCCACCCGCGGGCATCGTCGCCCGACGACGGCGCGACCGGCTGGAGCTGGTGCGTCGACGTCCTGGGTGGATCGGGTCGGCGCCACCGAGGCAGCCCGCTGGAGGGCTGCGTGCCGGGGGCGAGAGTGCAGAGTTGCAGTACGTGCACTGCTTTGTGCTCGTTGTCTGTCAAATTCTTGCAGTCTTGCGGTTGGGATATTACGAGGGCGAAACCTGGGGCGTCAAGGGTCCGGGGGCGTCCCGGAGCGCGCCGGGGCGTCGTCGGCAAATCACGTCGCCCCGATGGACGCCGTCCGCTACGGTCATCCCCGCGACGGCGTGTAGCTCAGGGAAGAGCACCCGGCTTGGACCGGGAGGGCGCGGGTTCGTCACCCGCCACGCCGGCCGACGACGTGTAGTTCAGGGAAGAACACCGGGCTGATCCCGGAGGGCGCAGGTTCGGAGCCTGCCACGTCGGCATGTCCTACGAGGAGCAGCAGCTGTTCGCTGCCGTGCAGACCGCCGTCGGCCACCCGGAAGCCGCCACGCGGGAACGCGCGCACCGGCGCGCCCAGGCCTGGGTGCAGCACCTGGCCGGGGTGCTGGCCGGCTCGATCACCACGGGTACCCGCGTACCGGTGCGCGGCCTGCCCGCCTGGGTCACGCTCGACGTGCTGCACGGCGGCTTCGCCTCCGGCAGCGCCGCCGCGGGCGGCACGTTGGCCGACGACGAGCGCGACCTCGCGCGCGAGGTCGGCGTGCCGCTCACGCGTGCCGGGCTCAACTCCTGGTTCCTGACCGACGAGGGTCGCGCGCGCCTCGAGGCGATGCTCGACGACGGACGCTACGACGTCGTGCACCCGGAAAACGCAGCGCTGCTCGTGGTCGCATGGCTGGTCCGGGCGGGCGACACCCCGGCGGCGGTCTCCCTGCTGGAAGAGGTGGGCCCGTTCCTGGACCGGATCCGCTTCTACCCGGTCGCGACGGAGCAGTCCGAGGCGCCGGCCGGTCAGGTCTTCCGGCGGTCGGAGGCGACCACGCACGAGGTGCTGGCCTCGCGCGCACCGAACCCTCGCGTGGAGGCGCAGCGCGAGGCGCTGACGGTGTGGGCGCCGTTCGCGGACGAGCTCCTGGCGCTGTGGTGGCCCCTGGCCGACGGCGGGACGGCGCTGCCTGACCGCTCCGCGCTCGCCGACGCCGCCGTCCGGTACCGCGCACTGGCCGCGACCCACACTCGCACCACGGCGCACACCAGCAGCAAGACCAACCTCGGCGTCCTGGTGGCGGCGACGCTCCGGGCCGAGGCCGACGACGTCCTCCCCGACGGCGAACGTTCGCGGGTCGCCCACGCGGTACGCAGCATGGCCGCCAAGCGTGGCGCGCCCGGCTCGGCCGACCTCGCACGGGCTCGTGACCTGCGGCGGGACGCCGTGCGGGCGCCGTCGTACGCGGCCGTGGCGCACGTGGTCGCCGAACGTCTCGACGACGAGGCCACGCGCCGCGGCGTGGTCGACCCGGACGCCGTCCTCGTTCCGGTCGCCGCCGGGGAGGCGACCGAGGCGGTACCCGCGGGCGCGGCCGTCCCCTCGTCCGCGGTGCGGATCGTCGGGCTGGCGGCGCAGGCCACGGTCGAGGAGCTGCACGAGCGCGGCGTCGTGCCGTCGGCCGAGGTCCTGGCCGAGCTCGCCCC
Source organism: Promicromonospora sukumoe (assembly GCF_014137995.1). Classification (NCBI taxonomy): domain Bacteria; kingdom Bacillati; phylum Actinomycetota; class Actinomycetes; order Micrococcales; family Promicromonosporaceae; genus Promicromonospora; species Promicromonospora sukumoe. The sequence continues at coordinate 3,304,318 of NZ_JACGWV010000001.1, forward strand.
GCAGCTCGTCGGGGCGCAGCACGCCGCGACCTACCCGGACCCGGACCTCGGGCTGCTGATGGCACGGACCTACCGCGCGTTCCGTCGCCGGCGGTCGCTGCTGCTGACCGACCTCAGCGCCCAGGTGAAGCTCGCCGAGCTGCCCTGGGTGGTCGCCGTCGCCCCCTACCGGACCGTCGACGACGCGGCGCGCGACGCCGCCGCGGCCGCCCTGCACCAGATCGGCGGCCTGTACCTGGAGTGGTTCGGCGGCACGCCGCTGCCCAACCCGCTCCTGGTCGAGCTCGAAGCCCTCGCGGGCCAGGCCGGACTCGACGTCCCCCTGGTGCCGGAGCTGGCCGCCGACATCTTCCAGGACGCGTTCTCCGGGCGGTTCCCGACCGCCGCCGCGCTGGTGGCGGCGCACGCCGGCCCCGCGTACCTCACGTACTACGGGCTCGGGAACGACCTCGACGACCTCGCGCGGCACGGCTACGACAAGAAGGTCTTCGCGAAGATCTGCCGGCGCCGGGCGGCCGACGCCGGGAGCGGCGACTCCTGGTCGGTCACGCGCAACGGCATGGTGATCGAGCAGGCCCAGCTCCTGACGAGCCACAACCTGGCGTCGCTGGCCGCCCTGGGCGTGCCCGCGGACGCGGAGGCGACGGCGCGGGTGGCGTTCGACGAGGTGCTGCGCCTGGTGCGGTCCGCCTCCCGTCCGGGGGCGGACCGGTACCTCGCCATGAGCGACGCCCGCGCCGCGGGCCTCGCGTGGCGGCACGTCGTGTGGTTCACCGCGCTGCTCCCCGAGCAGGCGGCCCGTGCACTGGTCCACGACCTGAAGACCCTGACCGGTCACGAGTCGCCGCAGCTCATGGCAGCACTATCCGACCTGGCCGCCGCCTGCGCCGGAACCGCGCCGAGCCGGGCACTGCTCGGCTGGTCGAACGGTCCGCACCCGCTCCTCGTTGCGGCGTCGGGCGGGCGCTCGGCCCGGTAGCCCGCGGGCCGACGAGGACGCTGCAAAAGATCCCCCGCTCCCGCGGTGGTGCGCCAGGCGACACAGGCGGACCGTGGAGAGATGGACACGGGCACGGACACGGCGCCTACCGACGCCGTTTCCACCGACGCAACCTCCGCCGAGGCCGTGGCCGACCGCCTCTTCGGCGCGATCCTCGGCACCGTCGACCTGCTGTCGACGGTCCTCGGCGACCGCCTGGGCTGGTACCGATCGCTGGCCGACGACGGTCCCGCCACACCGCCGCAGCTCGCCGAACGCACCGGCACGGACGCCCGCTACGCTCGGGAGTGGCTGGAGCAGCAGGCCGTCACGGGCCTGCTGCACCTGGACGCCGACGGCGCCCCCGACGAGCGCGTCTTCAGCATCCCGCCGGGCACCGCCGAGATCCTGACCGACCCCGACAGCCTGAACCTGCTCGCGCCGATCGGCCGTATGCTCGGCGCGGTCGGCGCCGCGCTCCCCCGGCTCCTGGGCGCCTACCGCACCGGCGACGGCGTGAGCTGGGACGACCTGGGCGACGACGCGCGCGAGGGCCAGTCGGACGCGAACCGGCCGTGGTTCGAGCACCGGCTGGCGGGCGCGCTGGCCGGCGTCGCCGACCTGCACCAGCGGCTCACGCGGCCCGACGCCCAGTTCCTCGACGTCGGCTCCGGCGGCGGCTGGTCGAGCATCGCGCTCGGCCGGGCGTACCCGACCGCGCGGGTGCGCGGGATCGACATCGACGCGCCGTCGGTCCTCATGGCCACCGAGAACGCCCTGGCGGCGGGCGTCGCCGACCGGGTCCGGTTCACCCACGGCGACGCCGCCGACCTGCCCGCCGGCCGCTACGACGCGGCCTTCGCCTTCGAGTGCGTCCACGACATGCCCCGGCCCGTCGAGGTGCTCGCCGCCGTCCGGAGGTCGCTCGCGCCGGGCGCCCCGCTGATCGTCATGGACGAGGCGGTGGCCGAGACGTTCGCCCCGGACGGCGACGACGTCGAGCGCCTCATGTACGGCTACAGCATCCTCATCTGCCTGCCCGACGGGCGCTCCAGCAGCCCGAGCGCGGCCACCGGGACGGTGATGCGCCCGGCCCTGCTGCGGGAGTACGCCGAGGCCGCCGGGTTCCGCGAGTTCGAGGTGCTGCCGGTCGAGGACTTCGCGTCCTTCCGCTTCTACCGGCTCGCCTGACCGCGCCGTCAGCGCCGGCCCTCTCGTGCCGTCCTTATCCCGTCCTGATCCTGTCCTGGCCCCGGCCTAGGCTGTCCCCGTGGCGCTGGCCGTCTGCCTGCTCTTCGACAGGCCCACCGAGCGGGTCCTGCGACGGCTGTGGCAGCGACTCGAGGACCAGGGCGTGCCCACGCTCGCCGGCCACACCCACCGGCGGCACGTGCCGCACCTCTCCCTGGCGGTGCTGCGCTCCTGGGACCTGGACAAGGTGCGCGCCGCGATGGAGGCCCTGCCCGACGCCGGTGCGACCACCGTCCGGTTCGACGCCGTCGCCGCGTTCCGGCGCGGCCGGATGAGCCTGGTGCCGGCCGTGACCAGCACGCTCGCGGCGCGGCAGGAGCGGGTCGTCGAGGCCCTCGGCGCCACGGACGACGAGCTGCACAAGCACTACGTCCCCGGCGTCTGGACGCCGCACGTCACCGTCGCGACCCGCGCCCGGCTCGACCAGACCCCGCTGGTGCTGGAGGCGGTCTACGAGATCGTGCCGCTCACGGGCACGCTGACCCACGCCGCGCTGATCGACGCCGGGACGGGCGCCGCGTACCCGCTCAGGACCGTGCCGTGAGGGCAGTGACGACCGCGCCGTGAGCACGGGGCCGGACGGGCAGGCCCGCTCGTCCGCCCGCAGACTGGGCTGATGACCGAACCCCTCGTCGCGATCGTGTGCGCCCTCCTGGTGATCGCCGCCTCGACCGTGCTCGGCCCGCGCGTCGGCGTCGCGCCCCCGCTCGTCCTGGTGGCGGTGGGCGTCGCGGCGAGCTTCCTGCCGATGTTCTCCGCGGTGGACATCGATCCCGAGTGGATCCTCGCGGGCGTGCTGCCGCCGTTGCTCTACTCGGCGGCGGTGTCGATGCCGGCCATGAACTTCCGCCGGGAGTTCGGGGCGATCAGCGGGTTGTCCGTCCTGCTCGTCGTGGGGACGTCGCTGCTGCTCGGGCTGTTCTTCATGCTGGTCCTGCCCGGGCTCGGGTTCGCGTGGGGCGTGGCGCTCGGCGCCGTGGTCAGCCCGACCGACGCCGTGGCGACGTCGATCGTCAAGCGGACGCCGGTGTCCAAGCGCGTCGTCGCGCTGCTGGACGGCGAGAGCCTGCTCAACGACGCGACGGCCCTCGTGCTGCTGCGCACCGCGATCGTCGCGACGGCGGCGTCGTTCTCGTTCTGGGGCGCGGTCGGCACCTTCGCCTGGTCCGTGGTGGTCGCGCTCCTGGTGGGCGTGCTCGTCGGCGCGGTCAACCTCGCGGTCCGACGGCGCGTGACCGACCCGACCGTGAACACGGTCATCTCGTTCACCGTCCCGTTCGTCGCGGCGGTGCCGGCCGAGGCCCTCGGCGCGTCCGGGCTGGTCGCGGCCGTCGTCGCGGGCCTGGTCACCGGGTTCCGCTCGCCCCGCGAGCTGTCCCCGCAGAACCGCCTGTCGGACACGCAGAACTGGCGCACCGTCGAGCTGGTCCTGGAGGGCGCCGTGTTCCTGACCATGGGCCTGCAGCTCCGGTCCGTGGTCACGGCCGTCGAGCGGGACCACGCCGGCGTCGGGCCCGCGGTGCTCGTCGCCGTCGGCGCCCTGGCCCTGACCGTCCTGGTGCGCGCGGCCTACGTCGCGCCCCTGCTCGCGGCCCTGGACCGTCGCGTCCGACGCGGCGAACGGATGCAGGACCGGCTGCTCGGCATGCAGGACGAGCTGAGCACCCCGGAGGGCAAGCAGGACACGTTCGAGCGCATGCAGGAACGGCGCGGGCCCCGCCGCGCCACCGAACGGGACCTCGACCGGCTCTCCGTCCGGATCACCCGGGTGCTGGCCGACATCGACTACTTCCTGCGCGAACCGCTCGGGTGGCGGGAGGGCACCGCCGTCGTCTGGGCGGGCATGCGCGGCGCCGTGACCGTGGCGGCGGCGCAGACCCTGCCCGAGGACACGCCGCAGCGGTCGGTCCTCGTGCTGGTCGCGTTCACGGTGGCGCTGCTGTCGCTGGTGGTCCAGGGCGGCACCGTCGGCCCGCTGCTGCGCCGCATCACGCCGCCGGTCGACGAGGCGGCGGCCCGGGAGCGGGACGCCGCAGAGCGGACGCGGATCTTCGAGCTGCTGCGCACCAGCGCCGAGGCGATCCCCGAACCGCCGGAGCTCAGCGGCGACCCCACTCCCGAGATGTTCGGGGTGTCCAAGAAGCACCGCCTCACGGTGATCGCCGCGCAGCGGTCGGCGCTGCTGGACGCCCGCGACAACGGCACCTTCGACGCCGACGTGCTGGCCCACGTCCTGGCGACCCTCGACGCGTCGCAGATCGACATCGAGATGCGCGGTGGCCCCGTCACCTGAGGATGTTCCTTGGGCTCGGCACAACTGAGATCGGTCGGCTGCGTCGAGACCGGTCCATCGACGGACCGGTCTCGACGCAACCGACCGAGCTCACGACCGTCCCGCGCGCTACCGCCCGATCCGGTCCAGCTCGGCGAGGTCCTCCGCACCGAGCTCCAGGCCCGCGCCCGCCACGTTCTCCCGGAGGTGCGCGACCGACGACGTGCCCGGGATCAGCAGCACGTTGGGCGAGCGCCGGAGCAGCCACGCCAGCGCCACCACGATCGTCGTCGTGCCCAGCCGGGCGGCGACGGCGGACAGCGCCTCGGACTGCAGCGGGCTGAACCCGCCGAGCGGGAACCAGGGCACGTAGGCGATGCCGTCGGCGGCGAGCCGGTCGATCAGCTCGTCGTCCTCGCGGTGGGCGAGGTTGTACATGTTCTGCACGCTCACCACCGGCGCGATGGCCCGGGCCTCCGCGACCTGACGGGCGGTCACGTTCGTCAGGCCCAGGTGCCGGACCAGCCCTTCCTGCTGCAGCGCGGCCATCGTCTCGAAGGCCTCCGCGAGCGAGCCCTCCTTCCGGCCCGAGGCGTCGCCGAGGCGCAGGTGGACCAGGTCCAGCGTGTCCAGCCCGAGGGTCTCCAGGTCGCCGTCGATCTGCCGCCGGAGCTGGTCGGGCCGGCGCTCCACGGGCCAGCCGCCCTGCTCGTCGCGGTAGGCACCGGCCTTCGTGACCACGTGCAGCGTGTCGGGGTAGGGGTGCAGCGCCTCGCGGATGAGCTCGTTGGTGACCCGCGGCCCGTAGGCGCCGGCGGTGTCGATGTGGGTGATGCCCAGGTCGACGGCCTCGCGCAGGACGGCGAGAGCACCGTCGCGGTCGGCGGGCGGACCCAGCACACCGGGACCGGCGAGCTGCATCGCGCCGTAGCCGAAGCGGGTGACGGTCAGGTCGCCCAGGGTCCAGGTGCCGCCGGGCAGGGTGGGAGCGATGGTGCTCAAGGTCGTGGCCTCTCGTCCGTGGAGGTCGCGGACGACGGCGGGTACCCGGCCGTCCGGCCTCCGACGTCGATCGTGCGGCCGCCACCACGACGGCGTCCAAGACCCGTTCGATCGAAGCTGATACCCCACCGGTATCAGCGGTGCTCCGGCCCCCGATACCCTGGCCCCGTGGACGGACTGGAGACCCGCGAGCTGAGGTACTTCGTCGCCGTGGCCGAGGAGCTGCACTTCGGCCGGGCCGCGGAACGCCTGAACATGGCCCAGCCGCCGCTGTCGCGGGCCGTCCAGCAGCTCGAGCGGCGGCTGGGCGTCGTCCTCCTGGACCGGGACCGCCGGGGTGTCTCGCTCACGGCCGCCGGTGCGGCGATGCTGGCCGAGGCGCGGCTGGCCCTCGACGCGGTGGACGCCGTCGTCCGCCGGACCCGGCGCGCGGCCGCGCCGACCCCTGGACTGGTCCTGACCACGAAGGCCGGCTCCTCGCACGAGCTGCTCAAGCGGCTGCTCGACGCGTACGCGGCCCGGCCCGGTGCCGTGGAGGTCGACGTGCTGCTCTGCGAGATCGGCGGGCAGGGGCAGCTCCTGCGCAACGGCAGCGCGGACGTCGCGATCGTGCACGCCCCGTTCGACGTGCTGACGGGCCTGGACACCGTGGAGATCGTGACCGAGGGCCAGGTGGCGATCGTGCCCGCCGTGCACCCGCTCGCGCAGCGCACCAGCGTGACCATGGCCGAGGTGAGCGACGTGCCCGGCCTGCCGATCGCGCGCTGGCCGCAGCACGACGGCACCTACCCGCCCGGCCCCGGGCCCGAGGTCCGGAGCCAGTCCCAGCTCGCGCAGCTCGTCGCCCTCGGTCGCACGCTGCTGGTCATCCCGGGCTCCAGCCGGGCCTGGCAGTGGCCCGAGCACGTGGCGGTGCCCGTCTCCGACGCGCCCGACGTGACGACGCTGCTCGCCTGGCCGGCGGGCGTCCGGTCGGCGGCCCTGGACGACCTCGTCGAGACCGCGACGCGTCTGGTCGCCGCGGCCTGAACCGCCTGGCCCAGCCTGACGCGCCTCAGCAGCTCCCGTGCACGGAGTCGTCCCACCAGCCCAGCACCCGCGCGGCGTGGAACGTGAGCCACTTCGAGGGCTGCCCGGCGTCGACGTCGACCTCGAACCAGACCCGCCCCGGGTGCCGGCGGGCCTGCAGCCAGGTGCCGTCGGGCTGCCGCTGCGCGCGGACCGCCTCCACGGCCTCGGCGAGGCGGGCGTCGGGCGGGGTGTCGCGCAGCAGGGACGCGGCGCGGAAGTAGTCGGTGGCGCTGAGCACGTCGTAGAACGAGCGGAACGGGTAGGCGAGCCGGAACACCCAGTCCGCCACGGGCTCCCCCGTCGTCAGCCGCCGGACCAGGTGCCGCTCCAGCAGGTACTCCTCGGCCCGGGCCTGCGCCTGGCGGACGGCGTCGCTGCCGGCTGTGCTGCCCGTGCCGCCCGCGCCTTCCGTGCCACTCGTGCCACTCGTGCCACTCGTGGCCTCCTCGTACACGAGCAGGCCCTTGAGCGAGTTGAGCGTGGAGCGCACCGAGGCGCGCGTCGAGCCCTCGACCCACTCGCAGTTCCAGCCGCCCTCGTCCATCTGGTGCGCCACGAACCAGTCGGCGAGGCCCCGGACGTCCGCCCCGAGCCACACGCCGTTGGCGAGCGTGAACCCGTTGATGCAGGCGTCGACCTCGCCGTCCCAGTAGGGCAGGTCGTCGTACTCCCAGCGCGTGTTCACGCCGATCAGGCGCACGGTGTCGCGCTCGCGCAGCACCTCGGGGTCCAGGCCCCACTCGCGCAGCGTGTTCAGGGACCAGGTGGTGGCCGTCCACGGCTGCCCCGCGCCGGGCTGCGCCTCCGGGCCCGTGAAGTCGAAGCCCGCCGGGAAGAAGGCCCCACCGGCCCAGGTCCCGGCCTCGTCCTGCACCGCCAGCAGGCGGGCCCCGAGGCCCTCCGTGGCGATGCGGGCGCGCGTGGCCCGCCAGACGTCGTCGGGCGCACGCAGCAGGTCGCGCTCGACCTGCCAGCGCAGCGCCGGGTCGCTGTCGAGCAGCCACGTCAGCACGTCGTCGGACACCCGCGAGGAGGTCATACGCCCGAGACTAGGGCGCACCGGCCGACCGTTCCACGCAAGTGCGGGTGAGGTCACGGCGTTTGCGACCGGATTCCACGGGGCATACGTTCGACGGAGCCTGCTGACAGGGGACGCGCACCATGACCAACGTTGCCGAGACCATCGTCGAGATCATCGAGGACGCCGGGGTGGAGCGGGTCTACGGCCTGCCGGGCGACTCGCTGAACGGCTTCACCGACGCCATCCGGCGCACCGACAAGATCGCCTGGCAGCACGTGCGCCACGAGGAGGCGGCCGCCTTCGCGGCCGCTGCCGAGGCCACCCTGACCGGCGAGCTGACCGTCTGCGCCGGGAGCTGCGGGCCCGGCAACCTGCACCTGATCAACGGGCTGTTCGACGCCAACCGCAGCCGGGTTCCCGTGCTCGCGATCGCGGCGCAGATCCCGGCGAGCGAGATCGGCAGCGGCTACTTCCAGGAGACGCACCCGCAGGACCTGTTCCGCGAGTGCAGCGTCTACACCGAGCTGGTGAGCGTGCCCGAGCAGCTCCCCCGCGTGCTGGAGATCGCGATGCGCACGGCGGTCGAGAAGCGCGGCGTCGCCGTCGTCGTCGTGCCGGGCGAGGTGTTCCTCGCGGAGAGCGCCGGCCGCAAGAAGTCGGCCCCCATCCGGGCCACGCAGAGCGTGGTGCGCCCCGGCGAGCACGAGCTCGGCATCGCCGCGCAGATCCTCAACGAGGCCAAGCGGGTGACCATCCTGGGCGGCGCCGGCACGGAGGGCGCCCACCGGCAGGTGCTGCAGATCGCCGAGAAGCTCAAGGCGCCGGTCGTGCACGCGCTGCGCGGCAAGGAGTTCCTGGAGTACGACAACCCCTACGACGTGGGCATGACGGGGCTGCTCGGTTTCTCCTCCGGGTACCGGGCCATGGAGAGCTGCGACGCGCTGCTCATGCTCGGCACCGACTTCCCGTACCAGCAGTTCTACCCGTCCAAGGCGCAGGTCGTGCAGGTCGACATCCGGGGCGAGCAGCTCGGCCGGCGCACCCCGGTGGACCTGGGCCTGGTGGGCGACGTCGGCGACACGATCGAGGCCCTGCTCCCCCGGCTCGACGACCGCGGCAACCGCCGGCACCTCGACTCCTCGCTCAAGCACTACGCGAAGGCGCGCAAGGGCCTCGACGAGCTCGCCGACAACGACCACAACCGGCAGCCGATCCACCCGCAGTACGTCGCGCGGCTGGTCAGCGAGCTGGCGAGCAACGACGCCGTGTTCATCCCGGACGTCGGCTCGCCGGTCGTCTGGGCCTCCCGCTACCTGACGATGAACGGCCGGCGCCGGCTCATCGGGTCGTTCAGCCACGGCACGATGGCGAACGCGCTGCCGCACGCGATCGGCGCCCAGTCGGCGTTCCCGGACCGGCAGGTGGTCGCGCTGGCCGGCGACGGCGGCCTCGGCATGCTGTTCGGCGAGCTGCTGACCGTCCGGCAGAACAAGCTGCCCGTCAAGATCGTGGTGTTCAACAACTCGTCGCTCAACTTCGTCGAGGTCGAGATGAAGGCCGCCGGGTTCGTGAACTACGGGACCCACCTCGACAACCCGAACTTCGCCGACGTCGCGAACGCCATGGGCATCCACGGCCGCCGGGTCGAGCAGCCCGACGACCTGGAGGGCGCCCTGCGCGAGGCGTTCGACCACGACGGGCCGGCGCTGGTCGACGTCGTCACCGCCCAGCAGGAGCTGTCGATCCCGCCCGCGATCAACGCCCAGCAGGTCAAGGGCTTCACGCTCTACGCGATCCGGACGATCATGTCGGGGCGCGGGGACGAGCTGGTCGACCTCGCGGACACGAACGTGTTCCGGCGGCTGTTCGACTGAGGCTGGGGTGTCTGCCCGGGTCTTGCCGGGGCTGCCCGGGTCCTGTCCGGGCAGTGTCAGTGGCTCGTGTGAGCATCAGGTATGGAACGGATACAGCGTCTTCGACCCGAGGGGCTCGTCTCGAGTCCCGCCTTCAGCCACGTCGCCGTCGTCCCGCCCGGCGCGACCACGATCTACGTCGGCGGGCAGAACGCCGTCGACTCCGACGGTGCGCTCGTCGGCGGGGACGACGTCGCGGAGCAGTCCCGCCGCGCAGTCCAGAACGCGGGCACCGCGCTCGCCGCGGCCGGGGCGACCTTCGTCGACGTCGTCCAGTGGACCGTGCTCTTCGTCGACGGCGTCGACCTCGCCGCGGCCTATGGCGCGATCGCCCCGTTGCTCGCTGCCGAGGAGCCGCCGCTGGTGCTCGGGGCGCGTGTCGCCGGGCTGGGCGTGCCGGGCGCGCTCATCGAGGTGAGCGTGATCGCGGCGGTGCTGCGCTGATCGGGGGCGGTGCTGCGCTGATTGCGGACGGGCTGAGTGCGGACGGGCTGAGTGCGGGCGGTTTGTCGGCGGGCGGTCGTCAGGCGCCGGGCTCGGTGCCGTGCTCGACCGCGAGCGCCAGCGTGGCCCACGGGTCCAGTGCGGCCCCGGTAGCGCGCTCGTCCGCGAGCCGCTGGTCGCCGAGCACGTCGCGGACGGCGGTCTCGATCGCGGCGAGCTCCTCGGCGTCGTCCGGGTCGGGCACCTGGCCCAGGTCGGCGAACGCGCGCCGCGCGAGGCCGAGCAGGCGTGCGGCGCGGACGAGGTCGTCGTCGGCCACGGCGACCGCGGCGGCCCCGACGTAGGCGTACGGGACGAAGTCGCGGTACCCGGCGCCGACGATCCGCGCCCGGCTGGTCGCGAACCGTTCGCGCGCCGCCGCCGTCTCGCCGAGGCGTAGCTCGGTGAAGGCGAGGTTGTGCAGCTCGGAGGTGACGGTGTCGTGGTTGCCGAGCGCGTCGTTGAGGTCGATGGACTCCTGGTAGAGCACGCGGGCGCGGGTCAGGTCGCCGGCCATGCGCGTCACGCCGGCGAGGACGTGCCGGGGGCGTTCCTCCAGGCGGCGGTCGCCGGTCCGGACGGCGACGTCCAGCGCCTCGGAGGCGATGCGCGCCGCCTCCGTGAGGTCGCCGCCGCGGATCGCGAGGCGGGAGAGCATGTAGAGCGCCTCGACGAGCGCGGGCAGGTCGTCGGCGGCACGGGCGCGCTCGGTCTCGTCGTGCGCCAGGCGCGCGACGGCGTCGTCGTCCCCGCGCCGGAACGCCGCCCGTGCGGTCTCGCTGAACGTCATCCGGGTACCCCTTCTCGTGGCCCCCGGAGCCTAACCGCCCCCCGCCGCCGCCCAGCCCCGCCCCCGCCAACCGTCGCCAACCCTCCCGGCCAAACCCGCCGCCGACTCGCCCCGCCAACCGAACACGCCCGGCTACGCCAACCGGCGGCGGCCCATTCACCTTCGAGACCTAAGTTTCTTCGCTTTCGACGGCCGCAAAGCGAAGAAACCTAGGTCTCGAAGGAGAGTCGCGTCAGGCAGTGAGCCAAGGCCCGGGAGCGAACCGGGTCAGGCAAGCAGCACGGCCGACGACGAGTTCACCTTTGAGACCTAAGTTTCTTCGCTTTCGACGGCCCCAAAGCGAAGAAACCTAGGTCTCGAAGGAGAGTCGCGTCAGGCTGTTGGACGGGAGCCGGTAGTGAGTCGGGTCAGGCGGTGTGCCGACGTCCGGCGGGTTGCGCCCCTTCTGGACGCAGCCCCGCCGCGCCGCTAGCGTCCAGCCGGGACGACAACGCTCAACGACGAGGCAGCGCTCCACAACCGGAACGCCGGCAACCACAGGGCACCACAACCACAACGCCGACAACCACAGCGCACCAGGACCACAGGGCACCACGACCGCAGGGCACAGGGGGCACGTGATGGCCGAAGGGACCGTGTCGGCGTACGACCGCGAGGCCGGCTGGGGCACGATCGTGCCGGACGACGGCGGTCCGCCCGTCCGCGTGCACCAGGTCGAGATCCGGTCGCACGGCGACCAGGTCCTGGAGCGCGGCGAGCGGGTCGCGTTCGGCATCGAGCAGGACGACGACGGCGCGTTCGCCACGACCGTCACACCGCTGGGCCCGATTCTCTCCGAGGAGGAGCTGGCGCAGCTCGGGCTGGTACCGGAGCCCGAGCCGGCCGGGAACGACGCGGCGGCGGACGGTGCGGCGGCGGACGCGGACGGCGCGGCGATTGCTGGTCGGGCGGCGGATTGCCCCGAGGAGCCGGAGAAGCTGCCGACCTGGATGAGCGCCGTGATCGCGCTCCTCGGCTCGGCGGCGCTGGTCCTCCTCGTGATCGGCGTGTTCCAGGTGTCCGACGGGAACGACGAGTGGCTGGCCCCGCTCATCATCAGCGGCGTCGTGCTCACGGTCCTGCAGTCGATCCCGCACGAACGCTGGTGATGGCCGGTCCGCCCAAGGAGAGACCCTGCGTCAGCCGACCGGCCTGTGGTCCTCGCTCGCGAGCCAGTCGTCGAAGGTGATGGTGCCCTCGACGCGCTCCCCGGTGCCGCGCAGCGCTCCCGACGCCAGCCCGCGGGTGTAGGTGCCGGGCAGCCGGACCTCCCAGACCCGGCGGCGGACGCCCTCATCGGCGAGCTGGCGCCGCGCGACGTCGGCGAGCTGCTCGTCCCGGGGCCCGACCAGGTCGGTCGCGCGGCCCACTGGCCCGTCCTCGGCGACGGACACGAGGTAGGCGCCGACGTCGCGCGCGGCCACGGGGCGGATCGGCGCGGTGGGCATGACGACGACGGGCCCCCTCTGCTGGCCGGACAGGAGCTGCCCGACGAACTCGTGGAACTGGGCCGCACGCACGATCGTGTACGGGACGTGCCCGGCCCGAACGGCCCGCTCCTGCGCGATCTTGCCCGCGTAGTAGGAGGCGTCGATGCCGTCGATCCCCACGATGGACAGGGCCACGTGGTGCCCCACCCCGATCTCCTGCTCGGCGGCCAGCAGGTGGTGCGTCGCGGCCTCGAAGAACCTGCGCGACGTGCGCGCGAAGAACGTCGTCGTGTTGGTGACGTCGACGACGGCGTCCGCGTCGCGCAGCGCCTCGATCACGCCCCGGCCGCTGGTGACGTCCACGCCGTGCGCCCGCGTCAGGGCCACGACGTCGTGGCCGCGCTCCTCTGCCGACGCGACGACATACCTGCCGACCGTGCCCGTTGCTCCTGCGACTGCGATCCTCATCGCTCTTCCTCCGGTCCTCGCCCCAGTGTCACGCGGAAGGGCCGGCACCGCGCACCCTGACGGCCGGGCCGGACGCACCTTCCGGCCCCCTGACGAGACAGCCCGGAGAAGTGTGAGGTGGCGCCCGGACCTCACACCCCGCGAGGCTGTCTCGTCAGGTTGATGATGAGTCAGGTTGATGATGAACGGGAGAACCCGCACCCCGAAGCCAGAGGACGCTCTGTGGAAGACGACGTGGAAGACGACGTGAAGGATCTCGGCGACGTGTTCGCCGAGCGCCGTCGGCTCCTGTCGCTCGCGTACCGGATGACCGGCACCCTGGCCGACGCCGAGGACGTGGTGCAGGAGACCTACGTGCGCTGGTACCGGCAGGACGAGGCCGAACGCGCCGAGATCCTCAACCCGGCCGGGTGGCTGACGCGCGTCGCCAGCCGGATCGCGCTCGACCTCCTCGCCTCGGCGCGCCGACGGCGGGAGCGGTACATCGGGCAGTGGCTGCCCGAGCCGGTGCCGGCCGACCTGTTCGACGGCACGGCGCCGTCGGCCGGCACGTCCGACCCGCTGGAGCGGGTCACGCTCGACGACGCCGTCAGCACGGCGCTGCTCGTGGTGCTGGAGGCGATGACGCCCGCACAGCGCGTGGCGTTCGTGCTGCACGACGTGTTCGCCGTGCCGTTCGACGAGATCGGGCAGATCGTGGGGCGGACGCCGGCCGCCGTCCGGCAGCTCGCGGCGTCCGGCCGCCGGCAGGTCCGCGAGAACCGGACCGCCGCGGTGCCCCGCGACGAGCACGACCGCGCGGTGCGGGCCTTCCTGCGGGCCGCGCAGGCGGGCGACGTCGAGCAGCTCGTGCGCGTGCTCGCGCCGGACGTCCAGCTCCGCAGCGACGCCAACGGGCTCGTGAGCGCGGCGCGCAACGTGATCGAGGGCCCCGACCGGGTCGCGCGGCTCGTGCTCGGTGTGGGCGCGAAGATGCCCGACCTGGTTCCTTCGCTGGAGCGCACGGCCGACGGGCTGAGCGTCGTCTTCCGCACGGGCGAGGTCGTGACCGCCGTCATGACGCTGCACGTCGAGAACGAGCTGGTCACCGACGTGTGGATCGTGCTCAACCCCGCCAAGCTCACCCACTGGCTCCCCCTGCCCCGCACGGAGACGGACGAGCGGTAGGTCGCTCAGGACAGGTGCCAGACCTCCCGCATGTCGCGCCAACCCTCGCCCGGCGCGGCGTCCGTGCCGAACGCGGTCTGGCACGGGTCGGTGTGCGTCCACCACTCCTGGGTCACCGGGTCCTGCGCGATCCGCGCCATGTCGGCCGCGTGGTCGTCGCCGGTGTACTCGTAGTAGGCGAAGAGCGTGTTCTCCAGCACGAAGATCGTGTAGTTGTGCACGTTGCAGGCCTGGAGGGTCGCCTCGACCTGCGGCCAGACGGCGGCGTGCAGGCGCAGGTACTCCTCACGCTTCTCGGGGACCACGTCGACCACGAGACCGTGCCGTTCGACCTGTTGTCCTACCCGCTGCTCGACCGGCTGCTCTGCTTGTCGCTCCACGGGTCGGGACGGTATCAGGTACCCGGTCAGAGGCCGCTGCTGGTCAGAGCCCGATGCGGACCGGCTCGTCCCCCAGCAGGCCCGCCCGGTCGTCGGCGAGGGTGGCGGCCAGCAGCGCCGGCAGGGTGCGCGGGCAGAACAGGACGCCGTCGCCCGGGTGCGCCAGGTCGGCGCGCGACCACCACCGCACGTCGACGATGCCCTCGGCGTCCGGGTGCCCCGGCGTGCCCGGCGCGAGGCCCGACGCCGGCTCGAAGGCTTCCGTCCGCACGAGGTAGAAGTCCTCGTGCACACCCGCGTAGCCGGGCCGCGGCGTCCCGGGCGGGTACTCGACCTCGCGGGTCCACACCGGCGAGAGCGGCCGGTCGTCCGGAACGACCAGCCCCACCTCCTCGAAGAGCTCGCGCCGCAGCGCCTCCTCGACGGTCTCGCCCGGCTCGACCCCGCCGCCCGGGCCGATCCAGACGGTGCTCACCTCGTCGAGCGCGTGCGCGACGAGCAGGATGCGGTCCTGCTCGTCGACGACGAGACCACGGCACTGGCGGCGCAGACGAGGCAACGACATCTCCGGAACGTATCGCGGGACGCGCGGCGCGGCCAGGGTCAACGCGGGCAGGGTCAGGGTCAATGCGGGCAGGGTCAGCCCGGCTCGGCCCCGACCCGCCTCGGCCCTTCCGCGAGCCGACGCCGGTACGCCGCCGGGCTGACGCCGAACGCGCGCGTGAACGCCGTGCTCAGCGCGAAGCCGCTGGAGTACCCGACCCGCCCGGCCACGGCGTCGAGCGTGAGCGAGCGGTCGACCAGCAGGTCGCGCGCGAGCGCGAGCCGCCAGCTCGTGAGGTAGCGCAGGGGCGGCGTGCCGACCAGGTCCGTGAACCGCGCCGCGAGCGTCGCGCGGGAGACGGCGGCCCGCCGGGCCAGGGCGGCGAGGGTCCAGGCGCGCTCGGGCTCGGCGTGCATCGCCCGCAGGGCCGCGCTGACCGCCGGGTCGCCGACGCCGCCCACCCAGGTGGGCCGGGCCGGCGGGTGCGCTGCCGTCCAGGTGCGGATCGACTCGATGGTCACCACGTCGACGAGGCGGTCGAGCACCACGCTCTGGCCCAGGTCGTCGCGGGCGATCTCCCGCGCCAGGTGGGCGACGAGCGCCGGGTCGAGCGCACCCGCCGGGAGCACGGCGGCGTCGGGCAGGACGTCGGTGACGAACCGCCCCACGCTGCCGACGTCGGCGTAGGAGGCGACGATCATCGTGTCGGGACCGTCGGGGTCGTTGCCCCAGTGCCGCAGCCCGTGCGCGAGGGCCAGGTCGAGCGGGGCGCCGTCGGGCGTGACGCAGCGCTGGCCGGGCTCGATGATCGCGAGGGTCGCGCTGCCCGCGGCGTCGGACACGCGGTAGGGCAGGGGGCCGCGGACCAGGGCGACGTCGCCGGTCGCCAGCTCGTGCCCGACGCCGCCGGCCTCCAGCCGGCCGCCGCCCGAGGTGACGATCACGACGGTGAGCGCCGACTCGTCCTCGACGCGGACCGCCCAGGGCGCGCGCATCGACATCAGGAGCGTGAAGGCGCCCTCGGCGTGCGGGTGCGCGAGGAGCTGGGACAGCGGGTCCATGCGTCGAGCCTAGACGCTGGAACATGGGATGTAGATCCTGAACTATTCAGAGTCCAGGGCGGCCGGGCTTCGATGTACCCATGGCTACTTCAACGAACACCTCACCCGTCCTCGTCACCGGCGGTACGGGCCGCACCGGCCGCCGCGTCGCCGACCGGCTCCGGGCCCAGGGCCGCCAGGTCCGCATCGCCTCGCGCACCGGCACCGCGTCGGCCCCCGTTCCCGCCCCCGTTCCCTCCGCCGCCTCTGTCCCCGTCCCCTTCGACTGGCACGACGACGCCGGCTGGGACGCGGCCCTCGACGGCACGTCCGCCGTCTACGTCTGCTACTCCCCCGACCTGGCCCTGCCCGGCGCCGACGCCGTGATCGACGCCTTCACCGCGCGGGCCGTCCGGCACGGCGTCGAGCGGATCGTCCTCCTCTCCGGCCGCGGGGAGGACGCCGCGAAGGCCTGCGAGGACATCGCGCTCGCCGCCTCGGCCGCCACCACCGTGGTGCGCTGCTCCTGGTTCCAGGAGAACTTCAGCGGGCACTTCCTGCTCGACGGCGTGCTCGCCGGCCGCGTCGCCGTACCCGCCGACCAGGTACGCGAGCCGTTCGTCAGCCTGGAGGACGTGGCCGACGTCGCCACGCTCGCCCTGACGAGCGACGCCCACGCCGGAGAGGTCCTGGAGCTGACGGGGCCCGAGGCCCTGACGTTCACCGAGGTGGCGCACCTGCTGAGCGGGGCGACCGGCCGCTCGGTCGAGCACGTCGCGCTCACCCCGGCCGATTTCGTCGACGAGCTCACCGCCGCCGGCGTCCACCCCGAGGAGGCCGACGGCCTCGCCTGGCTGTTCCAGGAGGTGCTCGACGGGCGCAACACGGCCACGACGGACACGGTCGAGCGGGTGCTCGGCCGGCCCGCCACCCCGTTCGACGCGTTCGCCCGTCGCGCGGCGGCAGCCGGCGCCTGGACGCGGGGCATCTGACGGGCGCGGGGCGCGCGCTCAGGCCCTGGGCACCACCGGCGTCGCCCCCGGGCGCGTCCACTGCGGGGTCGGCCGGCGGGTCGGCCCCCAGGTGCCGTTGCCCTCGGCGTCGGTGGCCCAGTACCAGCACGAGGTGTGCCCCGCGGGCCAGCCGTCCGGCACGTCCTCCCACGACTCCCCGCGGCCGTACGGCGTCATGTCGAGCAGGCCGAAGATCCCCGCGGCCGGCTCGTTGCCCCGGCCCGTGGTGCGGTAGGTGAGGTAGACCTGGTCGCCGTCGCGCAGGAAGACGGCGATGTGCCCCATGTCGACGCCGATCGGCCCGGGCAGGTCGCGCACCGAGTACCAGGGCTCGGTGTAGCCCATGAACTCCAGGAAGGGCACGACCTCGCCCCACGGCCCCTCGGTCAGCATCGCGAACGAGACACCGCGCGCCCGGAGGTAGGGCGCGGACCGCTGGACGTGCCAGGCGTTCGTGGTGCAGCCGGGGCACTGGCCGCTGATCGGGTCGCCGTCGTGCCACATGTGCTGGTAGACCACGAGCTCGTCGCGGCCCTCGAACAGGTCGGTGAACGGCACCGGACCCTCGGCGCCGGTGACCAGCACGCTCCCGTCGACCTCCACCATCGGCATCCTGCGCCGGGCCGCCGCAAGCGCGTCGCCGGCGCGGGTGTGCGCCTTCTCCTGGGCCAGGAGCTCGGCGCGGGCCGCCTCCCACGCGTCCCGGTCGACGACGGGCGGACGGGCGGGTGCGCTGGTCGTCACGGGCGTCTCGGTCATGGTGTCCTCCGGCTGGGTCGTCAGGTCGTCAGGGGTCGAGTCGTCAGGTCGGCTCGGGCGCTCGAACGCGCGCTCCCCCTACCGACGACGGCGAGGACCCGGACTCATCGCCACTACGGCCCGCGATGCGACGGCCGCGCCAGGCGAGGCACCCCGGGACAAGTCCTCGCGCCCGGGGTGTGTTGCCCTCGGTCGACAATGTCTACGCAGAGCAACACACTCCCCGGACGTACTGTCTCCCCCGGAGCGTTCAGCCCGCCGGCTCCGCCCGGCGATCCGCGGCCGCCGCCCGGCTCGTGCGCAGGTGCTCGCTGGCGAGCCGCGCGGCGGCGTCGGCGTCGCGGTTGCGGACGGCGTCCAGCAGCGCCCGGTGCTCGTCGGCGATGCCGGTCAGGTCGGAGTGCTGGGCCAGGAGCCACCGCACCCGGCTCGCGGTGACGGCGTGCAGCTCGGCCAGCACCGGGTTGCCCGACGCCGCGACCACCGCCTCGTGGAAGTCCGCCGCCGCGCGCCGCGCCGCCGGGGCGTCCCCGCGTGCCGCCGCTGCCGCCTCGCGCTCCCACGCCTCGGTCAGGCCCGCGAGCTGTTCGGCGGTACGACGCTCGGCGGCGAGTCGGAACTGCGTCGGGTCGGTCGCCTCGCGCACCTCCTGCAGGTGCGCGACGTCGGCGTCGGTGAACTCCCGCACGACGGCCCAGGTCCGCGGCCGCGGCGTGACCAGCCCCTCCGCGACGAGGGCGCGCAGCGCGTCCCGCACCGGGATGCGGCTCACGCCCAGCTCCGCGGCGAGGTCGCGCTCGACGAGGCGGCTGCCCGGCGCGCGCGTGCCGTCCACGATCTGCTCGCGGACCGCGCGGGCGACCCGCGCCGACTCGGGCTCGAAGTCGCTCTCGGGACCGGGATCGTCCGGCGGCATGTTCATGCGGCAATCCTGCCAGGAACCCAAATGGGATACCATTTTTCCATGAGCACCGCCCCGAGCAACACCCCCAGCACCACCCCGCCGACCAGCCGGACCGACACCGTCACCGTCCTGCGCGACGTCCGCCCCTGGGGCGGCGAGCGCAGTGACCTGCACGTCGCCGACGGCGTGATCACCGCCGTCGTCCCGCACGACCCGGCGGCGCGGGCAGTCGGCACCCCCGGCAGCACCGACGCCGACACCGCGCCCGACGCCGGTGTCGTCGAGGGCAACGGCCTGCTCGCCCTTCCCGGCCTGGTCAACGCGCACGCGCACGTCGACAAGTCGTGGTGGGGCAAGCCGTGGGTGAGCTACGGCGGCGAGCCGGGCACGCAGGGCCGCATCGCGCACGAGCGCGCGCACCGCGACGAGCTCGGCATCCCCGGCGTCGACGTGACGCTCGCCGTGCTGCGCGAGTCGGTCCGTACCGGCACGACGGCGGTCCGGTCCCACGTGGACGTCGACCTCGGCGTCGGGCTGCGCGGCATCGAGGTGGTGCGCGAGGCCGCGGCAACGCTGGGCGGCGCCGTGCACGTCGAGATCGTGGCGTTCCCGCAGGACGGCGTGCTGCGCCGGCCCGGTGTGCTGGACCTGCTCGACCAGGCGGCGGCCGCGGGGGCCGAGCACATCGGCGGTCTGGACCCGGCGTCGATCGACCGCGACCCCGTGGGTCAGCTCGACGGGCTGTTCGCGATCGCGGAGCGGCACGGCGTGGGCATCGACGTGCACCTGCACGACGGCGGCGAGCTCGGCGCGTTCCAGATCGAGCTGATGATCGACCGCACGGTGCGGGCCGGGCTCCAGGGCAAGGTGAACGTGGCGCACGGCTTCGCCGTCGGGCAGCTCGCGGGCGCCCGCCAGGCCGACCTGGTCGCCGCGATGGGCGAGGCGGGCATCAGCATGACGACGGTCGCGCCGATCGGCGCCGCTCCCCTGCCACTGCACGCGCTGCGCGCCGGCGGGGTGCCCGTCGGCCTGGGCACGGACGGCATCCGCGACCTGTGGTCCCCCTACGGCACGGGCGATCTGCTCACGCTGACCACGCAGCTCGCGCGGCTGTCCGGCTTCCGCCGCGACGAGGACCTCGTCACCGCGGCGCGGATCGCCTCGGCGGACGCCGCCCGGTTCGTGGGCCGCGAGGTGCACGACCTCGTCGTCGGCGCGCCGGCCGACGTCGTGCTGGTCGACGCCCAGAACGTGCCCGACGCCGTGGTCCGCGCCCCGCGCCGCGCCCTCGTGGTCGCGGCCGGCCGCGTCGTCGCCCGGGACGGCGAGGTCCTGGTCTGAGGTGAGGGGCATTGATCGAACCAATCGCCCCGCGATACCGCAGCCATCCCCCGCAGTGTCTTGACCCGTGGCACCCTCGTCCGTAGATTGCAGGCATTTCATCGGATGTTTGCGAGGGAGCGGCATGGCCACGATCACCGGAGTGCGCGTCGAGGACGTGCGGTTCCCGACGTCGGTCACCGCCGACGGCTCGGACGCGATGAACAAGGACGCCGACTACTCGGCCGCCTATGTCGTGCTGGAGACCGACGCCCCCGGGCCCGACGGCGCACCCCTGGGCGGCTACGGCCTGACCTTCACCATCGGGCGCGGCAACGACATCGTGGCGGAGGCAGCGCGCCAGCAGGCCGTGACCCTCGTGGGCCGCGACGTCGACGAGCTCGCCGCGGACATGGGCGCGCTCTACCGGGACCTGACCGCCGACAGCCAGCTCCGCTGGCTCGGGCCAGAGAAGGGCGTGGTGCACCTGTCGCTCGCGGCCGTGCTCAACGCCGTCTGGGACCTCGTGGCCCGCCGCGCGGGCAAGCCGCTGTGGCGCCTGCTCGTGGACCTGACGCCGGAGCAGCTCGTCGACGTCGCCGACCTGCGCTACCTCTCCGACGCCCTGACCCGCGACGAGGCGCTGGCCCTGCTCAAGGCCCAGGAACCCGGTAGGCAGGAGCGCCTGGCCCACCTGGAGCGCACCGGCTACCCGGTGTACACGACGTCGGCCGGCTGGCTCGGCTACAGCGACGACAAGCTGCGGCGGCTGTGCCAGGAGGCCGTGGACGCCGGGTACCAGCACGTGAAGCTGAAGGTCGGGGCGGACCTCGCCGAGGACGTCCGCCGGCTGACCATCGCGCGCGAGGTGCTGGGCCCCGACCGGAACCTGATGATCGACGCCAACCAGGTGTGGGACGTGCCGCAGGCCATCGAGTGGATGCGCGAGCTGGCCCGGTTCGACCCGCTGTGGATCGAGGAGCCCACCTCCCCCGACGACATCCTGGGACACGCCGCGGTGCGCCGCGCCGTCGCGCCGGTCGGGGTCGCGACGGGCGAGCACTGCCACAACCGCGTGATGTTCAAGCAGCTCTTCCAGGCCGAGGCGATCGACTACTGCCAGCTCGACACGGGGCGGCTGGCGAGCGTCAACGAGATCGTCGCCGTGCTGCTGCTCGCGGCCAAGTTCGGCGTGCCGGTCTGCCCGCACGCGGGCGGCGTCGGCCTGTGCGAGATGGTGCAGCACGTCTCCGTGCTGGACTACGTGGCGATCGGCGGCGACCTGACCGGCCGGGTCACCGAGTACGTGGACCACCTGCACGAGCACTTCACCGACCCGGTCACCGTCGCAGACCGGGGTGCGGGCACGGCATACGTGCTGCCGTCCCTCCCGGGCTACTCCACGCAGATGTACGAGGAGTCGGTGGAGCGGTTCCGGTTCCCGGACGGTGCGTACTGGGTGGGCGACACTTCGGCGCCCGGTACGACTGTGCGCGATACCGCTGTGCGGGATACTTCCCAGCATGTCCCGCACTGACGAGGTCGTCGACGGCATCCGCAGGATGATCCTCGACGGCACGCTGCGTCCCGGCGACCGCCTGCCGGTCGAGAAGGACCTGGCCGACGCGCTCCAGGTCTCCCGCGGCTCCCTGCGCGAGGGCGTGCGCGCACTGTCAATCCTCGGCGTCCTGCACACGCGGCAGGGCGACGGCACGTACGTGACCAGCCTCGACGCCGCGCGCCTCCTGTCCCCCATGGCGCTCGTCCTCGACCTGCAGGACGACGGCGCGCTGCCCGCCTTCCACAGCGTCCGCCGCGTCCTGGAGACGGAGGCGGCGGGGCTCGCGGCCACCCGGATGACCGACGACGCGCTCGCCGAGGCCCGCGCCGTCCTCGACCAGGTGTCCGAGGTGCTGGACGGCACGGAGGTGGACCACGACCGGTTCATCGAGGTGGACATCGCCTTCCACCGCGTGATCGCGGCGCACAGCGGCAACCCGGTGCTGGAGGCGCTCATCGAGTCGTTCGCCGGCCGCACCGTGCGGGCCCGGCTGTGGCGCGTGCTGCACGCCGAGGGCATCGAGGCACGCACGCACGGCGAGCACGAGGCCATCTGGCGTGCGCTCGCCGCGCGCGACCCCGAGGCAGCCCGCATCCGGATGGCGGCCCACCTCCTGGGCGTCGAGGACTGGCTCCCGAAGCCGGAGAACCTGGACGACTGAGCCTGACCTCCCCCCACGTGTCAGACGTACAGGTCCCCCGGGGGACCTGTACGTCTGACACGTGCATGGGGTCTGACAGCACCTATTCGTAGAGGACCGCCGCGATCTCCGGGTCGTCGATGTTCGTCTCGTCGTACCAGTAGAAGCCGGAGTCGATGACGGGCTCGACCTCCTCGCCGTTGATCGCGGCGACGGCGGCCTTGACCGTCTCGTAGCCCATCTTGATCGGGTCCTGGGTGATCGCGCCGGCCATGAGCCCGTCGCGGATCGCGTCGGTCTGCGCCGTCCCGGAGTCGAAGCCGATCACGGTCAGCTCGCCCGACCGCCCGGACTCCTGCACCGCCTTGACGACGCCGATCGCCGAACCCTCGTTGGTGCCGTAGATGCCCTTGAGGTCGGGGTGGGCCTGCATGATCGCCTTCGCGGCGTCGGCGGACTTGAGCTGGTCGCCCGCGGCGTACTGCGTGTCGACGATCTCGATGTCCGGCGCGTTCTCCTCGATGTACTGCGTGAAGCCCTCGACGCGCTGCTGCCCGGTCTGCGACGTCTGGTCGTGCCCGACGATCGCGATCTTGCCGCTGCCGACGAGTTCGGCCATGTGCTTGGCGGCCTCGGCCGACGCCGCGAGGTTGTCGGTGGACACCGTGGTCACCGGGGCGTCGGAGTCGACGCCGGAGTCGAACGCGATGACGGGGATGCCGCGGGAGACGGCGTCGGTCATCATCGGGATGGACGCCTCGGAGTCGAGCGCCGCGTAGCCGATCGCGTCCGGGCTCTTGTCCAGGGCGGTCTGCAGCATGGTGAGCTGCTTCTCGACCTCCGTCTCGGTCTCCGGCCCCTCGAACGTGACCTCGACGTCGAGCTCGGCCGCGGCGTCGTCGGCACCCTGCTTGACCGCCTGCCAGAACTGGTGCTGGAAACCCTTGGAGACGAGGGCGACGTAGGGCTTGTCCCCCGTCCCGGGTGCGCCGCCGCCCGAGCCCGAGCCGCCCGAGGCGCACGCCCCGAGAGCGAGCACGAGCGCGGTCACGGAGGCGGACGCGGCCAGCGCCGCGAGGCGCCTGCGCGTGGTGCTGCTGCTGTTCATCCGGGTCCAGCTCCTTCGGTGGTCGGGTAGAACGGTTGGGTTGGAACGGGTCGGGTCAGGCAGTTCGGGTCATGCCTCTTTGCCGCGCCGCAGCATGTCCGCGTACACGGCGAGCACGATGACGATGCCGACGGCGACCTTCTGCCACTCCTGCGGGATCGACATGATCCGCAGGCCGTTGGTGAGGGTCGCCATGATGAGCGCGCCGATGACGGTGCCGAGGATCGTCGCCTTGCCGCCGCGCAGCGACGTGCCGCCGATGACGACGGCGGCGATGGCCTCCAGCTCGTACCCGAGCCCGAGGCCAGGCTGCGCGGAGTTGAGCCGGGAGGCCATGACGACGCCCGCGAGCCCCGTGAACAGCCCCGCGACGACGTAGATGACCACCTTCCAGCGCCGCACGTCGACGCCGGAGATCGCGGTGGCCTCCTCGTTGGAGCCGATGGACAGCGCGTAGCGCCCGGTGAGCGTCTTGCTCAGCGTCACGCCCGCGAGGACGGCGGCCACGAAGAAGATGAGGACGGCGTTCGGCAGCCCCGGCACGAGCTCACCGCCCGCGAGCTGGCCGAACCCGGCGACGTCGGAGAAGTAGATGGGCTTGGTCCCCGAGATGACCAGCGAGAGGCCCTGCGCCACCATCATCATCGCGAGCGTCGCGATGAAGGGAGGCAGCCGCAGGTAGGCGACGTTCAGCCCGTTGAGCAGGCCGATCAGCGCCCCGATCGCGAGCCCGCCCAGCACGCCGACGACGAGCGGCAGGCCGAGGTTCGCCAGGAACACGCCCGTCATCACGGAGCACAGCGTCATGCCGGTGCCCACGGACAGGTCGATGCCGCCCGTCGCGATGACGAGCGTGGCACCCAGCGCCATGATCCCGGTGACGGCCGTGGCCAGCAGGATGCCCTTCACGTTCGCCCAGTCCAGGAAGTACGGGCTGGCCACCGAGAAGAACACGAAGATGACCACCAGCCCGGCGAAGGCGAGGAGCTGCTGGAGCTGCTGGCGGTTGCCCAGCCCGTTCTTGCCCTGCCCGGCTCTGCCAAGGATGGTCGTGGTCATGCGTCGCCTCCGGTCGTGACGAGCGAGCGGTCCGCACCGAACCGCGTCGCGAGCTCCATGATGTGGTGCTGGGTCGCGTCGGCATTGGCGAGCGTCCCGGTGACCCGGCCCTCGCACATGACGACGATCCGGTCGGCCAGCCGCATCACCTCCGGCAGCTCCGACGAGATGACGACGATCGACTTGCCCTGCGCGGCCAGGCCCGTGAGCAGCGTGTAGATCTCGTCCTTGGCGCCGACGTCGATGCCGCGCGTCGGCTCGTCGACGATCAGCACGTCGCAGTCGCGCACGAGCCACTTCGCCAGGACCACCTTCTGCTGGTTGCCGCCCGAGAGATTCTTGGCCCGCTGGTTCACCGACGGCGTCCGGATCGAGAGCCGGTCCACCATGTCGGCGGCGACCCGGCGCCCGTCGGCGTCCCGGACGAACCCGCCGCGCGTCATGCCGGGCAGCGAGGAAAGCATGACGTTGCGCACCACGTCCTGGTCCAGCAGCAGGCCGTAGCGCTTGCGGTCCTCCGACAGGTAGCCGATGCCGTGGCGGACGGCGTCGGCGGGCGTACGTATCGTGACCGGACGCCCGTTCACCTCGACGACGCCGGTGGACCGGTCGGCCCCGATGATCGCGCGGGCGACCTCCGTGCGGCCGGCGCCCATGAGGCCGGCGAGGCCGAGGATCTCGCCGCGGCGCAGCTCGAAGGACACGTCCTTGAGCAGCGCGCGCGTGCTGAGCCCGCGGACGGCGAGCGCCACTTCACGGTCCGCCACCTCGGGTGCGGGATGGGGCCGCACCCCCGTCTCGAGCTGCCGCCCCACCATGGCGGCGATGACCTCCCGGGTCTCCGTGGTCGCCGTCGGCAGCGTGTCCACGTACCGGCCGTCCCGCAGCACCGTGATGCGGTCGGAGATCTCCTTGATCTCGTCCATCCGGTGCGACACGTAGATGACTCCGGTCCGCGGCGAGACGAAGTCCCGCACGATCCAGAACAGCGTGGCGACCTCGGTCTCGGTGAGCGCCGCCGTCGGCTCGTCCATGATCAGCACGCGGGCGTCGAACGAGAGGGCCTTGGCGATCTCGACCATCTGCTGGCCCGCGACGCTCAGGTGCGCGACGGGCTGCCGCGGGTCCAGCGGGATGCCGAGCCGCTCGAACAGTGCGGTGGCGCGGCGCTCCAGCTCGTCGTCCCGGATGAGCAGCCCGGCGCGTCGCGGCTCGCGGCCGATGAAGATGTTCTGCGCGACCGTCAGGTCGGGCATCAGGTGGAATTCCTGGTGGATCACGCTGATGCCCAGCTCGTTGGCCTGCCGGGGCCCGGACGGGCTCATCGGCGTGCCGTCGAGCGCCATGGTCCCGGCGTCGGGCCGGTGCAGGCCGGAGAGCAGCTTGAGCAGGGTCGACTTGCCGGCACCGTTCTCGCCCACCAGCGCGAGCACCTCGCCGTGCCGCAGGTCGAGGTGCACGTCGTCGAGCGCGCGGACCCCGGGGAACGACTTGCTGATCCCCGTGGCGCTCAGCAGTGCAGGGCTGTCCGTCACGTGAGCTCCCTTGCCGTACGTGCGACACATCCAACCGCAGGCATTCAACCGCAGACATCGGATGCATCTCAAGGGTTCGTGACAGATTTCCCGGGAAACTGCCTCGTTCCGGCGTCGATCGGGACAGATAGGTCCGACGTTTACCCTGCCGAGCGCTCGGCGTCAGCCCGCTTCCGGCCCCTCTCCCTGCACGGTTCCGGGCACGGCTTCCGGCGCGAGCAGTCCGACGTCGGCGAGCGCCTGCCACAGCTCCCCCGGCACCTGGACCGCCGCCCGCTGCGCGGCCTGGGCCGCGTGCCCGGGCTCCCCGAGCCCGACGACGGTGCTGACGACCGCCGGGTGCGTGCGCACGTAGGCGAGCGCCGCCTGCGGGAGGGTGACGCCGTGCTCCGCGCACACGTCGGCGATGCGGCGGGCGCGCTCCAGCGGCCCGGGCGCGACGGGCGCGTAGTCGTAGGTGGCGTCCGACGGCGGCCGGTCGTGCGCGAGGAGCCCCGAGTTGTAGACGGCGGCCGCGACGACGGCGACGCCGCGCTCGGCCGCGGCAGGCAGCAGGTCGGCCAGCGCGGGCTGCTCCAGGAGCGTGAACCGCCCGGCGCACATGACGACGTCGACGTCGGTCTCGCGCACGAACCGGGTCAGCATCGCGGACTGGTTCATCCCTGCGCCGATCGCGCCGACCACGCCCTGGTCGCGCAGTTCGACGAGCGCCGGGAGCGCCTCACCGGCCGCCTGCGCCCAGTGCTCGTCGGGGTCGTGCAGGTAGACGACGTCAAACCGGTCCAGGCCGGTGCGCTCCAGGCTGGCCTCGATCGAGGCGAGCACGCCGTCGCGGGAGAAGTCCCAGACGCGGCGCGCTGTGGCGGGCACGTCGAACATCTCGGGGTCGCGCCGGCCGGCGGTCTCGGGCGACGGGACGAGCAGTCGTCCGACCTTGGTCGAGACCACCACCTCCTCGCGTGGCCGGGTGCGCAGGTACGCGCCCAGCCGCCGCTCGGACAGCCCGAGGCCGTAGTGGGGTGCGGTGTCGAAGTACCGGATGCCGGCGTCCCAGGCGGCCCGGAACGTCGCGTGCGCCGCGTCGTCCGTGGTCGCGCGGTACAGGTTGCCGGCCGGGGCGGCGCCCAGCCCGAGCGTGGTGAGCCGGACGCCGGTGGCGCGCACCTCGGTGGTCGGCATGCGTGGTCCTCCTCGACCTCACTGCGGCACTACGGGACGTCGCCGGACCTGGCCGGACGTTGCCGGACCCTGCCGACGAAAACATCAGATGTATAGCACGCCGCCGTCGGCCACGGAACGGACGATCGGAGTCGATGACGCTGGATAGGCTCGCGCCCGTGACGGCACTGTGGTGGACGGAGACCGGACCGAGCGACGCGCCCGTGGTGCTGCTGCTCCACGGCGGCGGCGTCGGCGCCTGGATGTGGCGCGACCAGGTCGAGGCACTCCGCGACCGATACCGCGTGATCACGCCCGACCTGCCCGGCCACGACCACAGCGCCGGGGTGCCGTTCCCGTCCGACGGCGGCTCCCCGGCCCCGGGCGAGATCGTCGCGGACCTCGCGGAGCTGCTCCGGGAGGTCGCGCCAGGCGCAGCGTCCGACACCACCGGGGCGACCGTCGTCGGCTTCTCGTTCGGCGCCCAGCTCACGGTCGCCCTCGCAGCGGCGCACCCCGACCTGGTCGCGCGCGCCGTCGTCGTCAGCGCCCTGACGGAGCCCCTGCCCATGCCGGGCCTCAGCGCGGGACTCAGCGCAAGCCTCGTGCGGGCGGCGGCCCCGCTCGGCGGGCAGCGCTGGTTCGCGCGGCTCCAGGCCAAGGCCCTCTACGTCGACGACGCGATGTTCGACGACTACCTGCGCACCGCCCGGTCACTGTCCGCGGCGGACCTGGTCTCGATGACGACGGCCAACGCCGCCTTCCGCATCCCGGAGGCCTGGGCGGACTTCCCGGGGCGGGCGCTGCTCCTGGCCGGCGGCGCCGAGCCGCGCGCCCTCGTGCGCGGCATGCGCGACCTGCACGACCGGCTCCCGGGGTCAGAGCTGGAGATCCTGGCAGGCGCCGGCCACGGCCTCCCGCTCCAGCACACCCCATGGTTCAACCAGCGGCTCCTGGGCTGGCTGGACGAGCAGAACTGACTCGGTCCGTCGTCTTGAGACCGGTCGGTCGATTGACCGGTCTCAAGACAACGGACCGATCTGAGATGCGCCCGACCGATCTGAGAAACGTCAGCCGGAGGCGCCAGCCCCTGGCCCCGCAAGCCGCGCGGGGCTGAGGCACAATGCAGGATGACCACTGACGAGAACCCCCCGGTCGACGTCAAGCCCCGCTCCCGGCAGGTGACCGACGGCCTCGAGGCCACCGCGTCCCGCGGCATGCTCCGCGCTGTCGGGCTGGGCGACGACGACTTCGCCAAACCGCAGATCGGCGTCGCGAGCTCGTGGAACGAGATCACGCCCTGCAACCTCTCGCTGGACCGGCTCGCCAAGGCGAGCAAGGAGGGGGTGCACGCCGCGGGCGGCTACCCGCTGGAGTTCGGCACCATCTCCGTCTCGGACGGCATCTCGATGGGGCACGAGGGCATGCACTTCTCGCTCGTGTCCCGCGAGGTCATCGCCGACTCCGTCGAGACGGTCATGCAGGCCGAGCGCCTGGACGGCTCGGTGCTGCTGGCCGGGTGCGACAAGTCGCTGCCGGGCATGCTGATGGCCGCCGCCCGCCTGGACCTGTCCAGCGTGTTCCTCTACGCGGGCTCGATCATGCCGGGCTGGGTCAAGCTGACCGACGGCACCGAGAAGCAGGTCACGATCATCGACGCCTTCGAGGCGGTCGGCGCGTGCTCGCGCGGGCTGATGAGCCAGGAGGACGTCGACCGTATCGAGCGGGCGATCTGTCCCGGCGAGGGCGCGTGCGGCGGCATGTACACGGCCAACACGATGGCGTCGGCCGCCGAGGCGCTCGGCATGTCGCTGCCCGGCTCCGCGGCGCCGCCCGCGGCCGACCGGCGCCGCGACACCTGGGCGCACAGGTCCGGCGAGGCCGTGGTGAACCTGCTGCGCAAGGGCATCACGGCGCGCGACATCCTGACCAAGGAGGCGTTCGAGAACGCGATCGCCGTCGTCATGGCGTTCGGCGGGTCCACGAACGCGGTGCTGCACCTGCTCGCCATCGCGCACGAGGCCGAGGTGGAGCTCACCCTCGACGACTTCTCCCGCGTCGCCGACCGCGTGCCGCACCTGGGCGACCTCAAGCCCTTCGGGCAGTACGTGATGAACGACGTCGACCGCATCGGCGGCGTGCCCGTGGTGATGAAGGCGCTGCTCGACGCCGGCCTGCTGCACGGCGACGCTCTGACCGTCACGGGCCGCACCATGGCCGAGAACCTCGCCGACATCGCTCCGCCCGACCCGGACGGCAAGATCCTGCGCGCCATGGACAACCCGATCCACCGCACCGGCGGCATCACGATCCTGAACGGGTCGCTGGCGCCGGGTGGCGCCGTCGTGAAGTCGGCGGGCTTCGACTCCGACGTCTTCGAGGGCACGGCGCGCGTGTTCGAGCGCGAGCGGGCGGCGCTCGACGCGCTGGAGGACGGCACGATCCAGGCCGGCGACGTCGTCGTCATCCGCTACGAGGGCCCGAAGGGCGGGCCGGGCATGCGCGAGATGCTCGCCATCACGGGCGCCATCAAGGGCGCGGGCCTCGGCAAGGACGTGCTGCTCATCACCGACGGCCGGTTCTCCGGCGGCACCACCGGCCTCTGCGTGGGGCACATCGCCCCCGAGGCCGTCGACGCCGGGCCCATCGCCTTCGTGCGCGACGGCGACCGCATCCGCCTCGACGTGGCGAGCAAGACGCTCGACCTGCTCGTCGACCCGGCCGAGCTGGAGACCCGCACGACGGGCTGGGCGCCGCTGCCCCACTCGTACCAGCGGGGCGTGCTCGCCAAGTACACGAAGCTGGTCCAGTCGGCGTCGAAGGGGGCGGTGCTCGAGTAGGAGAACGCCCACACTGCGGACCAGGTCGTTGCCGAGGGTAACTATCTGGCACGATGGCGGTGTGACGAGCGACGGCGGTTCAGGGGGCAGCGGTACCGGAGACGACCGGGACTTCCGGTTCCGCGACATCGCCGCCGTCGCCTACCTCCCGTCGGTCGTCAGCTCGGTGGGCCACGGCGCGGTGATGCCGGTGCTGGCGATCCACGCCGGCGACCTGGGGGCGGGCACGGCGCTGGCCGCGTTCGTCGTCGCCCTGCTGGGGATCGGGCAGCTCGCCAACTCGCTCCCGTCGGGCGCGCTCGTGGCCCGGCTCGGCGAGCGCCGCACCCTGGTGATCGCCGGGCTGGTCGACGCCGTGGCGATGCTGGTCGCGTTCTTCGTGCCCTCGGTGTGGCTGCTGTGCGTGTGCGTCTTCGTCAGCGGCATGAGCTGGACGGCGTTCCTGCTGGCCCGGCAGGGGTTCCTCATCGACGCCGTGCCGCTCAGCCACCGGGCGCGCGGGATGGCGCTACTGGGCGGGTCGATGCGCCTGGGCATCCTCGTCGGCCCGCTGCTGGGCGCACTCCTGATCCACCTGTTCGGCGTGCGGTCCGTGTTCCTGCTCGCGGCGAGCGCGTCTCTCGTGTCCGCGCTGATCGTGACCCGGATGCCGGACTTCGGCCGCGTGCGCCGCGGCACCGTCCCG
This sequence comes from Promicromonospora sukumoe, assembly GCF_014137995.1. Lineage (NCBI taxonomy): Bacteria > Bacillati > Actinomycetota > Actinomycetes > Micrococcales > Promicromonosporaceae > Promicromonospora > Promicromonospora sukumoe. The sequence continues at coordinate 3,334,753 of NZ_JACGWV010000001.1, forward strand.
CTGCCGGTGCACTCGGTGCTCTGGGAGCACCGCCGCACGCTGCTGACCCTGGGCGTGGCCGTCATCATCATCGGCGCGTCGCGGTCGGTGCGCACCGGCCTGCTGCCCCTGTGGGCCGACCACGTGCACATCTCCGCGGCGGTGGTCTCGCTGCTCTTCGCGGTCGCGGCGACCATCGACATTCTGCTCACCCTGCCCGGCGGCTGGCTGCTCGACACCAAGGGGCGCCGGGTGGTGGCCGTCCCGGTCGTGCTCGCGGTCGGCGTCGGCTGCCTGCTGCTCCCCCTCGCCGACTCGGCGCTCACCGTCGGCCTGGTGATGGCGATCATCGCGCTCGGCAACGGCCTGGGCTCGGGCATCGTGATGACCCTGGGCGCCGACGTCGCGCCCGAGGAAGGCCGGTCGCAGTTCCTCGGCGGCTGGCGGCTCTGCGGCGACATCGGCAACACCGGCGGCCCGCTGCTCGTCTCCGCCGTGGCGGCGATCGCGCCCCTGGCCGCGGCGCCCGTGCTGATCGGCGTGCTGGCGCTGCTCGGCGCCATCTGGGTGGGGCACTGGACCGGCAAGGCCGACCGGGACCGGCGGGGCGGCGCGGCACCCGCGTAGTCGGTGCCGTGCTGACGTCGGTGCCGTGGTGACGTCGCTGCCGGGCTGACGTCGCTGCCGGGCACGAGGCGCCGCCGCGTGCCACGGTGAGACCGTGACAGCGCCAGACCCGCCCGCATCACCCGACCCGGCCGACCTCGACGCCGTCGTCGACGCCGTCGTCGACGCGCTCTACACGCAGCCGCTCGACGGGTTCATCGCCGCCCGCGACGCCGCGGCCCGGCAGGCGGTCGACACCGGCGACAAGCTCGGCGCCGAGCGGGTCAAGCGCCTGCCCAAGCCCTCGGTCGCGGCCTGGGTGATCAACCACGTGGTGCGCGAGCGGCCCGACGACGTCGCGGCGCTGACCGCCGTCGGCGACGAGCTGCGGGCCGCGACGCAGGACCGGGACCGCGCCCGGATCAAGGCGCTGGACCACCTGCGCCGCGAGCGTACGGAGTCCCTGGTCGGCGCGGTGCGAGACGCCGGTGAGGTGGACGGCCGGCCCGTGTCGGCCGCCGTGCTCGACCGCCTCACCGAGACGCTGACGGCCGCCGTCATGGACGCCGACGCCGGCGCGGCCGTGCGGGCCGGACGCCTGTCGCGCGGACTGCAGCACGCCGGCTTCGGCGTCGTGGACGAGGAGGGCGAGGAGGCCGACCTCGTCGCGCTGCGCCCGGAGGCGCAGGAGACGGCGGCGGAGGCGGGAGCGGAGCCGGAGCCCGAGCCGGCGGCGGAACCAAGCACGGCAGACGACGCCGAACGAGCCGTCGAGGAGACCTCCGCCGCGGTGGACGCCCTGGAGGCCCGGCGCGACGACGTGGCCGACCGGCTGCGCGCCGCCGACTCCGCCGTCGGGCAGGCGCAGGACGAGGTGACGCGCCTGGACGAGGAGCTCGCGCGGTTGTCCGCCGAGCGCGACGCCGCGAGCGCCACCCTCGACGAGGCCCGGACGGCCGCGGACGAGGCGCGCGCGGACCTGACAGCCGTCGAGCAGGAGCTCGACGAGGCGGAGGACCAGGCGGCGCAGGCCCGACGCCGGAGACGCGCGGCGCGCGGGCGCTGAGCACTGCGGGCGCGGTGCACGTGGGACTAGTTCGTGCGGCAGCCGCTACAGGATCCAGCCCTCTTCGATACAGCCCTTGTCGATCCAGCCCATTTTCGATCCAGCGCTGCCCCTCCGCAGGGGGCCCCAGCTGCGGAGGGGTATTGCCCGGCAGCGCCCGTCCCAGACACGAGAACTACCAATTGCACCGTATCAGCGTGAAATTAGCCCTGCGGACTGAGAATGCGCGAAAAGTCACCAATGTATGGGGCAATTCGGTCATCGCACATTAGTGTCTTTCGGCGTACTGATTTCACATCACGAACTCGCTTCACCCGAGATCGGGCACCCCAACCGCGGGGCACCTCAACCGCGGGGCAGCGCCGCCACCAGCAGCTCCACCGTCTCGTCCGCGGAGGACTCCTGCCCCACGACGATCTCCCGCCCGACCCCCAGCCGGTCGTCGAGCGTGAACCAGCCCGCCATCTGCTCGGGCGTGAAGTCGGCGGACTGCGGCCGGGTCGTGTGCCGACGGAGCGTCTCCTCGAACGGGACGTCCAGGTACGCGCACACCGTCGCGCCGGCGTGGTCCGCGACCAGGGCGGTGAGCATGGGCCCGTAGTGGTCGAACGCCAGGATGCCCTCCAGCACCACGGAGTAGCCGGAGTCCAGCGAGTGCCGCACGACGGTGTCGATCAGCCCGATGTTGACCCCGCCGGGCACGTCCTTCTCCCACAGCAGGATGCGGCGCAGGTAGTCCTGCTGCACCAGCGCCGTTCCCCGGCCCATCCGGCGGCGCAGCGCCGCCGCGACGGTCGACTTGCCCGACCCGGACGGTCCCCGCACGACGACGAGCCGGGTGTCGGCGCTGCCCGTCAGGCTCTGCTGCCTGCCACGCTCCGCCGTCCCACCGCCGTACCCGGCCACGCCTTGCTGCCCGGTCACACCCTGCTGCCCGGTCACACCTTGCTGCCGGTGAGCGCAAGCGTGCCGCCGAGCCCGATCATCATGCCGCCGCCCGTGGCACGGATGGCGGACAGGCGCCGCGGCGACGACGCGAACCACTCACGGGCCGTGCCGGCCAGCAGGGCCCAGATGCTGTCGAAGACCAGCGCCACGAGCAGGAAGATCAGCCCGAGCGCCAGCATCTGCAGCGGGAGGTGCCCGGCGCGCACGTCGACGAACTGGGGCAGCGCCGCCACGAAGAACACGATGGTCTTCGGGTTGGTCACGCCCACCACGAAGCCCTGCCGCAGCGTCACCCAGTTCGACGGCGGCCGCCGACCGGGCGCGTCCTGCGCCTCGACGCCGACGCGCCGGTGCCGGATGGTCTGGACGCCCAGGTAGACCAGGTAGGCCGCGCCGAGCAGCTTGATGACCGTGAACACCACGATCGACTCGGCCACGATCGTGCCGACGCCGAAGGCGACGGCCGTGACCAGCGGGAGGCCGCCCAGCTCGTTGCCGACGACGCTCAGCAGGCCGCTGACACGCCCCTGCGCGAGCGAGCGCCCGACGACGAACAGGACGCTGGGCCCCGGGATCACGACGAGGATCACCGACGCCACGGTGAACGCGACAAGAGTCTCGACAGCCGGCATGGCACCACTCTAGGACCGGGCGGGCGGCCTCTCGAAGCCCAATTTCCCGGCTCATTCCCCGCTCGTGTGCACGCCCTCCATCTGGTCCGCCCGGCGCACGTGCCGGGTGACCCACGGGCCGAGCAGCGCGAGCACGGCCGCGAAGCCGAGGGCGACCAGGCCGATGCCGCCGAAGTACGCGGTGTCGGACGCTCCCGCGGTGGCCTGCACGAGCTGCGCCGTGATGGCCTGCCCGGCGGCGGGCGCGAGGAACCAGAGCGCCATCGCCTGCCCCTGGTAGGCACGTGGGGCCAGCAGCGTGGTCGCGGCGAGGCCCACCGGCGAGAGGCAGAGCTCGCCGAGCGTCTGGATCACGTACACGAGCGCGAGCACCCAGCCCGGCGTCAGGCCGTCGCCCGCCATGGCCGAGGCGCCGGCCAGCACCAGGAACGACAGGGCCGCGAGCGCCAGGCCGATCGCGAACTTGTACGGCGTCGGCGGGCGGTCCTTGGTGCGGACCCAGAGCCAGGCGAACACGGGCGCCAGGATGATGATCGAGGCCGGGTTGATCGACTGGAAGAACTCGGGGCTGACGGTGAACCCGAGCACCTCGCGCGACGTCCGGTCGGCGGCGAAGGTCGCGAGCGTGGTCGCGGCCTGCTCGAAGATCATGAAGAAGAGCATCGCGGCCACGAACAGCGGGATGTAGGCGATCAGGCGCGGGCGTTCCGCGTCGGTCACGCGCGGTGAGCGGTACATCGTGATGAAGAACGCGATGGGGGCGAGGAACGCGATGTAGCTGAGGGCGTCGATGAGGGCGTGCACCCCCCAGTCGCCGGACACGAGCCGCGCCACGAGGTACACGAGCACGACGGCGCCGAGGATGATCGCGAACATGCGCGCCACGGCGGGCCGCTCCCCCGGCAGCACGGGGTTGGGGACGACGTCGCCCGCGCCGTGCAGGTTCTTGCGGCCCAGCACGAAGAACACGAGCGCGAAACCCATGCCGATCGCGGCCACGGAGAACGCGGCGTGGTAGCCCCAGACGGCGCGGACGGCACCGACGATGATCGGCGAGAAGAACGAGCCGATGTTGATGCCCATGTAGAAGATCGAGAACGCCGACTCCCGCCGCGGGTCCTGCCGCTCGTACAGGGCGCCCACCATGGAGGACACGTTGGGCTTGAGCAGGCCGGTGCCGAGCGCGACGAGCACGATGCCCAGGTAGGAGAACCCGGCCGACGGGATCGAGAGGCACACGTGCCCGGCGGCGATGATGACGCCGCCGTAGAGCGTGGAGCGCCGCGCGCCGATGACCCGGTCCGCGAGCCAGCCGCCGACGACGGACAGCAGGTAGACGCCGGTGCCGTAGATCGAGACCAGGGCCTCGCCGAGCGTCTGCTCGAGGCCGAGGCCGCCGTTCGCGATCGTGTCGGTCAGGTAGTAGACCAGGATCGCGCGCATGCCGTAGTAGCTGAACCGCTCCCACAGCTCCGTGGTGAACAGGGTCATCAGCCCCAGCGGGTGCCCGAAGAACCGCCTGTCCCCCGCCACCGCGGCGGGTGGTGTCGAGTCCGGTCCGGTTCCTGACGGCGGTGTCGCCGAGCCTGTGCTCATCACCCGATCGTCGGCGTGTTGGCGGCGCGCCGCACGTCGGACGACAAAAACGGCGCTCGTCCGACGGCGGTGCTTGTCCGACGGCGGGGCTCACCTGACGGCGGTGCTCATCTCACTGCGCTGGCCCGTCCCCAGATCATCCGGCCCACCGTCCGCCGTCGGACCACGACACCGACGTGCGCCACGAGCGCCACGTAGAAGCAGAGGTGCGCGGCGATGTGGAGCGGCAGGAGGTCGGTGCTGCCGACCACGAGCGCGATGCCGGTCGCCGGGACCACGAAGAGCATCGCGAGCAGGGTGCGCTCGGCGTGGTGCAGCACCTTGCGGTCGGTGCGCGTCAGCCGCGGGTCCCAGGGCGGCAGCGGCGTCGTCCGGCGCCACACCACGCGCAGGACGCCGATCGCGACGATCGCCAGCCCCAGCAGCACGTGCCACGCGGGCAGCCCGAGCCCGCCGGAGGCGTCGAGGAGGCCGAACGCGCCGCCGTCGGCCCCACCCGCGCTGCCGGACCCGCCGCCCGACCAGAGATCCGACCACGCCGAGCCGACGGCGTCGTCGGCGTCCTGCTCCCGGACGTCCTGCGCCTGCTCGCACGCCTCCTCGAGCTGGTCGAACCGGTCCTCCTCGGCGTCGGTCGTGTCGCCGCCGCTGCGGTCCTCCCCCGCCGGGTCGCAGTCGACGTCGGGCACGTCGGCGTCGTCGTCCATGACGTAACCCACGGCGAGCTGGGCCACGAGCAGCGCGACCGTCGCCCAGTGCAGGACCTTCGTGACGATGCCGTAGCCCTGATCACCGTTGCGCCATCTCATGCGGGCAACCTCAGCGCAGGTGGGCGGTCCTGTCCAGCCCGCGTGGCTTGTCTTCACCCTGCGTCTCACCCCGGCCGTGACCTCAGAGGCGACCCGGGCGCTCCTTAGGCTGGGCCCCATGACATCTCGCCCCTACCGGTCGGCCGTGCGCGAGCAGGCGGCGGCCTCCACACGCGCCGCGATCCTGGACGCGGCGGAGACGCTGTTCGCGCAGGACGGCTACGCCCGGGTGACGATCGGCCGCATCGCGCAGGCCGCCGGGGTCTCCCCGAACACCGTGTACGTCGCGTTCGGCACCAAGGTCGGCCTGGTGCGCGGCCTGACGGAGCGCGCGTCGGGCGAGGACAGCATCCAGGAGACGCTCGCGACGATCGCGGAGGCGGACGACGCCGACCGCATCGTCGACCTCGCGGTGCGCAGCGCCGGCGACGTCGTGCACCGGCACAGCCGGCTGATGACCGTGCTGGTCGCCAACGCGTCGGCCGACCCGGAGATCGGCGCGACGTTCCAGGGCACGGAGCGGCTGCTGCGCGAGCGGTTCGGGCTGATCACGGCCCGGCTGGAGGCGCTGGGCACGCTGCGCGCGGGACTGACCACGGATCGCGCCACGGACGCGCTCGCCTACTACCTGAGCCCCGAGTCGTGGCTGCGGCTGGACGCGCTCGGGTGGACCCCGGAGAACCAGACGGCCTGGCTGCGGGAGCAGGTGCGGTACGCGCTGCTGGGGGCTTGACCTGCGACAGGACCCGTTCCGAGATGGCTTCGGATGAATCCGGAGTAGTCCTACACTAATCAATGTGCGCATACTCTTCTCAAGCACTCCTGCCCACGGGCACCTGCTGCCCCTGCTCCCCCTCGCCCGCGCGTTCCGCGACCGCGGCGACGCCGTGGCGGTCCTGACCGCGGGCGCGTTCGCTCCCCTGCTCGACGCCGAGGGCATCACCCTGCTGCCCGCCGGCCCGACGGCGGACGTCCTGTTCGCCGAGTCGGCACGCCGCACCGGCGTCGACGCCGCCGCGGACCCCCGCCCGGAGGCCGTGGCGGACTTCTTCGCGGGCACCCGCGTCGACCTCACCGCCGACGACGCCCTCGCCGCCGCGCGGGAGTTCGCGCCGGACCTGATCGTGGCCGAGGCCCTGGACTTCGTCGGCCCCCTGGTCGCGGCCGCGCTGGACGTCCCGGTCGCCACGATGGCGTTCGGCCCGGCGATCCCCGCCGAGTTCACCGACGGCATGACCGCCGTCGTCGGCTCGCGGTACGCCGACCGCGGCCTGGCGCCCGTCCCCGCCCGGTGGCACCTCGACCCCTGCCCCGACCTGCTCCAGCCGCCGGGCTGGCAGGCGCCCGCCAACCGGGTCCCGGTCCGGCCGGAGCCGCACCGGGGCGCGGGCGGCGCGGGCACAGGTGCTGGCGCGGGAACGGGTGCGGAGTCCAGCTCGGGCGCGGTGTCGGACGACGCCGCGGGCGCGCCCGGCGACCGCCCCAGGGTGCTCGTCACGTTCGGCACGCACTTCTCGGACCCCGCGACGCTGACCCCGATCCTCGCCGAGCTGCGCACCGTCGGCGTGGACCTCGTCGTCACGCTCGGCCTCACGGCGAGCGCGGCGGACTACGACCTTGCTGCTAGCGGCTCCGCTGACGTCTCTGCTGGCAGCGACATCACGTTCGCCGCCTTCACCCCGCTCGCGGACCTGCTGCACGACGTCGACCTCGTGGTCACCCACGGCGGCGCCGGCACGACGCTCGGGGTCCTGTCGCGCGGGCTCCCGCTCGTCGTCGTCCCGCAGGGCGCCGACCAGTTCCTCCAGGCGGCGGTCGTCAGCGCGTCCGGCACGGGCATCGCCGTGCAGCCCGGGCCCGACGTCGCCGAGACAGTGGCCAAGGCCGTCGTCACCCTGCGCACCGACCCCGGCTACACCGAGGCCGCCCGCACGGTAGCCGCCCAGATCGCCGCCATGCCGACCCCGTCCGACGTCGCCGCCACCCTGGCCGCATCCCTGGCCTGACCCGCCCCACCAACCCCAGCCCGCTCGTTGAGTGCGGGATATTCGCCCTTTTCTGCGTCTCAGAAGGGCGAATATCCCGCACTCAACGAGCGCCTGGGGCCGGGTTCGGTCAGATCGTCTCGGCCTTCGTCTTCAGGGCCTCGAGCCAGATGTCGAGGCCGCCGCCGAGCATGCCCGCGACGGCGTCGTGGTCGGGGCCTTCGAGCGCGGCCAGGATGTCGGCGTCCCAGGACTCCTCCGTGTGTACGAGGGTCCCCTCGTCCGTCTCGGTGAAGGTCCACAGGTGGACGCCGCGGTCGATCTGGATCGCCTCGCCGATCGCGGGCCCCTCCCAGAGCACGCACTTCCCGGGCTCCAGCTCCTGGACGCCGGAGGTGATGACCAGGGTGTCGGCGGGCGCGAAGTCCGACTCCGGCACGGGGGTGGTCCACTCGAACCGCGAGTCGGCGTCGAAGTCGCCGTCGTCGAGCCGCTTCACGGTCAGGACGGCGTCCTGCCACTCGTCCCACGCCTCGACGTCGGTCTGGACGTCCCAGACGACGTCGAGGGGCGCGTCGATCAGGATCTCGGTCGAGCGCGTGACGGGCGCCGCGTCGTCGATGGTGGCGCCGCCGCACTGGCCCGGCTGCGCGTCCTCTGGTGACGGGGCAGCGGGCTGTTCGGTGGACGCCGCGGGCGAGGCAGCGACATCGGCGTCCTCCGTGCCGTGCCCGGCGCCGCACCCCGTGGCGGCGACGGCGATCCCGACGGCGGTGGCGAGCGCCAGGGCGACCTGCGCGGGACGGCGGGGCGAGCTGAAAACGGTCATGACAAGGTCCTCGGATTCTGAAGGGTGCTGGGTTTCTGGAAGCGCTGGGTTCTCTGGAAGCGCTGGGTTCTCTGGGAGACAGCGCTGCTCACGGATGGTGGTCGTGCCCGGCCCCGACGGCGCCCACCTGCTCGCCGTCGGCCAGGACGACGAACTGGCCCATCATTCCGTCGTCCTCGTGCTGCAGCAGGTGGCAGTGGTACATGTAGGGCGCGTTCGGGTCGGTGTGGTCGCTGAACCGCATGGCGAGCCGGTAGCGGCTGCCCGGCACCAGCAGCACGGTGTCCTTCCAGCCGCGCAGGTGGGGCGGCGGCGTGGTGCCATCGACCGTGAGCACCTGGAACTGGACGTCGTGCACGTGGAAGTTGTGGATGTAGCCGTTGTCGTTGGTCACCTCCCACACCTCGACGGTGCCCTCCCGGACGCCGAAGTCGATGCGGTCCATCGCCATGGACCGGCCGTTGATCTGGTCCGACGCGAGCACGAAGGACCGCTCGGCCGCGACGACGGCGTCGCCCAGGTCCGGCGCGTCGCCGAGCGCGGCGGGCAGCTCGGTGTCGTCGGCGAGGTCGTCCCCGGCGCGGAACCGGCAGACGTCGAGCCGGTCCGCGAAGCCGTCGAGCCGCCCCGACGCGCCGCCGTAGTCCGGTGACGGGTAGGAGCGCAGGTCCACGGTCTCGCCGGGCTCGAAGGCGACGACGACCTCCGCACGCTCGCCGGGCGAGAGGTACAGCCGGTTCGTCTCCCAGGGCTCGGCCAGCAGGCCGCCGTCGGTGCCGATCAGCGCGAAGGAGCGGTCGTCGGAGAAACCGAAGTTGTACAGCCGCGCGTTGGAGCCGTTGAGCAGCCGCAGCCGCACGAGCCGGGTCGTGACGTCGAAGTACGGGCCGAGGGTGCCGTTGACGAGGATCTCGTCGCCGATCACGCCCAGCGAGCCGGCCAGCGGGATGCGCTCGGTGAACTGGTTGTCGCCGTCGAAGGCGCGGTCCTGGACGATCATCGGCACGTCGTCGACGCCGTACGTGGAGGGCAGGTTCAGCGTGGCGGAGGCTTCGTTGTCGCCGGCAGGGCCGCCGGCCGGGTCGTCGCCGGAAGGGTCGTCGACGATGAACAGGCCGGTCAGGCCCCGGTAGGTGTGGTCGGCCGTCGCGCCGTGCACGTGCGGGTGGTACCAGAGCGTGGCCGCCCGCTGGTCGACGGTCCACCGCGGCGTCCAGGTCTCGCCCGCCGCGACCGGCTGGTGCGGGCCGCCGTCCATGGCCGCGGGCAGGTGCATGCCGTGCCAGTGGAGCGACGTCTCCCGGTCCAGGCCGTTGTGCACGGCGATCTCGACGGTCTCGCCGCGGCGGGCGCGGATCGTCGGCGCGAGGTAGGTGCCGTTGATGCCCCAGGTGCGGGTGGGCGTCCCCTCCTTGAGCTGCGTCTCGCCGGCCTGGATGCCGAGCGCGAAGCGCCGCACCGTGGAGGCTGCGCCGGAAGCGGCAGCACCGGAAGCGGCGTCGGCGAGCGCCTCGGCGAGCGGTGGGATCGCGAGCGCGGTGCGGAAGTCGATCTTGCCCGCGGTGTCGCGCCGCGCGGCGGCGTAGTACACGCCGAGGCCACCACCACCGGCGAGCAGCGCACCCCCGACGCCGATACCGAAGATCTTGAGAGCTGTACGGCGTTTCATGGGACGAAGATCCCGCGAGCGGGTCCCTCGTCGCGTCGGCAAGAACTACGTAATTACGCCTGCCGCCGGCCGGAGGTCCGGCAGGTCCCGGAGCTGCCGCCGGGAGCTGATGCCGAGCTTCCGGTAGATGTTGCGCAGGTGGGCGTCCACGGTGCGCGGGCTGATGAACAGCCGGCCCGCCACCTCGTTCGACGTCGCGCCCGTGGCGACCAGCCGGGCGATGTGCAGCTCCTGCATCGTGAGCTGGTCGCGGGTGTGCCCGGACCGGCTGCGCGCTGTCTCGCCCGTCGCACGGAGCTCGTCGGCGGCCCGGCGCGCGAACGCCTCGATGCCCGCCCCGGAAAGCAGCTCGTGCGCGGTCCGCAGGTGCGGCCGGCAGTCCCGACGTCGGCCCGCACGCCGCAACCACTCCCCGTACAGGAGGTGCGCCCGGGCGCGGTACGGGAGCAGCGGGCTGTCGGCGAGGTGCTCGACGGCCTCCCGGTAGTCGTCCTCGGCCCCGGTCACCAGGCCGCGCGCGTAGGCGGCGATCCCCAGGCCCGTCGGGGTCGCGCTCGCCTCGGTCCGTTCGGTCAGGGCGGCCAGGGCGCCGACGGCGGCAGCACGCTCGCCGCACCGGACCGCCGCCTCGACCAGCTCGGGCAGGGAGAACCCGGCGATGAAGAGGTCGTCGAGATCGACTGCCTTCCGGGCCGCCGCGAGCGCCGCCGGGTAGTCGCCGAGGCCGTTGTTCAGCACCGCCTCGGCCCAGTGCACGTTGGCGACGAGCTGTCCCTCGCCCTGGGCCGCGGCCGTCGCGACGGCCGCCTCGAACAGTTGCTCCGCCTCCTGCCGCCGTCCGCGCATCGCGGCGAGCTGCAGCCGGTGGTACATCACCGAGGTGCCGCCGGTGGCGTCCGCGATGGCGGCCTCCTCCGCGACGGCGGCCAGCGCGCCGTCGAGGTCGCCGGTCAGGGCGGCGTTCGACGCCGCCTGCGCGAGACCGAGCCGCAGCACCAGCGGCGACCCCGACTCGCGGCCCGTCTTCATCAGCCACTCGAGGATCGTCGCGTGGGTGTGCGGGTCCCACAGCTCGGCGGCGAGCGTGATCGCGAGGGCGGGGTGCCGGGTCCACGTCGCGCCGTCGGCGCCGGCCAGGACGTCCCGGATCAGCGGGACGGCGGCGCGGTGGCCCCGCGACGCGAGCACGGTGAGCGCGTCGAGGACGTCGGGGGCGCGGGAAGCGGTGCCGGCCGGGGCGTGCTGGTCGGTCTCAAGATGGTCGGTCTCCAGCTGGTCGGCCTCAAGAGCCGCGGCGAGCACCCGGTCCGTCATGCCCGTCCCCCGGCCCACGAGCTGCGCCATCTCGAGCGCCTCCAGGTAGCTCTCGCGGGACCGCTCCGGGTCCGACGCCGCGAGGCGCCGGGCGGCGCGCAGCATGAAGAGCGGCCCGTTCGAGTCGCCCGGCTGCACGAAGGCGATCCGGCCCCGCAGGAGGTCGGCCTCGGCGAGCTGGATGTTGTCAGTACCGGCCGTGTCAGAACCGGCCCCGTCACCGCCAGCTCCTTCACCGCCAGCCCCGTCACCACCAGCCCCGTCGACGGCGGCGAGCAGCTCCGCGGCCCGGTCGACCGCGCCGGCGTCGAGCAGAGCGCCGACCGCCGCGAGCGTCCGGCCGGTCCGCAGGCCGGCGTCCAGCGACAGCTCCGCCGCCCGTTCGAGGAAGGCGGCCGCGGCCACGACGCCACCCCGCGAGCGGGCACGGGACGCGGACCGTTCCAGCTCGGCGGCGACGTCGTCGTCGGGCCCCGCCTCCGCCTGGGCGCGGTGCCAGGCGCGCCGGTCCGGGTCCACGACCGGGTCGGTGACCGCGGCGAGCGCCCGGTGCGCGGCGCGGCGCTCGTCCGCCCCGGCGGCCTCGTACACCGCCGCCCGGGCCAGCGGGTGGAAGAAGCGGACGCGGGTGCCGAGCTCGACCAGCCCGGTACCGGCCGCGGCCGCGGACACCGTCGCGACGTCGAGGCCCAGGTGCCGCGCGGCGGGCCACAGGAGGCCGGGGTCGCCGGTCGGGTCCGCGCTCGCGACCGTCAGCAGCAGCCGGGCGTCGTCGGGCAGGCCGGTCAGGGCCTCGCGGAACCCGCGCTCGACGCGGCTCGGCACCGGCGACGTGTCCGGCGGCGCGAACCCGCCCGCCCGGGGCAGCGCGAGCAGGGCCAGCGGGTTGCCCCGCGCCTCGGCCACGATCCGGTCGCGCACCTGCTCGTCGAGGGTCTCGTGGCTCTGCGCGGCGAGCAGCGACCGCGCCTCGGCATCGCTCAGCCCGCCGACGGCGAGGCCCGGCAGGTCGTCCAGCTCGCCCGCCGCGCACGGCAGCCGGACGGCGAGCACCAGGGCGACGGGCTCCGCCGCGACCCGCCGGGCCACGAACGCGAGCGCCCGCGACGACGCGGCGTCGAGCCACTGGGCGTCGTCGACGAGGCAGAGGAGCGGGCGCTCCCGGGCCGCGGCCGCGAACAGGCCCAGGGCCGCCAGCCCGATGCGGAACAGGTCCGGGGTGCCCGTCGTCAGCCCGAACGCGACCCGGAGTGCGTCGCGCTGCGGCTCCGGCAGCTCGTCGAGGTGCCCCAGCACAGGCAGGCAGAGCTGGTGCAGGGCGGCGAACGGCAGCTCCGCCTCGTACTCGGAACCGGACACGGCGACCACCCGGAACCCCGACGCCGACCGCCGGGCCCGGTCCAGCAAGGCACTCTTGCCGATACCGGCCTCGCCGCGCAGGACGAGCGCGCCGCCCTCGCCCGCCTGCGCGGCCCGCGTCAGGTCGTCGACGCGCTGGATCTCGCGGGCCCTGCCGACGAGCGCGTCCCCGACCTGCCCGCCGTCGACGAACGACCCACGCACCTCACCCGACGTCCCCATGCGCCGTACGTTATCGAGACCCAGCTGCACCCCGATCCCCCGCCCCTCTCCTGCCACCGACCTGCCCACCCGGCCTTCGTTGAGTGCTGGGTATTCGCCCTTTTCAGCGCTCCAGCAGGGCAAATATCCAGCACTCAACGAAGCCCCGTACGGGGCGGGGCGGGCGGGGGAAGTTACGACGGCGGCGGGCCCGTCGAGCCGCGCCAGATGATCGTGTTCAGCGGGCCGTCCGACGCCGGGTCGGAACCGCGCGCGGCGGTCCCCGGCTGGAGAGTCTCGACCAGCCGGGCCATGGCCGCCCGGCCGAGCTTGCGGTGGTCGACCCGGACCGTGGTCAGCGTCGGCTCCAGGTACGCCCCGAGCAGGTTGTTGTCCCAGCCCGTCACGCTCAGGTCCCCCGGGATGGTCCAGCCGCGCTCGCGTGCGGCCAGGACGACGCCGGCCGCGCCGATGTCGCTCGCCGCGACGACGGCGGTCGGGTGGTCCCGCTCGGGCAGGGCGAGCACCGCCTCGCGGGCGCCCTCGGCCGACCAGTCGCTCTCGATGACCTGGGCCGGCCCGAGCCCGAGCCGTTCGACCGTCGCCACGAAGACGTCGCGGCGTCCGCGCGCGGAGGCGTAGTCGAGCGCGCCGGTCACGTGCAGGAACCTGCGGTGGCCCAGCTCGGCAAGGCGCACGACGAGGTCCTCGACGGGCGAGCCGTCGGCGAGCTCGCCGACGCCGCGGAACTTGTCGTCGTAGTCCGCGGACACGACGATCGCGGCCCGCTCGGGGAACCGTCCGCCGGAACCGGGCGGCAGCGGCGCGAGCGCGAGGACCCCCTCGACCTGACCCGAGTCCGCGAGCTCCCGCACGCGCTCGAAACGGTCGGCCGGGGACCCCTCGACGCTGAACGCCTCGACCGTGTACCCGTGCTCGTGGGCCACCTCCATGACGCCGCTCAGGATCTGCGGCGGACCGTAGGTGGCGACCGCGGGAAGCAGCACGGCGACCCGGCCGCTGCGGCGGGTACGCATGGACCGCGCGGTCAGGTTGGGCCGGTAGTCGAGCTCCTCGACGGCCTGGCGCACACGGGCCACCGTCTCGGGCCGCATCTTCGCGTCGTTGCGCAGGTAGCGCGAGACGGTCTGGTGGGAGACGCCCGCGACCTTCGCGACCTCCCAGATGGTCGCGCGCCGGCCACCCTTCGCCGTGTCTGTCGAGCTGCCCGTCGAAGTGCCCGTCGAAGTGCCGGTCGAGCTCTCGTTCACCATGCCCCGTCCTCGCTGGTCAGCGCCGTTTGTCAGCCCCCGCACCCTGTGGCACCCCAGCATTCTGGCACGCACCGTCGGTCGCCGTCCCGACCACCTCGGCAGGCTCCCCGGAGGCACCTACGGAGGCATCTCCGCTGGAGGGACCCTTGCGAAGTGATCGATCACCTCCTAGCCTAACCCGCGAGCGGTGATCGATCACTCTGCAACGGAGCAGCCGTGGAACAACGATGTACCAGGTCTCGTGCCGTCGTCCGCGGCGCGGGGCCGACAGCACGCGACAACCAGCGCAGCGCGCGACGACCAGCAGCCTCCGGACCCGGTCCGGAAGGTCGTCCACGCCCGGGACAACGCCCCGGGCCGCCTGCCCGATCACCGAGGAGCACCACCATGCCTGAGCCCCTGCATCAGCACGCGGCCGCTGTGCCTTCCACAGCGCTGCCGACAGTGCCGCCCACAGCACTGACCAGAGCGCTGACCAGCTGTGGCGCGCCAGAGGTCGCCGGATGACCGCCGTCAAGGAGTCGGCCGCGAGCCGGCGGGCGGCCTCCGACGGCAGTGCCCGCGGCAGTTCCGACGGCAGTTCCGACGGCGGTGGCGACAACGGCGGGTCGCCGTCGACCCGCCGTCCGCTGCCGTGGTGGAAGCGCCTGGCGCGCGACCGCGCGGTGCTGCTGCTGGCGCTGCCCGGGATGGCGGTCATCGTCGTCTTCCAGTACCTGGCGCTCGGCGGCAACGTCATCGCGTTCCAGGACTACCAGCCGTACCTCGGTGTCGAGCGCAGCCTCTGGGTCGGGTTCGAGAACTTCCAGATCCTGTTCTCCGGCGACCCGGAGTTCCTGGCCGCGCTGCGCAACACGCTGATCATCACGCTGCTGCAGACGGTCTTCGTCTTCCCGGCGCCGATCATCCTGGCGCTGCTGCTGCACAGCCTGGTGTCCAACCGTGTGCGCCAGTGGGTGCAGTCGATCCTGTACCTGCCCCATTTCCTGTCCTGGGTGATCGTCGTCGCGGTGTTCCAGCAGATCCTCGGCGGCGCCGGGCTGATCAACAACTTCCTGCGCTCGCACGGGTGGGAGCCGCTGGACATCATCGGCAACTCGGACGCCTTCTACGCGCTCCTCACGTCGCAGGTGATCTGGAAGGACACCGGGTGGGCGACCATCCTGTTCCTCGCGGTGCTCGCCGGGATCGACAAGTCGCTGTACGAGGCCTCGGCCGTCGACGGCGCGTCGCGCTGGCGCCAGACCTGGCACATCACGCTCCCGGGCATGCGGCCGATCATCATCATGCTGCTCATCCTCAAGCTCGGCGACTCCCTGAGCGTCGGCTTCGAGCAACTCATCCTCCAGCAGCAGGCGGTGGGCCTCGGCGTGTCCGACGTCCTGGACACCTACGTCTACAACCAGGGCGTCCTGGGCGGGTTCTGGGGTGTCGCGGCAGCCGTCGGCCTCGTGAAGGGCCTGATCGGCCTGGTCCTGGTCCTCGTCGCCAACAAGACCGCCCACGCCTTCGGCGAGGAAGGGGTGTACCGAGCATGAGCACGACCACCACCGTCGAAAGGTCCCGCACCACAGGACCGAACGACCGACGACGCCCCCGCACCCGCCCCGTGGTCGACGGCGTCGCGATGCCCGGCCCCTTGGAGCGCACGGTCAAGGGCGTCGTGCTGACCATCGCCTGCGCGCTGGTGATCCTGCCGTTCGTCGGCATCATCTCGACCAGCCTGGCCACGCCCGAGCAGGTCACCGAGGCCGGGGGCTTCGTGCTCCTGCCCACCGGGATCGACCTGAGCGCCTACCAGATGATCTTCGCCGGCGGCGTCGTCACGCAGGCGCTGTGGATCAGCTTCCTCGTCACGGCGATCGGCACCGCCCTGAGCCTCGCCCTGACGACGACGCTCGGCTGGGCGCTGAGCCGCAAGGGCGCGTTCGGCGTCCGGGCGATGCTGCTCCTGGTGCTGATCAGCCTGCTGTTCAACCCCGGCATCATCCCGAGCTACCTCGTGGTCCAGCGGCTCGGCCTGCTGGACACGCTGTGGGCGCTGATCATCCCGACGTCGGTCTCCGCGTTCAACGTCGTGGTCGTGCGGGCGTTCTTCGTGCAGCTCCCGAACGAGGTGATCGACGCCGCGCGCATCGACGGCGCCACCGAGTGGCAGCTCTTCTGGCGCATCGGCCTGCCGCTGTCCAAGCCGGTGCTCGCCGTCGTCGGCCTGTTCTACGGCGTCGGCTACTGGAACGCGTTCTTCAACGCGCTGCTCTACATGTCGGACGCGAGCAAGTGGCCGCTGCAGCTCGTGCTGCGCACGTACGTGGTCGACGGCGCCCAGCTCGGCTCGCAGGACCTCGGCATCGACGCCGCCTCCCTGCCGCCCCAGACGTCGCTGCAGATGGCGATCCTCGTGGTCTCCATCGTGCCGGTGCTGCTGGTCTACCCGTTCCTGCAGCGCCACTTCGCCAAGGGGATGCTCACGGGCGCCGTGAAGGGCTGACCCGCACTGCGCCGTCCGGCACCCGCTTTCTCCCCGCTCGTTTCGCCCCAGCTGCTTTCCCCGCTTTCCCCGCTCGATGAGGAGTAGTCATGAACCGTTTGCTCACGGAGACGAACATCAGCCGCCGCAACCTGCTGATGGGAGGCATGGGCCTCGGCGCGTTCGCCGTGCTCGGCCTCGCCGGCTGCAGCAACGAGGGCCGCGGCGGCGGTGCCCTGACCGGCAACGCCACCGTCGCGCTACCCACGTACATCCCGTACGACGGCGTGCCGATCGACATCAAGGGCACCGACGGCGTGCCCGACACCATGCTGAAGTACCCCGCCAGCCCCAAGAAGGTCACCAACGGACAGCCGGGCGACGGCGAGGACGTCGGCATCTTCGGTCTGACCAACACGCCGGTGCCGCCGGGGGCCGACAAGAACGCCTACTGGCAGGAGCTGCACGAGCGGCTCGGGTTCGCGCTGACGATCGCGCTCACCCCGGCCGGCGACTACTCCGACCGGTTCCAGACGACGGTGGCCGGCGACCGACTGCCGGACATCTTCGAGATGTTCTCCGGCGACGTCCCCGGCCTGCCGAGCCTGCTCGAGGAGCGCGCCACCGACCTGACCGAGTACCTCTCCGGCGACGCCGTGAAGAAGTACCCGTTCCTGGCGAACATCCCCACGGAGAGCTGGCAGTCCTGCGTCTACAACGGCAAGATCTTCGCCGTCCCGGTGCCCCGCGGCCCGGCGCAGAGCAACGTGTTCTACGCGCGTCAGGACTGGTTCGAGGCCGAGGGCATCGACCCGAACGTGACCTCCGCCGAGGAGTTCTACGACCTGTGCAAGGAGCTCTCGGGCGGCAACACCTGGGCACTCGGCCGGGTGCCGCTGGGACACCTCCGGCAGATGTTCGAGATCCCGAACGGCTGGTCCGAGGACGGCGGCAAGCTCACCAGCGCGAACCTGCACGAGCGCCAGCAGGAGGCCCTGGAGCTCGGGCGGCGCCTCGTCGCCGACGGCTTCGTGCACCCGGACGGCGTCCCCGCCACCCAGCCGCAGCGCAAGACCTGGCTGGTCAACGGCACCATCCGCATGCTTGACGACACGTTCAGCGCGTGGCCGGACTTCTCCAACTACCCGATCGACGAGAACTTCCGGCTCGCCGTCGCGGCGCCCCCGCTCGCCGAGGGCGGCGGCACGGCGGGCATCCACCTCGGAGCGCCGGTCCAGAACATCACGTCGATCAGCAAGAAGTCCGAGGGCCGCGTCGAGGCGCTGCTCGACGTGATCAACTACCTCGCCGCCCCGTTCGGCTCGGAGGAGCACCTCTTCCGCACCTACGGCGTCGAGGGCGTGCACCACGAGCTCGACGGCACCGACCCCGTGCTCACCGAGCAGGGCCGCACCGAGATCCAGCTCGGGCTCAAGTACGTCGTCGAGGGCCCCTGGGTCAACTTCCAGGCCGGCGACCCCGACGTCGCGCAGGCCGAGCACGACGCCCAGGCCGCCGTCGTGCCGACCGCCGTGGCCAACCCGGTGCAGGGCCTGTTCAGCGACACGGCGAGCCGCAAGGGCGGCCAGCTCGGCGAGAAGCTCGTGTCCACGGAGTCGGACATCATGGCCGGCCGCAAGCCGGTCACCGCCTGGGCCGACGCCGCCTCGGCGTGGGCCAAGGGCGGCGGCGACACGATCCGGGACGAGTACCAGAAGGCCCTCGCGGAACGCCAGGGCTGAGCGGCCCTGACCCTTCGCCCGCCGGGCGGCTGGAGCGTTGAGTGCTGGGTATTTGCGGAATCAGACTGCCTGATTCCGCAAATACCCAGCACTCAACATCTCAGTCTCGCGGTCGGTGACCCGGGCGGCGGGCCGCGTAGAGGCGGTTGCCCTCCGGTCCCGTCCACTCCAGGCGGACGACGCCGGCCGACGCCGCCTCGCCGACCCGCGACGGGTCGGCCCAGAATCCGGCGGCCGGGTTCCGGAAGAACGTGGCCCACGGCCGGCCGTGGTGGTCGAGGAAGAAGTTGTTGTGCCCCGCACCCACCCCCGCCGTCCAGCGTTCCGAGTACGGTCCCTCGAACCGGTCGGCGACGGCGACGACGGCGTCGTACTGGTACTGCACCCGACCGGCGCCCGGGGTGTCGTAGGCGTTCCGCGTGGTCCCGTCCGGGTTGGTCGACGTGCGGTCCCACGCCGCGTGGAGCAGGAAGTACTTGCCGCCGTGCTTGAACACGTAGGCGCCCTCCAGGTACGGCTCGGGCGCGTACGGCGTCTGCTGGAAGAGCGGCAGGTCCGTCGTCGGGACGATGTCCTCCATGTCGTCCCGGAACGGGGCGTACAGGTGGTTGTGCAGCACCAGCCAGGCGTCGTCGTCCTCGGTGTAGATGCTGCCGTCGATGTGGTGGTACGCGCCGGGCGCGATGAACGACGGCCCGCCGATGAACGAGTCCCCGAACGGCTTGTCGACATTGCCCTCGGCGAGCCGGTACGGGCCCTCGGGTCCGCCCTCGCTGATCAGCAGGAACGAGCCGACCTTCGTGGAGTGGTCGCCCATGCAGGCCACGATGTACCAGGTGCCGCGGAAGTAGTGCACCTCCGGCGCCCAGGCGTTGCCGCGCTTGCCGAACTGGCCGTGGTCGTCCCAGTACTCCTGCCACGGCGCGACGACGGTACGGCCCGGCCGGTTCTCGCCCACGAACTCGGGCGACCAGACCTTGCCCTTCTCGGCGTCGGGCCGGATGCCCGTCGTGTCCGCGAGGCGCCAGGGGCCGCGCAGCGACGGGGCCAGCCACAGGAAGATGCCGTCGTTCCACGGACCGGCCGCCGGGAGTCCGGGAACCCGCGTCGTGCCCGTGGCGACGTAGACCGGCTTGCCGTCCACGACGAAGCAGTTGACGTAAGTGTCACGGATCCAGACGCGGCCGAGCTCCTCGTCCCGGGGGCGGAGCTCAAGCGGCAGGACGAACGAGTTGTCGTCGCGCGGCCAGAGATCCTGCCGGGTGTCCGCGAGGCCATACGGCTCGGGGTCGGGCCAGTTCGCGGGGTAGCGGCCCCCGGGGCCGCCGGGCCCACCAGGTCCTCCGCCGGGACCGCCTGGCCCACGGCCTGGTGTCGCGGCGGCCGTGGCAGGCAGGGCCAGGCCCGCCACCAGGGAGCCGGCGACCCCGGCGGCACCCGCCAGAAGCGACCGCCGGTCGACAGGAAATCCGTTCGCTGGATCTGTCACGGGCACACCCTCCGTTCCTCGTGCGGCGCCGTCGCCGCGCGTCCGGACGCGACGCTAACCGGCGGAATTCCGCCGCTCAAGACGTGACAGAAAGGCTCGACACGCGCGTCATTCGTCACTTGGGCCGCGCGGTCCCGCACCACCCGGCCGTGCAGCCGTGCAGCCGTGCAGCCGTGCAGCCGTGCAGCCGTGCAGCCGTGCAGCCGTGCAGCCGTGCAGCCGTGCAGCCGTGCAGCCGTGCAGCCGTGCAGCCGTGCAGCCGTGCAGCCGTGCAGCCGTGCAGCCGTGCAGCCGTGCAGCCGTGCAGCCGTGATGATCATGCGACCCGACGGGCAGGTGATGGTCAGCGGCCGCCGCCGGCGGTGTGCCGGCCTGGTCGTCGGACTCAGCAGGGTTCCGTCCGAACCCGCGCTCGGCTTGCAACGCCCCCGTCCGGCCGTGGCGGTCATGCAGCCACAGCCGGCGGCGTGCCGGCCTGGTCGTCGAACCCGCCGCTGTCCGGTGCGGATTCGATCGCTTCCGGTAGGCAGATGTTGTGGCCGCGCGCGTCGGTGAACGCCCACCCCGTCTCCACCAGCGCCCCGGCCGTGGTGCTCGTGGTGGGTTTACCGGCCCAGGCCATGGCGATACCCCGGGTATCGACGAGCTGGTGATGGAACCAGCACACCAACGCACTGTTGCTCACGGACGTGGCACCACCCTGGGCCCAGTGCGTCACCGCGTGATGCACCTCGCACCGCGACGGCGGCTGATCACACCCCGGGAACACACAATGCCCGTCCCGTGCGATCACCGCACGACGCATCTGCCCCGAGACCGTCCGCTGCGCCCGACCCACATCTACCACCGCACCATCCGGCCCGAACACCACCCGGGTGACCGCACTGTCACACGCCAACCGCCGCAACAACCCCCGCGGCACCCGACCACCCGACTCCGAAAACACCCCACCACCAGACGACAACAACCCCGCGCCACCAGCACCAGATGATCCCGCGGCCCCCGCGGATCCCGCCGGAACGGTCGGGACCTCTGCACCGGGACCGGCACCGGATCCACCAGCCGCCAATGTGCTGGGCTGACCCACCATGCCCGGCAGGTTAGACCCACCAGCAGCACCCGCAGCACCCGCAGCACCCGCAGCAGACGATCCTGCGGTCTGCGCCGGTCCGTCTGGGTTGGTCGGGGTGCCCGCACCTGCCGCGCCGCCAGGCAGTGCAGCCCCGGACCGTCGGCTACTCCCCCGGGCCGGCCGTCCGGGGGCGGTCTGGCCGCAGGTCAGGCAGGAGCCGTCGCGGGTGCGGGTGACCTGGGTGACCAGCTCCGACCAGGACACCGTCACGTTCAGGTGCGGGAGGATCGACGCGCCCGGGGAGGCCTGGTTGGTGTCCAGGACCAGACGCGCGACATCGGCCAGGCCCTGCGCCCGACGCTGACCAGCCGACCGGTCGTCGCCCGCCGCTGGGGCGCCCAAGAGCGAGGTGATCGCCGTGGAGAGCAAGAGCCCGTGCTCGTCGGTGAGGAACCCGGCCACGTGGTAGCCGCCCAGCGTCTTGGACACGTCCAGGAACTCACCGGCGGCGGCCTTGTCGTCGTCGAGGTCGTCGGTGTCGGGGTCGGTGACCGTCGCGAACCGGCGGGCCACGATCCGGAACTGGTCCGCGTTCAACACCCCCGCCTCGTGTAGGACCAGGCCCTCACCCGTGACCAAGGTTCCCTCGCTGATCGCGGTCTGCAGGACCTGCGTGATCTGGTCGCGGGTCAGGGTGCCGTCCGGGTCGTCTTGCGGGTCCGGCAGGTCGACCGCGACCGTGTGCACGAACGCCTCCGGGGTCGTCGGCTCACCGGTGCGGGTGTCGATCAACCACGCCAGGGCGTCTTCTCGGGTCTCGCTGGTGGGCGCGACCTCCGTCATCACCCGGGCGTGATCCACCCCCACGGCGCCATTCACCAGGCGCTCACGTGTGGCGGGCAGCGCGGTCGCCAGGCGGCGGGCCGTGGTCACGTCCTTACGGGCCGTGGACGCCGAGACGCCCTCGCGCAGCCGGAGCCAGGACGCGAAGGTGCGGGTCATGCCGCCGGAGCGCCAGGAACCGTCGTCCTCGATCCGCGGCAGCACCGTCAACCGCACCCCGTCCAGCCGGCCCGTCACCCGACGAATCCGGGAATGCGCGTCCACCAACCGGCCCACCGACGGGGACTCCCACCCCTGCAGCACCTTCGGGGTGAGCAGACCCGCCAGCTCACCGACCACGGCCTCGACCCGGGCCAGCACACCCTCCAACGAACCCACACCCACACCCACGGCACCGCCACCAGCACCAGCACCAGCACCAGCACCAGCACCAGCACCACCCGCACCAGTCGGGGGCACCTCTCCCGGACCCGTCCCGTTGTTTGACTCCATCGATGCCACCCCCTGTCCTCACTGTTCGCCTGACACCATTGTCTCGAACATTCATACGCATCGCGAGGCGCATTTGAAATCTGTGGATAACCCTTCGCGAGGCTCAGAAGGGCTTACGGTTGCTCGGGAGGCACACCTCAGAGGCCTCGTCGCACCTCAGCAGAGAAGGGGTTGGTCTCGGTGATGACACGCTCAGACTCAGCCTGCCCCCGTGCAGCGTCACGGCAGCACGCCGCGATCACTGCAGTTGCCGGGGCAACGCGATCGTCAACGCGCCGCGCGCAGCGGGACGCCCCCGTTGACCTGCGGCGACGAGGATCATCGGCCGCGAGCGCCTGCCACGGCCAGGAACGAAGCGCCGCGCCGTCGGGCTCAGACAGCCGGCGTCGCGCTCCCGCGCAGGATCGACGCCATCTTCTTGCCGCGGGCCAGCTCGTCGACGAGCTTGTCCATGTAGCGGATCTGCTGCATCAGCGGATCCTCGATGTCCTCGACCCGGTAGCCACAGATGACGCCCTTGATGAGGGACACGTTCGGGTTCATCGCGGGGGCCTGCGCGAAGAAGGTCTCCAGGTCGACCTCGCTGTCGATGACCTGGCGCAGCCCTGCGTCGTCGTAGCCCGTGAGCCAGGTGATGACCTGGTCCAGCTCGGCCGTGGTGTGGCCCTTTCGCTCCACCTTCTGCACGTAGAGCGGGTAGATGCTGGCGAAGCTCATCGCGAAGATCCGGTGGCGTGCCATGTCCCGACCTTAGCCGAAGCCTCTGGCATCACCCCAGGACCGCTAGCCGAGCTCGATGACGATCCCCGTCAGATCGTGCAGCACGCTCGCCGTCCCGGCCGCGACTGCCTCGCGCGCACGACCGGGCGTGACCGCGTTCGCGTGGGCGGGGTCGTTGCCCAGTGCAGTTCCCCGGAACTCCGCGCCCGGCCAGACGACGGCGGTCACGTTGTGGGTCGGCTCCGGGAGCTGCGCGCCGACCACCAGGAAGTCGGTCTCCAGGTACTGGGCGGTGATCAGGGAGAACACGTCCACGACGCCGTCGCCGACGCCGACCACGAGGTCCGGCGCGGCCGCCACGGCCTCGTCGATACGCTGCTCGACCTCGTCGTGGTCGCGGGCGGGCAGCACGGTCAGGTCCGCCCCGTGCTCCGCTGCGTAGTGCTCCACCGCGGCCGTCAGAGTCGCGGTCGTGGGGTCGTCGCCCGGAGCGATGACGACCATCGAGTACTCGGCGGGCGCAGCGACGTCGTCCCAGGTGCCTGGCGTGGGGCGCACCGTCACCTCGGGCGCGGGCTGGTGACTGGACCCGACGAACCGCGCGGCGAAACCGGTCAAGGGCTCTGGGCTGGCGGCTCCGTCCGGGGAACCATCCGGCCCCGTCGCACCGCACGCGGCGAGTGTGAAGGCGACGCCGGCTGCGGCCAGGCCTGCGAACAGAGCGCGGCGGACGCCCGACACCGGGCGCCTCATGGTGCGACCGCCCCGGACGGCGTCGGCCCGGCCTGTGTCGGCTCGGCCTGGTTCGGCTCAGCCTCCGCCAACCCAGCCTTGCCCGACTCAGCTTCGTTTAGCTCGGCTTCGCTCGACTCGGCCCTGCTGGGCTCAGCCTGCGCCAACTCAGCCGCCGCCCCGGCGCCGTCCGGGGTAGCGCCGGCGCCAGTTCCGGCAGCCTCGCGCTCCGCGAGCGCCTTCGCGACCGCGGCCTGCACGCGGGCGTCCTCGCGCTGCCCGCGCGTCCGACGGCGGTGCACGATGAGGAAGACGCCGCCGACCAGCAGCACCGCGACGGCGATCAGCAGCCACGGAACGGCCCAGCCCGACGTGTGGGCCTCGACGGGAGCGACGCCGGGAGTCGCGCCCGCGACGTCGGGTAACTGCGCGACGAGCCGGATGTCGGCGCCGAGCCAGAACAGCGGCACCACGCCTTCGACCGGCACCGACACGGGCCAGGACTCGCCCGGCAGGAGCTCGGGCAGGCCGTCGGCGGTGCCCTGCGCGGCGAGCCAGCCGAACGGGCCGGCGACGCTCACCTCCTGGTCGGCGGCCAGGCGCACGTTGCCGTCGTTGCGAACCATGTACGTGACGGTCGCGTCCCCGGCACCGAACGGGTTGAGGGTCTGGTGATACTCGACGTCGGCGTCGGTCACGGTGAGGCTCGGTTCGAGGTCGCCGGCCACGCGCAGGTACACGCGGATGCCGGAGCGGGTCTCGTAGTCGAGCCCGGCCTCGTCGGCGGTCACGGTGCGGGAGGTCAGGATGGCTCCGGCGTAGTCGCCGGGCGTGGCGTCGTCGGGCACCTGGAGCGTGAAGGGGATGTCGGCGCTCTTGCCGGGTGCGAGGCGCACCTGGCCGACGGCGGGGTCGAGCCAGGCGCCGACGTTCACCGAACCCGTCTCGTCGGAGGCTGCTTCGTCAGAGGCTGCCCCGTCGGAACTCGCATCGTCGGAACCTGCTTCGTCAGCGGCGGCGTTCCCGTCGTCACGCGTCAGGACGTCGAGCTGACCCGTGGTCGTCGTGTAGCCGTCGGCGGCGTAGACGTCGAGCATGAGCGTGCCTTCGCCGTGGTTGGTGACGATGAGCTCGTCGGACACCTTGGCGCCCGGGTCCACGGTGTAGCGGAAGTTCTCCCGTTCGGTCCCCTGCTCGTTGGTCGCGGTGCGTACGCCCCAGGTCACGTCGTCGGTGGGCGCGGCGGCGGACACGGCGGCAGGCACTGCTGCAGGCGGGGCGGCAGGCACGGCGGCGGGCACGACCATCGGTGCGGCAGCCTGTGCAGCGGCGGCCGACGGGCCGGCGACCGCGGTGCCAAGGGTGACGACCAAAGCTGCGAGCACGGCTGAGCAGCGAGCGGCACGGCGCGTGGTCGTGCGGACGACGGACACGGACATGGGACTTCCTTCGATGGTGCGGTACGAGAAAACTGGGGGGTGCGAGAGACCGCGGTACTTGCGTCAGGCCCCGGGCAGACGACGCTCCTCGTGAGAGCGCCGCCCGCCCGACGCCGACCCCTGCCTGGCCGACCAGGTGCCGGGCCGCCGGCAGGCCGGCCCAGCACCCGGTCAGCGCAGGATCAGCTCAGCGCGGTCAGCGTGAGCGTCGCCCGGTAGGTCCCGTCGGTGACGTCGACGGGGATCTTCAGGTCGAGGTCGGCGCCGAAGAGCGCCGAGCCCGTGGTGTGGCCGGCCCCGGCGCGGCCGAGGGTCGCGGACTGGGACAGACCCGGTCCGCCGTCGAACCCGGTCGCGATCTTGGCGCCGGCGACGGAGCCGCCGCCCGCCTCGATCACGTCGGGGGTCCAGCCGAGGTACTTGCCGGAGAACGACTGGTCACCGGAGGTGAAGTCGCCCACCTGCGCGGAGAGCGACCACTGCGGGCCGCCGCGGCGCGTGTCGGTCACCCGGATCGGGTTGATCGAACCGTCGGCGGCGTAGTGGTCGCCGGCGGCCTCGGCGGTACCGAGGTCGACCAGCGTGTTGGCGCCGTCGATGCTCCAGACGAACTCGCCTGGGGCGCCCTGGGGCACCACGACCTGGAGCTTCTGGGTGTTCGGGTCGACCGGCTTGGCGATGGTCACCTGGTCCACGACCGAGTTCACGGGGCGGTCGGCGTCCTTGGCCTCGGAGCGGATGGTCCGCACCGAGATGGCGTCGTCGGCCACCTCCACCGCCGTGTAGTTGCGCACGTTCTCCTGGTTGAAGGCGGAGAGCCACCAGGAGCCGGCCGCGTTCGCCGAGTAGTACTTCGAGCCGGACGCCGAGTTGGCCGTCACGTACAGCACGCCTCCGGGGCCCGGGGTGAGGATGTCGGCGCCCGCCTCCTCGGCGGGGTCGGCCTTCTCGCCGTTGCGGATCAGGTACGAGCGGGCGTAGCTGTGGTCGTGGCCCTGCAGCACCAGGTCGATGCCGAGCTCGGAGAAGAGCGTGGGCCACGTGTTGCGGCGGTCGATCACGTCGCTGTCGGTGGCGTGCGGGCCCACCGAGTAGATCGAGTGGTGGAACGACACGACCTTCCACTTGGCCTCGTCCCCGTGCTCCGCGACGGTCTCGCGCACGAACCGCTCGTGCGAGGCGTAGTCGCGGCTGTTGGAGTTGAGGTTGAGGAACAGCACGTCGTTGTAGACGAACCAGTAGTCGCCGCCCGAGCTGCTGCCCGAGCCGGGGCCCGCCGTTTCGTCGAGGTTCGGCGTGTTGAAGTGCTGGCGGTACGCCTTGTTGCCGACGTCGTGGTTTCCGTTGGTCGCCACGAACGGGATCTGGCGCAGGTGGTCGGTCGACAGGAAGGCGTCGTACTGCGCCTCGCTGCTCGCCGACTCGACCTGGTCACCGGCCGAGAAGAGCATCTCGGCGTCCGGGTAGGCGGCGGTGGCGACGTCGAGCGTGTCGACCCAGCCCTCGGTGTCGCGCGGCACGTTGCCGGACGAGCCGAGCTGCGGGTCGCCGAAGAACAGGAAGTTGAAGTCGCCGTCGAACGCCTGCGTGCGGAAGGTCGAGACCGCCGACCAGGCGCCCTCGGCGCCGGCCGCACCCTCGGTACCGACCCGATAGGAGTACGCGGTGTTCTCCTCCAGCCCGGTGAACGTCGCGTGGCGGTAGAACTCACCGCTCGACGACGGGCCACCCGTGGCGGCCACGCTGACGGCGTCGTCCGGGAAGACCCCGTTCACGACCTCGCCCGCGGGCGCGATCTGGGCGACCTGCTCGGTGTCCTGGTCGGAGTACCAGGCGAGGTTGCGCTCGGCCTGGTTGGCCCCGATGCCGAGCACGAGGTCGGTCACCGTGGTGGTGGGCTCCTCCTCCGGCACCTCGACCGGGACCAGCGACGCGAGGTCGAGGTACACGTCGGAGCTGCTCGCCCGGTCGTTGTAGAGGCCGATCGCCAGGGTGTTCACGCCGGGCTCGAGCACGTCGGCCGGCACGCTGAACTTCTGGTTGACCGGGTTGCCGGCGCTGGCGCCGGCGTAGGTCAGGTTCTTCTGCGCGTCGGGGACGGCCTCGACGCGCTCGTCGACGAAGCCGGCCACCTTGGTGCCGTTGACGAAGACCTGCACCGCGTCGTCGAACGTCACGTCGCCGCGCAGCGACGTGATGTCGGCGAGCTGGTCGGCCGTGAGGTCGAACGTGGTGCGCAGGTGGTAGGTCGGGATCGCGACCTTGGTCGACGCCGTCGGGTCCACGTAGTGGTCGAGCACCGTGGTCACGGGGAAGCCGGAGCCGAGGTCCGGCGTCGGCGAGCCGTTCTTCGCGCCGAACGGCCCGGTGGCGTGCTTCCAGCCCGAGTCGTCGAACCCGGCCCGGGTCCAGGTGAGCCGGTCCGCGTTGCCCGCGGCCGGGTCGGTGTTGTCGTCCGAGTACGTCCAGGTGGTCGTGTCACCCAGGAACGTCTCCGGCAGGTCCGCCGCGCCCGCCGACGTCGCGGCGTAGGTCAGGCCGCCGGCGACGACGGAGACGAGCCCCACCGCCGCGACGGCTGAACGACCCCAGCCGCGCAAGGGCGCGGCCGGGCGATGGTCATTCGCTTGCATGAGTCCTCCAGTGAAGGGAGCGCCGAGCGGCGCCGAGCAGACACTTGCCCCGGGACACGAATCGGCGCCGACGGCGGGATGAGCGGCAGGTGAACATGCGGTACGACGGCGGGTGATCTTTTGGCCCGGCCGCCCCGCCACCCACGTCGTCCCAGGTCAGCCCAGCCCGAGCACCCGCTGCCCGAACCAGAACAGGCCGACGACCGTCACCCCGGCCGCGAGCACGACGCCCGTCCACAGCGCGACGCGCGGCGCCCTGCGCCGCAGCAGGATCAGCAGCGGGAAGACGAACGCGATGATGGCGAGCTGGACCGCCTCGATGCCCACGTTGAACACCAGCAGCGACCACAGCAGCGTCCAGGAGAACGGCTCGTCGATGCCGAGCGCCCCCGCGAACCCGAGCCCGTGCACCAGGCCGAAGCCGAAGACGACGGCGAGCCGGAACCAGTCGGCCCGGTCGGGTCCAGCCCGCTCCAGCCCGAGCCGTCCGGCACGCGCCGGCTCCAGCGCGCCCTCACCCCTCAGCACGCCCCCGTACGACGCCGCTCCCCGCCCCCGCCACATCCCCCACACGTGCCAGGCCGCCACCACGGCGATCGACAGCGCGATGACCGGCTCGACGACGGCGGCCGGCGCGCTGACCACACCGAGCGCGGCCAGCAGGAACGTCACCGAGTGCGCCAGCGTGAACGACGTCGCGGCGAGCACGACGTCGCGCAGGCGGCGCGAACCCACGATGAGCGCGAGCAGGAACAGCAGGTGGTCCGGGCCGAGCAGCAGGTGCTCCGCGCCCAGCACGAAGAAGTGACCCATGCGCTCGTACCAGTGCTCGACGGTCGAGAAGGACGGCGTGTGCTGGGTGAGCGCCGCGCTGCCGGCGGCGCCGTCGAGCTCGTAGTCGAGGATCGTCGTCGTGCCGGTCACGTAGCCCTCGTCATCGGCGAAGAGGGTGCTGCGCACCTCGTAGTCGACGGGCTCGCCCGGCTCGCCCCGCTCACCAGCACCACAGTCATGGTCGAGCACGACGACGGCGTACGGCACGCCCTCGCGCTCGGTGATCTCGAAACCGCCGACCTGCGCGGGCGCGCACGCGACGTCGTCGACCGTGACCTGGAAGCGGTCGGTGACGTAGCCGAGCACGGTGTCGGCGTGGGCGGCGAGCGCCGTCGGCTCCTCGCCGGTCTCCCAGAGCGCCATGCCCTCGTCGAAGAAGGCGCGGTCGTCCTGGTACTCGGCGGCGGAGACGACCAGCAGGTCGTACTCGAGGCCGAGCTCGGTGCGCACGACGCCCGGCTCGGGGGTCGCGGCGTCCGCGTAGACCGTGGAGGTGAAGCCGTGCGCGCCCGCCGGGGCGGCGAGCGTGGTGAGCACGGGAAGGGTGAGGAGGGCGAGCAGCGCGGAGGCTGCCGCGACAGTCAGGGAGCGACGCACGGGCGGCACCCTCCACCACCGGGATGAACGGTCCACGAACGCCCCGCGAACAGGGCCGGGCGAACAGGGTCGGGAGAACAGGGTCGGGAGAACAAGAGCAGCGAGCCGGGACCGGCATCCCGGTCCCGGCTCGCATCAGCCCACGCCAAGCAGCTACAACCCAAAGCAGTTACAGCGTCGGCACCAGCACCGTCATCAGCTCGCCCGAGCCCAGGTGCACCAGCGCCTTGCCCGGCGTGACCTGCGTCGAGACCGCCGACCGCGGCAGGCTGGCGCCCACGAGGTCGCCGTCGAACCGGTCCTGCGGGCTGAGCAGCGCACCGCGGCGGCTCTTCTTGACGTCGACCTGCCAGCCGGAGAACCCGCTCGCCACCTCGGAGGCGTCGCCGCCGAGGATGAGCCCGCGCCGGTTGTCGGCGGCGGTGCGCAGGTACCCGCGCAGCCAGGACTTGGCGGGGACGTCGGCGACGAGCTCGCCGTCGTCGACGACGAGCACCACGGGCTGGCCGTCGGGGGCGAGGTGCGGGATCAGGTCCTCCTCGGTGAGCTCCGTACCGGTGAGGACGGCGCGCACCCCCTCGCGGCCCTCGAGGTCGCGCAGGATGCTGGGCCGCGGCGCCAGGATGACCACCTGGGTGCCGCCGCGCAGCAGCGACTCCGTCATGACGGCCAGCATCGTGGACCGGCCCGACTTCGACGGTCCGCCCACCAGGAACGCGGGCGCGTCCCCGGCGAGGTCCATGCCGAACGCGGTCAGGTCGTCACCGCCGACGCCGAGCAGTGCCCACATCGGCTGCGCGGCCTCGGGGCCCACGTACTGGTAGGCGGCGTCGACCGTGATCGTCGAGGGCAGGTCGTCCACGCGGAACGGGCCGGTGCCGGGCACCACGTCCTCCCGCTCCCGGACCGTGGCGGCCATGACGCGGGCGGCGCTGGTCTGGGCGCGGCCCGAGGGGTCGTCGCCCAGGATCGCCACCTGCACCTCGAGCCCGCTGCCCGACCGGAACGCCCGTCCCGGCTGGATCTCCTCGGGCAGCTTCTTGTGGTCGATGCCCACCATGCCGTAGTCGAACTTGTCGGTGAGCCGCAGCACGAGCGCGTCGTCGGTCAGCACGCTCATCCGGCTGGAGAGCAGGCTGCGGTCGCCGGACACCAGGAGGTGGATGCCGGCGCTAGCGCCGTCGCGCAGGAGCTCCTGGACGATCTCGACGAGCTTGCCGCTGTCGACCTCGCCGTAGGTGCTCATGAAGCTCTCCCACCGGTCGACCAGCACGAGCACGCGCGGCAGGCGGGTGCCCGGCTCGGCGAGCTCGCGCTGCTCGGTGACGCTGGCGAAGTTGCCGGCGGCGAGCACCTGCTGGCGCCGCCCGAGCTCGGCCTGCAGGCGCGTGAGCAGGCGCTTGGCGCGCTCGGCCTGCCCGCGCTGCACGACGGCGCCCGTGTGCGGCAGCTCGTTGAGCACCGTCAGCGCGCCGTTGCCGCAGTCGATCGCGTACAGGTGCAGGTCGGCCACCGACATCTGGCTCGCCGCGGCGAACGCGCTGGTGCGCAGCACCGTCGAACGGCCGCTGCCCGGCGCGCCCACCACGTACCGGTGCCCGAAGTCGTCGAGGTCGATCACGGCGGGACCCTGGCGCTGGTCGGACGGCGAGTCCTCCAGCGCCCAGGCGAACTGCGACGGGATGCTCGGCTGCACCAGGCCGCCGAACGGAAGCAGGTCCGGCAGGGCGGGCAGCCACGGCCGGCGCGGTTCCGCCCAGCCGCCGACGCGCGCGGTCTCCCGCAGCGTGTCGACCAGCGCGGCGAGGTCGGTCTCGACGTCCTCGCGGCGCTTGACCCGCGGCCGGGCGGGCGTCGGGGCGCCGAGGTCGGTCAGGGGGATGCGGGCGACGAACGGCACCTCGACCTGCCCGACGTCGGACAGCGACAGGCGCCGTCCGCCCACGCGCGCCGACTGGAACGGGACCAGCGACGAGTGCCCGAGGCGCGCGTAGCCGCGGCCTGGCTGGGTCTTCGCGATCTCCGCGGCCTCGTTGGCGTCGATGACGTCCTTGGACTCGCTCTTGTCCGTCATCCGCAGGGCGATCCGCAGGTTCGTGTTGGCGCGGATCTCCGGGGAGATGACACCGGACGGGCGCTGCGTGGCGAGGATGAGGTGGATGCCGAGCGACCGCCCTCGCTGGGCGATGTTGACGAGGCCGGTGACGAAGTCGGGCAGCTCGCGCACCATGGACGCGAACTCGTCGATGACGATCATCAGGCGCGGCAGCGTGGGGCCCACGTACCCGCGGCCCTGCGCGTCGAGGTAGTCCTCCAGGTCCTTCGCGCCGGCGTCGGCCAGCACGTGCTCCCGGAAGGTGAGCTCAGCGCGGAGCGAGTCGAGCGCGCGCTCCACCAGGTGCGTGTCGAGGTCCGTGACCATGCCGACCGTGTGCGGAAGCTGCTCACACTGGCTGAACGCCGCGCCGCCCTTGTAGTCGACGAGCACGAAGTTCATGGTCTCCGGCGTGTTCACCACGGCGAGCGAGGCGACGACGGTCTGCAGGAACTCCGACTTTCCGGAACCGGTGGTGCCACCGACCAGCGCGTGCGGCCCGTCGCGGACCATGTCGAGCACGAACGGCCCGTCCAGGGACACGCCGACGACGGCCGCCGTGCTGCCCTTGCCGCCGCTGGAGATCATCCGCCACCGGGCGACCATCTGGTCGGCGTCGACCTCCTCGATGTCGAGCACCTCCACGAGCCGCGCCGAGTCGGGGATCAGGCCCTCGCCCTCGCTCGCGGTCACGTCATGCACGGCGGCGACGGCGCGCGCCACCGGCTCGTACCAGTCGTCGTTCACCTCGTCGACCAGGATGGTGCGCAGGTCGTCGGCGTCCTGCCGGCGCAGCGTCATGTCGCCGTCCACGCGGGCGAGCGCCACGACCGTGCACTCCTCGGGCAGCATCTGCTCGTCGCCGTCCAGGCAGACGACGCTCACTCCGACACCGGGACCGTCGCGCAGGATGGAGACGACGCCGGGCAGCGCGCGCAGGCGGCGGGCGCCGTCGAGCACCACGACGACCTGCGGGCCGGACATGACCTTGCCGCTCATCCCCTCCATCGCGGCGCGACGCTGGGTGATCAGCGAGTTCACCTCGGCGACTCGGGCGGCCAGCGTGTCCGTCGTCGTGCCGATCAGGGCGACGGCCTCCTGGCCGAACGCCGGGCGGGCGTGCGGCAGCCAGGCCGCCCACGACCAGTCCTGGACGTGCTCGGAGCTGGTCAGCAGGTAGACCTGCACGTCGCGGGGGCTCTGCAGCACGCCGAGCTGGCCCACCATCCACCGGGCCCGGCGTCGCGGCCAGTCCCCCGGGCCGGCCAGGCCGACCACGCCGGCCTCCTTGAGCGACACCGTCACCGGGACGGACCGGACGGTCGCGCGGGTCTTGCGGCGGTGCTCCGGCTCCGCGCTGTCCTCGACCTCGACGCGGCTGGTCGCGTCCGCGAGCCCGAGCCGCACCGTGAGGTGGTCGCCGTCGGTGCTGCGGCGCTCCCAGAGGCGGCGCGTCGGCGTGGTCGCGATCAGCCGCAGCTCGGCGGCGCCCGGGCTGGAGACCCGGCGCCGGTGCTGCTCGCGCCGCACGGCCTCCAGGACCTCCTCCTCCAGCGCGGCCCGCTCCTCGGCGTGCTGCTTGAGGCGCTCCTTGTGCGTGATCGTGCCGTTGCGCTTGGACATCCACCAGTTGCCCCAGCCCATCAGCGGCGAGGCCAGGGCGAACATCAGGTAGAACGGCGACTGGAACACGATCGCCATCACGATGCCCAGCACCGCGGGCATCGCCATGCCGAGCCACGGCAGCGGGTTCCGGGCGGGCGCCACCGGCTCGCTCGGCAGCCGGAAGTGCGTGGGCGGCATCGGCGGCAGCAGCCGCGGCGGCCGGTTGTAGTCCAGGTGCCCGGGCTCGGTCGCGGGCCGCAGGTCGGCGTCGGGCCGCGTGGCCGGCTGGACCGTCAGGACGCTCGGGCCGATCCGGACCTGCGTGCCCGCGGGCCACGCCTCGTCCGTCTCGCCGAGCGGCTCCTCCGACCGGTCCAGGTGGACCAGCCGGCCCGACGAGCGCGGGTCCGGCACGCGCCGCACCCGCACCGCGCCGTCCAGCCCGACGACGACGGCGATCGCGGGCAGCCCGCCCTCGCGCGGCTCGTCGACGCGCACACGGCCGTCGGGGCCCACCTGGAGGATCGACTCGCCGACGCCGAGCCGGGCGACCGCGCCGGTGCCGAGGCCGCCGGTGACGCACAGGTCGACCGGGCCGCCCGCGACGCCGTTCCCGACCCCGGGGTCGGCGAACGTGACGACGGCACCGTCCCGGATGCCCGAGTCGGCGGCCAGCACGTCGGTGTCCAGGCCGAGCGCGTCCCGGATCTGCCCGCTGACACCGTTGCCGGCGCCGGCGCCGGCGGCGTTGGAGCCGCTGGCGCCGCTGGTGCCGCCGGTGCCGTGGACCGACCGGTCCTGCACCCCGTACCCCTGGACGGCGCGGCCGTCCACGTACATCGTGCTGCCGCGCGGCGCGCCCACCTCGGCGGCCAGCCGCTCGGCCAGGTCGGCCGCCTTGGTGCGCTCGTCCAGGTCCAGGGACAGGAGCGTCTCGCGCGCGCCGTGGCGCACGGTGATCAGAGCGTGCATGTCATTCGCCTCCCCGCCGCACGGCGGTCTGCTCGTCGAAGCGCACGTCGGGCAGGAACCCGCTGCGCAGCCAGCCGTCGTCGCCCGCGGTGAAGCGCCACTTCGCCGACGGGGACTGCCCCAGGACGATCACCACCCAGGTGAACTCCGGGTTCGCGAACCGCGCCGCGAGCATGTCCTGCTGCGCGGCCGACGGCGCCTGCGACAGCACCAGCACGCCGCCGTCGCCCACCTCCAGCTCGGGCAGCACCTGCTCGATCCCGGTCAGGTGCTCGACCTGCTCGGGCCGGGGCAGGCCGTTGCCGACCATGACCACGCGCGGGTCGTCGGACCACGGGCTGCCCGTCAGCTCGCCCAGCCAGCGGCGCAGCACCTCGTGCCGCACCCGGGTGGGGCCGTCCAGGCTGATCACGCCGCGGGCCACGGAGAAGTCCACGAGCACGCGGCCCGTCTCGCCCATGCCGAGGTTGACCAGCCGGGAGAACGGGGTGGTCGGGCTGTCCGACGCCGTGCCGGACTGGAGCTTGGCGAGCGGCGCGGACCAGCTCTGCCCGTCCTCGCTCACCTGCCACGGCGACGGGGCCGGCGACGCCGGGTTGGTCAGCCGCAGCCGCAGCGCGCTGCCCTCGATGAAGACGCCGGTCGTGCCGGGGATCTCCAGGCCGTCGCGCTCGCAGGCCGCCATCAGCACGCGCAGCGCCCGGTCGACCGTCCACGCCGCCGACGTGTCGGTGCGCAGCAGGCTGTCGTCGAACGGCTCGGCCCGCTTGCGGCGCCGCACCAGCCAGATCACCAGGAGCACCAGGCCGCCGAGCAGCAGCGCGCCGCCGACGACCAGCAGGATCGGCACCACGGGCACGGAGAAGCTCGTCTCCTCGGCGCCCGCCACGTCGGCCACCGCCGTCGGCGTCGGCGAGAGCGAGGGCGCGACCGACGGCGACGGGGACGGGCCCTCGTAGCCCGGCAGCGGGCCGAACTTCAGGCCCTTGCCCACCGCGTCCTTCGGCATCCGCAGCACCCAGCCGGGGGTCAGCGTCCGCGGGTCGGTCAGGTACTCGCCGTCGGGCTGCCGGTGTCCCTCGGTCAGGGCGGCGATCTCCGGCCAGCGCTCCCGGTCGCCCAGGAACCGCTCGGAGATGGCGTTGAGCTTCTCGACGTTGTCGTCGGGCGTCGCCTTGACCACGTAGTACACGACCGATCCCGGCGGGCCGCTACGGCTCGGGACGGGTCGCGGGGTCTCGGACGGGCTCGGCGAGACCTCCGCCTGCGCCGTGGCGCTCGGCTTGGGGCTCGACTTCGGGCTCGGCTTGGGCGTGGGCTTGGGCGGCGGCTCGCCGTAGACGCGCATCTCCCAGATGGAGTTGCCCGCCGTGCCGCTGCGCGCGCCGGAGTACATCCGCACGTACCGGCCCTCGCCGAGCATGTTCAGCACGTCGTTGCCGCCGTCGCCTGCACCCACCCAGTGGGTCTCCCAGGACTCGCCGTCCTTCGACAGCTCGATCCGGTAGTCGGTCGCGTAGGACGCCTCCCAGTCGATCTCGACCCGGTGCACCGTCGTGACCCGCCCCAGGTCGATCCGCAGCCACTGCGGGTCGCTGAAGGCGCTCGACCACCGGGTGTTCGAGTTGCCGTCCACGGCCTGGCGCGCGGGGAACTCGGGCTTCTCGAGGGACGAGGCCACGGCCGGCTTGCCCTGCGAGAGCAGGACGGGCTCCACCTGCTTGTCCGTCACTACCGGCGCGTGCTGTACCTGCGCCTGTGCTGCGCCACCGAAGAACGTGCCACCGAACGTCAGGAGCAGCGCTGTCACCAGGGTCGTCGCCACGGAAAGGCGTGCGACCCCTGTCAGTCGTTCACTCACCGGCCCGTCGCACCGCCGTCTGCTCCGTGTAGCGGACGTCGGGCAGGAAGCCGCTGCGCAGCCAGCCGTCGTCGGCGGCGGTGATCCGCCACTTGGCCGACGTCGACTCGCCGAGCACGATGACGACCCAGGCGAAGCGCGGGTCGGCGAACCGGGAGGCCAGCAGGTCCTGCTGAGCCACGGACGGCGCCTGCGACAGCACCAGCACGCCGCCGCCGGTGGCGTCCAGCTCCGGGATGACCTGCTCGATCGCCGTCAGGTGCTCGACCTGCTCCGGCTGCGGCAGGCCGTTGCCGACCATGACGACGCGGGGGTCGTTGGACCACGGGTTGCCGGTCAGCTCACCGAGCCAGCGGCGCAGCACCTCGTGCCGCGCACGGGTGGGGCCGTCCAGGCTGATGACGCCGCGCGCGCGGGCGAAGTCGACCAGGACGCGGCCGGTCTCGGCCACGCCGATGGTGACGAGCCGGGAGAACCGCGCGGTCGAGGCCTCGCTGGCCGGCGCCGCCTGCAGCCGGGCCAGCGGGGCGGACCAGCTCTGGCCGTCCTCGTTGGCGACGAACGGCTCGGGCGCCGGGGAGACCGGGCCGGCCAGCCGCAGCCGCATCGCGCCACCCTCGATGAACACCCCGGTGATGCCCGGGACGTCGATGCCGTCGCGCTCGCACGCGGCGAGCAGCACGCGCAGGGCGCGGTCCACCATCCACGACGCCGACGTGTCGGTGCGCAGCAGGCTGTCGTCGAACGGCTCCTCGCGGCCGGAGCGCGAGCGGCGCACCAGGTAGACGACGACGAGCACGAGGGCCGCCGCCACCACGGCGAGGCCCACGCCGACCAGGATCGGCTCCAGGAACGACCCGCCGGACTGCGTCCCGTCACCGGGCGAGTCCGTGGCCTCGGCCGGGGTGCTCGGCTCGGCCGCCGCGCTCGGGCCCGGGAGCGGGCCGTTCTGCAGGCCCTCGCCCTTCGCGTCCTCCGGCATCTGGAGCACCCAGCCGACGGTCACGACCGCCGGGTCGGTGAGCTTGCCGCCGTCGGGCTGCACGCGACCCTCGTTGAGCTCGAAGATCTCCGTGTTCCGCTCGCCGTCGCCCAGGAACCGCTCGGCGATCAGGTAGAGGTACTCGGGCTCGCCCTCGGGCGTCTCCGCGATCACGTAGTACGGGACCGACGGCGCGGCCGACGCCTCGGGCGAGGCGCCCGCCTCACCGGCGCCCTCGCCCTCCGCGGGGCCGGTCGGCAGCGCACCGACCTCGAGGCCCTCGCCCTCGGCGTCGTCGGGCATCTGCAGGACCCAGCCCGGCAGCAGGACGGTCTCGTCGGTCAGGGCCTCGCCGTCGGGCTGCGTGCGGCCCTTGTTCAGCTCGAAGATCTCCGTGTACCGGCCGCCGTCACCGAGGAAGCGCTGGGCGATGTCGAACAGGAACTCCTGCTCGCCCTCCGGCTTGGCCGGCACCACGTAGTACTTGACCTCTTCGCCGTCCTTCGTGGCGGCGAGGGTGGTGGCCAGGGCGGTGGCAGGGCCTGTGACGACGGTGGTCGCCTGGGCGTTCGATGTCAGGGCTGTTGAGGGCTGGGCCGCCGACGGCAGGGCTGTCGACGGCAGAGCGGTCGCGACGAGGAGAGCCCCGGCCGCAGTCGTGGACAGTATCGCCGCGGCCATGGCGGCGGCGATGCGGTGGGGGTGCTGCACAGTTGCTCCGTCTTCAGATGTGTCGCGTCAGTCGGGATGTACGTGCCGGAGGGAGATCCGGGAGGACGTGCGCCGTCCGGGGGGCCCGGGCTCACACGGAGCCGGGGACGCTCCGGTCCGGCAGGTTGAGCAGGTTGGTGCCGGGACCGGCCCAACGGAAGGTGGTCATCACCGCGTCGAAGAAGAAGACCAGCGCCTCGGCCAGGCGCTCGGTGGCGGTGCTGTTCCAGACCGTGCTGAAGGACAGGACCAGCCACTCGCCGTCGGTCTCGTCGCGGGAGACGGCGTAGAGGACCTGACGGGTCGAGAGCTCGGGCCAGTCCTCGTCGCGCTTCATCTGGTGCTCGGTGTGCACCACGCGGACTCCGGGGCGGCCGTCGAGCTCGACCAGCTCGCTCTCCTCGTAGCCGTCGCCGAGGATGCTGGTCACGATCTGCAGCGG
Organism: Promicromonospora sukumoe; assembly: GCF_014137995.1. Taxonomy (NCBI): domain Bacteria; kingdom Bacillati; phylum Actinomycetota; class Actinomycetes; order Micrococcales; family Promicromonosporaceae; genus Promicromonospora; species Promicromonospora sukumoe. The sequence continues at coordinate 3,372,751 of NZ_JACGWV010000001.1, forward strand.
GTTGGTTCCGGCGTCGCTCACGACCTCGATCTCGGCGATCGAGGCGGGGATGTGCACGCCCTCCATCGGCTCGGTCGGCAGGTAGACGGCGCCGGTGCCGGCGTCGCGCGCGGCGGCGAGGTTCTTGTGCAGCTCGTCGCGCAGCATGTGCCGGTACGGCTCGGCGCGGTCGCGGGGCAGGGAGTCGGGCAGGGCGCGCGCGACGACCTCCTCGACCGCGGCGTCCAGCGCCCGCTGCTGCCCCTCCCCCGTCGGGAAGCGTGCCCAGCCGGGCGGGAGCAGGAGCACCCAGGCATCGGTCGGCTTGCCGCCGCGCCCGGGGTTCGCGCCGGAGGTCGGGTCCGGCGTCGGGTCCGACGTCGTGCCCGAGCTCGGGCTCGTGACGGCGGGCTGCTGGTCGGTCATGGTCCGCTCCGGGTGATCCGTACGGCGGGCAGCAGCTCGTCGAGCGCCGCGCCGACCGCCTCCGCGATGATGATGTCCTGGGTACGCCACAGGAGCACGGTGTCGACCACCGCGTCCGTGTGCTCGGTGCGCCGGCCCAGGCCGACGCTCAGCCAGACCTCGGCGCTGTCCGGGTCGATCTCCGTCCGGGTGACCCGGATGCCGTCGCCGTCGGGCAGGTCGAGGTACTCGATGCTCGGGGCGTTCACGGGGTTGCCGCCCGTGGCGCCCAGCACCTGCATGAGGATGTCGTCCTCCGTGCCGGGCTCGCTGAGCGCGACGCTGACCAGCACGGGAACCGGGCCGCGGTCCTGGAGGCCGACCAGCGCGGCGACCCGCGCGTCGGGCGCGACCTGGTCGGCGAACGCCACGAGGTTGGTCACCGACTCGGCGACGTTCTGGTGCATCAGCCGGCGGTCGGCGTCGGACACGGGCACGCCCAGGTCGATCATCTGGTCCATCGTGGGCTCGACCGAGGCGAGCACCGCCGCGACGACCTCGTCCTGCCACTCGCGGACGACGTCGGCCGGGTCCGCGCTGGAGGGCACGGCCGTCCAGCCGTCCACCTGGTCGATGGTCCACGCCCAGTCCTGGACGCCGGCCGTCGCCGTGCCCTCCGCCGCGCTGCCTGCCGCGCCCAGTGCGCTGCTCTCGCTCACTAGATCGGCTCCCCGGCTCCGGTCGTGATGTGGTTGTACTCCCAGTCGGTCGTGCCGGTGAAGTTCTCCCGGAGGTCGTCGCCGAACGACGACGCCGGCACGCCGGTGCTCCACGCCCCGGAGACGAAGCCGGTGAACCAGCTGCCCGAGCCCAGGACGTAGACCCACGGCTTGACGAACCCGCCGGTGATCCCGGTGATCTTCAGGCCGTCGAGGGCCGCGTTGATCGCGCCGAGCTGCTTGATGCCGCCGATGCCGATGGCCCCGGTGAAGGAGGGGATCTTCCAGGCGGCCGGGTTGATCTTCAGCAGGTTCTGGAGCTTGGACAGGTTCGTCAGGTTCTCGGTGAACTTGAGCCCGCCCGACAGCACCCGGTTGAGCGCGAAGGCGCTGAACGGGCCGTCGATGTTGTTCCGGAAGACCGCCAGGCGGTCCGCGACACGCGACAGGTCGTTCAGCCGGATCGCCGTGGCCGACTGGGACGCGGCCTTCGAGGCCTTCACGGCGGCACCGATCACCTTGGCCACGGCCAGGCCGGCGACCGCGGTGATCACGCCGATGGCGCCCCAGACCACGCCCATCCAGCTCTCCTCGCCGGTGGCGGCCAGCACGATGGAGCCGAGCAGGCCGACCACCGCCACGCCCAGCGCCACCCAGGCGAGCACGCCGAGGCCCGGGATGATCATCGCCAGCACCGCCAGGGCCATGCCGATCCAGCCGAGGATCTCCACGAGCCCCTTGAGGAACTTCATGAAGTTGTGCCGCAGGGCTTCCTGCCAGCTGTGGTTCAGCCCGTCGTCGCCCCAGTTCTCCTTGATCTTGGTCGCGGCGGCCTGGGCCGCCGCGTCCAGGGCGGTCATGGCGTTGCGGGCCTTGGTCTTGGCCGCGTCGAGCTCGCCGTTCGCGGTCGAGATCTTGTCCGCGCGGTTCTGGGACTCGTTCTTCTGCTCGGTGGTCAGGGCCGGCGCGTCGTCCGGCCGGTCCTCGTTCACCGGGTCGGGCAGGCCCTCGGCGCCCTTCCGGGCGGCGGACGCGTCCTGGGCCTGGGTCAGCGCCTTGCCCGTCTCCGAGCGCGCGGTCTCCAGCTCCGGGCGGTACGTCACGAGCGCGGCGTGCACGTCCTCGTAACGGCCCGCGGCCGCGCCCAGCGCCTCGTGGCTCTCCCGGGCGCGCTTGCGCATCGCGTCGGCGGCCTCGCCCTTGAGCAAGGTCTCGTCGCCATCGCCGATCTTCTTGAGGAGCGCCGCCTGCGTGGTCATCATCTCGGCGATCTCTTTGTAGTGCTTGATCACCGCATCCAGCCCGGACGCCTCGGCCGGCACAGGGTCGTCGTCGTAGTCCAGCAGATGCCACTCACCCACGCGGGCGGCGCTCATCCAGTCTCCTCAGGGTCGCGCTGACTCGTTGTCAGCAGGTCGTGCCGGGTCCGCCCTTACTTGTCGGGCGTCAGCGACTTCTCCAGCTCGATCTCGGTGTCGTTCCAGGTCTCGGCGGCCGTCTCCATCTTGCCCTGGAGGTCCTTGAGGTTGTCCTGGAGCTTCTCCCGCTTGACCCACCAGCTATCGACGAAGTCGCCCATGGCGTTCTTCACCGTCTTGTGACCCCAGATGTCGCCGTCGTCCCAGAGCTCCTTCATGTTCTCGAGCTCGTTGAGCACCGACTTCAGCTGCTCGGCAGCATCGTCGACGGCGACCGAGGTGACGACGAGGTCAGCCATCCGACGACTACTTGTTCAGAGCGTTCGCGAGCTCTTCGTCGGTCTTGCGCAGCGCCTCGGCGGCCTGCTTCAGGTACTCGCCGATGCCGGTCAGACCCTCCATGACCTGCTTGCCACCCTTGTCGAGCTCCTTGTAGGACTCGTCGAAACGCTTGGACGACTTGTCCGTGACGTAGCCGTCCTGCACCAGGTTGTCCACCATCGAACGCAGCTGGTCCAGCTTGTGCTGCATGTCGTCGGCCTCCTGCTTCATGCGCTGGGAGGCGTCCTCCATCTGCTGGAAGGTCACATTGATGTTGGCCATGATTCGGTCCTCTCGGGTTGCCTCGTGGAAAACAGGGCGATCGTACATGAACCGGACACCCCTGGGGTGAATCCTAGGACAATCCCCTATGCAGAACCCGGAACCGTCCGTTCAGGCAGGCTGACCGGGCTCGCACCGGGGCCGGTCCAGCGGAACGTGGCCATGACGGCGTCGAAGAAATCGACCAGGGTCGCGGCCAGCCGCTCGGTGCCCGGGCTGTCCCAGCGGGTGCTGAAGGACAGCACCAACCAGTCGCCGGCCACCTCGTCCCGGGAGACGACGTACGTCACCTCGCGTGTGGAGCTCAGCGGCCGGCCGCCCTCTCGGTGCACATCGTGCCTGGTCCGTACCACCCGCGCACCCGGACGACCGTCCAGGTCGACGGGCTCGCCCAGCCCTGCCGTCTGGTCCTGCCCTGCCGTCTGGTCCAGATCTGCCGTCTGGTCCAGCCCGTCAGGTTCGCCCAGAACCTGCGCCGCGACCTCGGCGGTGCTGCGCCCGATCTCGCCGAAGACCTCCGACTCGGTGATCGACGCCGGGACCGCCATCCCGGCGACCGGCGCGGTCGGGAGGTACACGGCCCCGATGCCCGCGTCGGCGAACGCGGCGCGGAGCGCGGTCCGGAGCGCGTCGTCGCCGGACGGCGCCCGCGCGACCACCTCGTCGACGGCGGCGTCGAGCTCCTTCTCGCGGAGCGCGCCGGTCGGGAACCTGGCCCACCCCGGGGGCAGGAGGAAGGCCCAGGTGTCGGTCGGGGACCCTGCCGCGAGGTCCGCCTCCGGGCCGGTCATGCCGCGGTCCGGGTGATCCGCACCGCGGGCAGGAGCTCGTCGAGCAGCTCCAGCATCGCGGCGCCCAGCATGAGGTCCTGGGACCGCCACACCAGCACCGTGTCCACCACGACGTCGTCGTGCTCGGCGCGCCGGCCGAGCCCGATGCTGAGCCAGCCGCCCCCGGACAGCTCGCCGACGTCGAGGCGGGTCACCCGCACGCCGTCGCCGTCGGGCAGGTCGGGGTACTCGACGTTCGGCGGCGCGACGGGGTTGCCGCCGGTCGCGCCGAGCGCGGCCAGCATGCCGTCGTCGGGGTCCGCCGGATCGCTCGCCCCGACGGCGACCAGCACGGGCACCGGGCCACGGCCCAGCACGCCGAGCGCCGCGACGACCCGATGTCCCTCGGCCGCCATGCCGTCGGCGAACGCCCGCAGGTTGGTGACCGACTCGCCGGCCGCCCGGTCGAGCTCCGCTCGCCCGGCCTCGTCGAGCCCGACCTCGTCGAGCTCGGGCCGCTCCGCGGGCCCGACGGCGGTCTCCGTGTCGGCGTCGTACTGCGTCCGGAGCGAGTCCCGGACGGCGACGAGCGCCTCGCGCTCCCACGTCGCGACGTCCTCGGGACCCTCGGTCGCGAGGGCGGGGACCACGAGCCAGTGGGGGGCCGGGTCCACGTTCCAGGTCCACCCGGGCAGTCCGGCACTGGGCAGACCGGCGGAGGGCAGGCCGTTCGGCGTCGTCATAGGACCGGGTTCTCCCCGTACAGGCCGCTGTAGTCGGCGTCCCGCCACCCGTCGAGGCTCCAGCGCGGGTCGCTCGGGTTGAAGTTGGACGGGTTGACCAGGCTGAACGGACGCATGGCCCACCCGAAGGTGTACGAGATCGGGCCGATGTACATCCATGGCTTGATCGTGAAGCCGGTGACACCGATCTGACCGAGCGCGGACGTGATCTTCTGGACGTCCTTGATGTCGCTGATGCCGATCAGGCGGTCCCACCGCCAGGTGCCACCACCCAGCCGGTCCATGAGCCGGCTCAGGTCGGTCGCGAAGTACTTCGGGTTGGTGAACACCTGCCACCAGCCCGGCGAGACGCTGGTCTTGCCCGCGAAGTCCTGCCAGCTGCGCAGGTTCCGGCCCAGCGGCCCGAGCGTGATCGTCAGGTCGTTGATCCGGCGGGTCAGGTCCGGGTTCCGCCCGATGTTGACCATGCTGCGCAACCACTCCCGGTCCCTCATCAGGAACTGGAGCTGCCGGTTCTGGCTCCCGAACGAGCCGGCGCCCTTGGTCAGCAGCGACGCCTGGATGTTCTTGAGGTTGCCCGCCATCTTGGCCGCCACGCCGATCAGGCCGAGGCTGAGCACGCCGATGATGACGCTCAGCCAGCTGCCCTCGCCCTGGACCGCCAGGATGAAGCTGGCCGCGACGGACACCACGGTGGCGATCACGCTCAGCAGGGTGAGCATGCCGAGGCCCGGGATGAGGATGCTGAGGATCGCCAGCGCCATCCCGATGTACATCAGGATCTCGACGAGCTTCTTCAGGAACTTGTTCAGCTTGTGCAGGAACGCTTCCCAGCCGCTGTGGTGCAGGCCGTCGTCGGCCCAGTTCTCCCGGATCTTGTTCGCGGCGGCGGTGGCCGCGGCGTCGAACCGGACCATGGCGGCTCGTGCCTTGGCCTTTGCCGCCTCCAGGGCACCCTTGGCCTCGTTGATCTTGCCGGTGCGGCTCTCGGACTCCCGCTTCTCCTTGTCCGTGAGCGGCGGTGCGTCGTCCGGCCGGTCGGCGTTCACCGGGTCGGGCAGGCCCTCCGCGCCCCTCTGGGCGGTGTCCGCGTCCTGCGCCGCCGTCAGCGCGAGGCCCGTCTCGGAGCGCGCGTACTCCAGCTCCGGCCGGAAGGTCTTCAGCGCGTCCCGGATGTCGTCGTACCGGCCGGACGCCTTGTTCAGCGCCTCGGCGCTCTCCCGGGAGCGCTTGCGCATCGCGTCGGCGGCCTTGCCCTTGAGCAGGGTCTCGTCGCCGTCGCCGATCTTCTTGAGCAGCTTGGCCTGCGTGGACATCGCCAGTGCGATGTCCTCGTAGTGCTTGATCACCGGGTCCAGACCGGCCACGTCGGCCGGGACGGGGTCGGAGTCGTAGTCGAGCAGATGCCATTCCCCGGCCCGGGTATCGCCCATCTTCGTCGTCCTCCTGCTACGTGTGCGCTGTCAGTGGAACTGCTGCTCGTGGCACTACCGCTCGTGGCACTACTGCTCGTCGAACGACGCCGCGAGCTCGATCTCCAGGTTGTTCCACTGCTCCGCGGCCTGCTCCATCTTCTTCTGCAGGTCGGAGAGGTTGGTGGTGAGCTTCTCCCGCTTGACCCACCAGTCCTCGACGAAGTCGTCCATGGCCCGCTTGACGGTGTCGTGACCCCAGACGGTGCCGTCCTCCCACAGCTTTCCCATGTTCTTGAACTCGTCGACGATCGCCGCCAGCTGCGTGGCGGCGTCGTCGACGGCGACCGACGTGACTACCAGGTCGGCCATGGGACTACTTGTTCAGGGCGTTCGCGAGCTCTTCGTCGGTCTTCCGGAGCGCCTCGGCGGCCTGCTTGAGGTACTCGCCGATGCCGGTCAGACCCTCCATGACCTGCTTGCCACCCTTGTCGAGCTCCTTGTAGGACTCGTCGAAGCGCTTGGAGGACTTGTCGGTGACGTAGCCGTCCTGGACCAGGTTGTCGACCATGGTGCGCAGCTGGTCCAGCTTCGCCTGCATGTCGTCCGCCTCCTGCTTCATGCGCTGGGAGGCGTCCTCCATCTGCTGGAAGGTCACATTGATGTTGGCCATGACAGAACCCCTTGGGTGTCGCTCGTGCTCGGACGGACTCACGTACGCGGTAATCGTCATCAATCGGACTAACCGGACGGCGACGCGCGCGTGAACAGCCGGGGAACGGCACGCGGCGCAGCGACGACGGGCCCGGGGATCACCCCGGGCCCGTCGCCGTTCAGCCAAAATGTGCCCCTCACCTGGGGCTTTGCGGTCTCAGCAGTGCCCCAGGAACGGCCGGTCCCGGAACCTCCGGTCGAGGAACGTGATGACGCCGGGCGCGCCCGTCACCATCGTCGAGACGTGCTCGCCGAGGTGCCACTCCCACTGGACGTCGGCCCCGGCCGCGCAGTACTCGTCCCGCAGCGTCCGCGCCTGACCCGGCGCGACGATCTCGTCGAGCGTCCCGTGGAAGAGCCGGATCGGGACGTCGGGCGGGTTGGCCCCGAGCCGGTTCTCGTCCAGCCGCGCCTGCCACTGCGGCGACCGCAGCGGGTTCGTCGAGGTGAACATGCCGATGTTCTGGAACGCGTGCGGCAGCGTGGCCTCGACGCAGGCGTCCTTCTCCCGCTCGAACGTCTCCCGGCCGCGCTCGTTGAGGTACGACTCCAGGTCCAGCTCGGGGTAGGCGGCGTCGAGCCCGTAGGCCGCGAACAGCAGGAACCCGAACCCGACCTTCCCGTCGAGCCCCTCGGCCACCTCGGACAGGTCGGCGGGCACGCCGCCCGCGGCGACGCCGACCAGGTCGAGCTCCGGCGCGTACTCGGGCTGCAGCTCGCCCGCCCACATCGCTCCCCCACCGCCCTGCGAGTACCCGGAGAAGGCGACTTTGCCGCCGGCCTCCAGCCCCGTGGCCGGCAGGTTCGTCGCGGCGCGCACGATGTCGATGACGGTGCGCCCCTCCGACTGCCCGACGACGTACGTGTGGCCGCCCGGCGTCCCGAGCCCCTCGTAGTCGGTGACGACGACGGCCCAGCCCGCCAGCAGCATCGGCTCGATGAAGGGCCGCTCGTAGTCGAGCCAGCGCGACGGCGCGCACGTGTCGCCGACGCCGCGCGTCCCGCTCGCCACCGACACGATCGGCCGCGGCCCCTCGCCCCGCCAGGGCGTGTTCGGCACCAGCACCCGGCCGGTCACGGGGATGTCCTGGCCGGTCGCGTTGGTCGAGTGGTACATCACCAGGTAGTTGCGGGCGGTGAGCTGCCGGGGCTCCTCGCGCCACCGGACGATCTCGCCGTCCGCGCCGTCGGGCAGGGGCGTCGGCGGGGTGTAGAAGTCGTCGAGCGGGACGGCCTGGTTCGGCACGACGGGCACGTCGGGCACGTCGGAACTGCTGGAGGTGCCGGACACCTTCGCGGACTCGCCCACCTGGGCGCGCTGGTCCGCGCGGGCGAACAGGTCGGCCGGTTGTGCTGCGCCGGCCGACGAAGGCGCCGGCGACGAGCCGGCTGGTGCGGTTGTGGCCGACGGGTCGGCGGCCGAGGCCGGGACGGCGGCGACGCCGGGCAGCCCCAGCACGGTCAGTGCGGCGACGACGGCGGTCCAGCGGAGCCGCGAGCGGCGTCGGCCTGGCTCAGGGACGGCGGACGAGACGGCGGACGAGGCGTGCGAACGGTTGACGAGCGGCATCGGATCTCCTCGCTGAGGTCCACGGACGCTCGGCACTGAGCGCCCGGGCCCGCGCACGGGCCGCTACTGACTGTAACCGCAATAGTGGCAGCGCGACAGCCTTCACCCCATGACTTCGGCCGGTTGCGTTGAGATCGGTCGGTCGACCGACCGATCTCAACGCAACCGGCCGAAGTCGGTGTCGCGGTCTTGTACTGGCCTGGCCGCTAGCCCTTGGCCGGGGCGGGGGCCGGGGACGCGCTCGTCTCGGCGCGCTCCACCAGGCCGACGACGACGGCGGCCAGGGGCACGAGCACCAGGTTGCCGAGCAGCATCGTGCGCAGGAACGGCAGGCCCGCCACGTAGCTCGCGAGCAGCCCGTCCAGGGTCGACGGGTACATCCCGTCCAGCAGCCACACGCCGAAGTTGGTCCAGGCGAAGAACCACAGCGAGCCGACGACGCCCACGCCGAGCGCGGCCGCGTACCGCTTGGGCCCGCGCAGGTGCCGCGCCAGGATCGCGCCGACACCGATCACCGCCCAGGCCGACCAGGTGAACCACATGATCTGCGTGTTGCCGAGCACCGCGTCGCTCACCGCGACCACGGCGAACGGCACCACGGCCGCCCACCGGTTGCGGAGCAGGAGCACGGCGAGGAAGGTCGCCGCGGTCGCGATCTCGAGGTTCGGCGGCGCGCCCAGCCCGGGCGCGACCAGCCGCCACACCACCGCGGCGGCCAGCACGAGCACCACGGTCGCGGGCCGCCACCACCGCTGCGCCAGCTCACGCACGGAGAGATCCCGCCCAGCCAGCTCCCGCCCGCCCAGGTCCCGCCCGGTCAGATCACGCGCACCCTGCCCGGGGCGCGAGTCAGCCGCCTGGTCCCGTCCGTCGGACGACGGCGTCAGAACGTGTCGATCGTCCACGTGATCTCCTGACCGTCCTCGGTCTCCAGGGAACCGGCGCCGACCTGCGCGAGCTCGCCGTCCACGGACAGCGACCAGAACTCGTTCTTCGAGTCGTCGGCGGCCCGGCCGTTGATCGCGGTGACGAAGGCGTTCTCGCCCTCCCCCGTGACCTCGGCCGACGGGTCCGCCTCCAGGAGCAGCTCCAGCGCGGTCGCGCCGGTCCGGCCCTCGTAGCCGAAGGTGTCCGCCGACGTAGACGCCGACTCGGACGCGCTCGCCGACGCCTCGGCGTCCTGCTGCTGGCCGAGGGTCGCGGAGACCATGGTCTCGGGCTCCGCGGTCGTACCGCCGCAGGCGCCGAGCAGGCCGGCGACGAGGAGTGCGGTGGCCGCGGAGGCGACTGCCCGGAGCGGGCGGCGAGTGGTCGTGTTCACGCCGGTCAGTCTAGGTCGGGGCGCGCCGCAGGGCGCCGTCGTCTCAGACGTCGATCCGGGACCGGTCCAGCTCGGCCGCGCCCGCGATGAGGAACTCCTTGCGGGGCGCCACGTCGGTGCCCATCAGCAGCTCGAACGCCCGCTCGGCGGCCTCGGCGTGCTCCGCGGTGACGCGGCGCAGCGTGCGGTGCCGCGGGTCCATCGTGGTCTCCGCGAGCTGGTCGGCGTCCATCTCGCCCAGGCCCTTGTACCGCTGGATGTCGGGCTTGTAGCGCCGGCCCGCGCGGTCGAGCTTCTTGAGCGTGACGCCCAGCTCGGCCTCGGAGTACGTGTAGATGTACTCGTTCTTGCGGCGGCCGTTGCCAATCACCTCGACGCGGTGCAGCGGGGGCACCGCCGCGAACACGCGGCCCGCCTCCACCATCGGCTTCATGTAGCGGTAGAAGAGGGTCAGCAGCAGGGTGCGGATGTGGGCGCCGTCGACGTCGGCGTCGGTCATCATGATGATCTTGCCGTAGCGCGCAGCCTCGACGTCGAACGACCGGCCGGAGCCGGCGCCGAGCACCTGGATGATGGCCGCGCACTCAGCGTTGCGGAGCATGTCGCTGATCGACGCCTTCTGGACGTTCAGGATCTTGCCGCGGATCGGCAGCAGCGCCTGGAAGTCGCTGGAGCGCGCCAGCTTGGCGGTGCCGAGCGCGCTGTCGCCCTCGACGATGAACAGCTCGGAGCGCTCCACGTCGTTCGAGCGGCAGTCCGCGAGCTTGGCCGGCAGCGAGGAGGTCTCCAGCGCGTTCTTGCGGCGCGAGATCTCCTTCTGCTTGCGGGCCGTGATGCGTGCGCGCATCTCGGCGACGATCTTGTCCAGGAGCAGCGACGCCTGGGTCTTGCCGTCGCGCGTGGTGGAGGTCAGGCGGGCCTGGATCTCCTTCTCGACGACGCGGGAGACGATCTGGCGCACCGGGCCGGTGCCCAGCACCTCCTTGGTCTGCCCCTCGAACTGCGGCTCCGAGAGGCGGACGGTGACCACGGCCGTGAGGCCGGCGAGCACGTCGTCCTTCTCGATGCGCTCCGCGCCGTCCTTGGTGGAGACCTTGAGCTTGCGCGCGTTGGTCTCCACACCCTTGCGGATCACCTTGAGCAGCCCCTGCTCGAAGCCCGTCAGGTGCGTGCCGCCCTTGGGGGTCGAGATGATGTTGACGAACGAGCGCACCTCGGTGTCGTAGCCCGTGCCCCAGCGCAGCGCGATGTCGACCTCGCACTCGCGCTGCACCTCGCGCGGCGACATGTGGCCGCGCTCGTCCAGCACCGGCACGGTCTCCGTGAAGTTGCCCGAGCCCTGCAGCACCCAGGTCGCCGTGACGGGCGTGTCCGGGGCCAGGAACTCGACGAAGTCGGCCGCGCCGCCGGTGTGCTTGAAGGACTCCTCGTGCGGCCCGTTCTCGCCCGGCGTGCCCGGCACGCCGCGCTCGTCCCGCACCACGATCTCGAGGCCCGGCACCAGGAACGTGGTCTGCCGGACGCGGGTGACCAGCTCGTCGTAGCTGAACACCGCGGACTTGGGGAAGATCTGCCGGTCGGCCCAGTAGCGCACGCGCGTGCCGGTGCGGCCGCGCGGCACCTTGCCGACCACGCCGAGCTCGGAGTGGTCCACGAAGGGCTGGAACTGCGCGTCGGGGCTGGGGCCGGACGCCGGGTCGGAGAAGTTGCCCGGCTCGCCGCGGTGGAAGGTCATGCGGTGCGTCTTGCCGCCACGGTCCACCTCGACGTCGAGGCGGGAGGACAGCGCGTTCACCACGGAGGCGCCGACGCCGTGCAGACCGCCGGACGCCTGGTAGGAGCCGCCGCCGAACTTACCGCCCGCGTGCAGCTTGGTGTAGACCACCTCGACGCCGCTCAGGCCGGTCTTGGGCTCGATGTCGACCGGGATGCCGCGGCCGTCGTCCGACACGGTCACCGAGGTGTCGGCGTGCAGCACGACGCCGATCTTCGTCGCGTGGCCTCCCAGGGCCTCGTCGACGGAGTTGTCGATGACTTCCCAGAGGCAGTGCATCAGGCCACGGGAGTCGGTGGTCCCGATGTACATCCCGGGACGCTTACGAACCGCCTCGAGGCCTTCGAGGACGGACAGGTGGCGAGCGGTGTACGACTCGGACGTTGCGGTCACGGCGACAGCGTAGACGAGGTCACCGACAACCCACGTCAGGCGCCCCGTTACGCACCTCGAACGACCGTGTGACGTGGGTGTGACGCCGAGATTCACCCCATGACAGAAATTACCCTTTCAGCGCAATTAGGGGCGGAACGGCACCAGAACTGTGAGCCACGCCGCTATGCTCGCAGCGAACCGCCCACCCGGGCCGGCATGAACCGCGCGAGCGAATGGTTGGATGGAGATGTGACGACCTTGACGACCGAACCGCTCACCGCCCTCGACCGCTGCGACCGCTGCGGCGCGCAGGCTTACGTGCGCGTCGTTCTGCCCGTGGGCGAGCTGCTCTTCTGCGGCCACCACGCGCGCGCACACGCGTCCGCCTACGCGGACGTCGCCACCCATGTCCAGGACGAGACCGACCGGCTCCATGCGGAGCACGGCCAGGCCTGAACCCAGGCCGGACACCCACCGGACCAAGACCTAGAACCGACCACGGCGGTGGGTCACCTTCCCAGGTGACCCACCGCCGTCGTCGTACCCGCCGGTCCTCCGCCGACGCCGCCCGCTCCCGCGCGCCCTACTTCCGCGCGCTCTACTTCCGCGCGGTCACCGCGTGCCCCCAGGAGCCCCGGAACCCGAGGTCGATGCGCCAGCCCTCCGCGGTCTTGGTCACCGTGCGGGTGCTTCCGCCGGTCGACACCGCCTGCATCGTCTTGATCTGACCGCTCGAGTAGCGCGCGGTGATCTTCACCGACGCGACCCACTTGAGGCCGAAGATCTTCTGCGCCCGGGCCTGGCTCAGCACCCCGGTCCACGTCGTGTACGGGTTGCCCGGCGCCCGCTTCGAGTACGGGTCGGACACGTGTTGCAGGTGGGACTGCGCGGCGGTCCCGAAGGCGTCCTGGTTGTTCGTGGTGCCGGAGTAGCTGCCACCACGGCCCGACGCCGCGAAGTACGGCGTCTCGGCGATACCGCCCGACGTGTTGCGCACGACCGTGACCGTCCCGGCGCCGTCCTGCCGGGTGGCGTCCACGGCCGCACGCCAGGTCGCGCCGGCCTCGCCGCCCTCCTTCTTCCAGCCCACGTAGTTCTGGCTGCGGGTGTCGTCGTAGAGGTGGCAGTCGCACGAGGACTTCAGGCCCGCGGTCTTGGCCAGGATCGCGTAGTTGCGCGCGACGATCGTCTGCGCCTGGAGGGCCGCGGCCCCGCCGTATCCGCTCGTGCCCCACAGCGAGGCCATCTCGTCGAGCCCGTAGAGGTACTCGTCGTTGATGACCACCTGGTTGACCACGTTGGGCCGGGAGCCGGGGCTGCTGATCCGCAGGCGGCCGTGGCGGTAGCTGCCCTGCGCGCCGGACACCGTGACCGTGCCGGCGGTGCCGGTGGGCTCCCAGTACCGGGTGCCCGTCCACTCCAGCCCGAGCGTCGGCCGCGCGCTGATCGTCTGCCGCACCGTGCCGTTCTCGGTGATCTGGGCGGTGACGCCGGACGACGTCCGGGCGATCGAGATCTTGCGCGCCGACGTGCCGGTGGCGAGCTGCGCCCCGCCGCCGTCGAGCAGGCGCCACGACCCGGCGGACAGGCTCAGGCTGGTGGTGGCGGGGTCGTCCGACCGGCCGAGCACCTGCACGTCGACCGTCGTCCACGGGTTGGCCGTGGTGCCCACCGTCGCGCCCGGGTAGTAGTGGCGCAGGATCTCCGCGGCGGAGCTGCCCTCGCGCGCCATCTGGTAGGCGCCCCACTGCGCCATCCCCACGCCGTGCCCGTAGCCCGAGCCGCCGATCGCCCACGAGCCCGGCACGACCGTCACCGTCAGCGTCGAGCTCGTCGCCCGCGCCGTCTTGAACCGGTACTTGGTGGTGGCGGACGGCTTGACCGACGACGAGGCCTTGCCCGTCGCGCTCGTCGTCAGGGTCTTGACCTTGACCCACGAGCGGTTGCTGTACCGCTGCAGGTCCACCTTGGCCCGCTTCTGCACCCTGCCGTTGTACTTGTACGTCACCGACAGGGACTTCGCCACCGTCGCCGTCGTGGTGGTCGTGCCGGACGCCGTCAGCGTGTACCCGGCCGCGGCGGCGGGCACCGCGGACAGGCCGACGGCGAGGAGCGAGACGAGGACTGCCGCGACCACCCGGGCAAGACGTGCCCCGGGAGCGGCGTTGATCAAGGTGGACACATCGGGCACGCTCCCATACGACGACGCCGGGCGGGTGTACTTCCGAAGAAGTTCACCCGCCCGGCGTCAGGTCGGCCGAGGTACCGGCCGACGTGCCGGCTGATGTCTCAGCCGGCCTATCGGTCACCGCTCAGTCGATGTCTCGACCGATGTCTCAGTCGAGGTAGTCGCGCAGCACCTGCGACCGCGAGGGGTGCCGGAGCTTCGACATCGTCTTGGACTCGATCTGCCGGATGCGCTCGCGCGTCACGCCGTAGACCTTGCCGATCTCGTCGAGGGTCTTGGGCTGGCCGTCCTGCAGGCCGAACCGCATGGAGACCACGCCCGCCTCACGCTCGGAGAGCGTGTCGAGGACCTGGTGCAGCTGCTCCTGCAGGAGCGTGAACGACACGGCGTCCGCCGGGACGACGGCCTCGGAGTCCTCGATGAGGTCACCGAACTCGCTGTCGCCGTCCTCGCCGAGCGGGGTGCTCAGCGAGATGGGCTCGCGGCCGTACTTCTGGACCTCGACCACCTTCTCGGGGGTCATGTCCAGCTCCTTGGCCAGCTCCTCCGGCGTGGGCTCGCGGCCCAGGTCCTGGAGCATCTGGCGCTGGACGCGGGCCAGCTTGTTGATGACCTCGACCATGTGCACCGGGATGCGGATGGTGCGGGCCTGGTCGGCCATGGCACGCGTGATCGCCTGCCGGATCCACCAGGTCGCGTAGGTCGAGAACTTGTAGCCCTTGGTGTAGTCGAACTTCTCGACCGCACGGATCAGACCGAGGTTGCCCTCCTGGATCAGGTCCAGGAACAGCATGCCGCGGCCCGTGTAGCGCTTGGCCAGCGAGACCACGAGGCGGAGGTTGGCCTCCAGCAGGTGGTTCTTGGCCCGCTTGCCGTCGTGCGCGATCCACTTCAGGTCGCGCTCGAAGCGGCGCTGGTCCTTGTCGTCACGGTCGAACTCCGTGGTGGCGAGACGCTCCTCCGCGAACAGGCCGGCCTCGATGCGCTTCGCGAGCTCGACCTCCTGCTCCGCGTTCAGCAGCGCGACCTTGCCGATCTGCTTCAGGTAGTCCTTGACCGGGTCCGCCGTGGCACCGGCGGTGACGACCTGCTGTGCGGGCTGGTCGTCGTCGTCACGGTCGGAGACGACGAAGCCGGAGCTCTCGTCACCCTCCTTGACCGTCTTGCCGCCGCGGCCACGAGTCGTCTTGGTGACGGTCTCGGGACCGGAGTCGGTCTCTTCCTCGGGGTCCTCGACGGCCACGCCGTCGGGCTCGATGTTGTCGTACTTCGACTTGCCCCGAGCTGCGGTCTTCTTCGCGCCGGCCTTGGCCGCCGGCTTCTTGCGTGTGCTCGTCGTCGCCTCGTCATCGTCATCGACGTCGTCGATGTCGTTCAGATCGACGTCGTCCGGCATGTCGTCGTCCTTCGGCTTCGCGGTGGAGCGCGCCGGGGTCGACTTCTTGGCGGTCGTGGTCTTCGCGGCCGTGGCCCGGGTGCGCCGGGCAGGCTTCGCGGAGGCCTCCGCCTCGTCGGCGGGCGCCTTGGCGGCGACCGCTGTGGAACGGGTGGCCGACGCGGCGGCCACCTTCGTCATGGTGGGAAGTCCGACCTGCACACCAGCGTTGGCCAGTGCGCGCAGCACCGCCTTCAGCCGCTTGGCGTCACCGACCTCCGCGGTCTCGCATGCACGCCGGAAGTTCTCGGCGTCGACCGAGCCGTCGGCGGCACCGCGAGCGAGGAGCTCCTGCAAGGCAGGATGCTCGAACTCACGGGGCAGGTTGTCGCGTGCAGGGACAGGAGCGATGTCCTGGGGGGCTTTCAGCGGAGTGGGCGCCACAAACCGACCTTTCGGCATTCGAGGGGGCGGTGTACCGCCGGCGGGGCCGTCACTGGACCTTCTTCTTCCGCCGGCGAACATATATATTGTACCGTCGGCCTCCCTGTACCCCGCGACGAACGCGGTGATATGGGCAAAGTCAGTGCGAAGTCACGTCGGGCGGGTCCACCCCGCGGGGTTTCAGATTTCGCGTGCCCAGAGTCAACGAACCAGGTGCGCGCACCATTCCCGATCCGGCGAATATGCGCGGGACCAGGCACGGCGCCGGACACCGCCCGCCGCCTCGGGTGATACCCCTGGACAGACGTCGGACGGACGCCGGACGAGCACTGGGCACGGCCTCGGACCCGCCTCGACCCGAGCGCTGAGAACACCCCGGAAGCGGGCCCCTGGACGGGCCTGGAAACCACCCGCGAGATCACCCCTGGCGCGGCCCGGCGCCGGCGGTGTGCCGGCCCCGGCGCACCGCCGGGGAGGCGCTGCTCAGACCTTGACCGCTGCGGCCTTGCTAAGACCTCGACCGCTCGGACCTCGAGCGCTCAGGCCCTGGCCGCTCAGCCGCCGGCCGTTCAGACCTTGACGGCCAGCACAGGGCACGGCGCCTCGACGAGGATCCGCTGCGCGCCGGCGCCGAGGATGAGCTTGCCGACGGGGCTGCGCTTGCGCAGCCCGATCACGATCAGCTCGGCGCCAGTGCTCGTGGCCGTGCGGATCAGGTCCTCGGCGAGGTCGCCGGTGCCCTCCTCGAGCCGCACGTCGAGCCCGGCCGCCGGGCCGCTCCGGAGCTCGTCCAGCTCCGCCTGGCACTCGTCGAGCGGACGCTTCCCGCTCGTGACGACGACCAGCGGGGCCTTGCGCTCCCGGGACTCGGAGACTGCGGTACGGAGAGCCTCTTGGCCCTCGGGCGTGGCGAGGTGGCCGACGACGATCGTCATGTCAGCCGACGCTACCCCACACGACACCCCACCCGGTGCCTCACACGGCGGCCAGCTCGTCCGATTCCGCCTCCCCTTCTGTCTCCCCTTCCGTCGCCCCTTCGGTCTCCCGTTCTGTCTCCCCGTCCGTCTCCCCGCGGAACTCCCGGTGGAAGAAGGCCTGCTCGCGCCGCACCCAGCCCGGCGGGACTCCCCCGGCGATCGCACTGCGCAGCACCAGGGCGAGCCTGTGGTCCGGGTCCACCCCGAGGGCGTCCGACACGCGCTCGGCCGCCAGCCCGCCGTCGCCGTGCCACCAGGCGAGGATCGCCAGCAGCAGGTACGCCGGAGCCCGCCGGTTGCGTGGCACGTGCGTGACGACGGCCTCCAGCACGGCGCGGGCCGGACGCGTGAGGTCCTCGTCAGGCGGGATGCCCCGGTCCGGGTCGACGATCTGCGCCATGACGGCGCCCGTCGACCGGTCCGTGTCGCCGTCCGTCTCCCGCCGCGCGGTGCGCAGCGCCGTCTCCGCGGTACCTGGCACGAGGGTGAGCAGCACCGCGTCCCGGACGGGCGTGTCCGCGAGCGCCGCCCCGATCTTGCCGAGGTCCACCGGGGACAGCGTCACGGGCTGCCCGGGCTGCGCGTCCGCCACCAGGCGCACCGCGGAGCGCCACAGGCCCAGGCTCTCGGCTCCCCAGTCCGCGAGCTCCCGTCCGGCCTGCTCTACCCGGGCGGCCGCGCTCGTGGCCCGTCCGGGTCGCTCGGACCGACCTGGCCGCCCGGCAGTATCGACTGATGCTGCCCCGGTCTGCCCGAGCAGCGGGCCGTCGATGGGTCCGCCGTTCGGGTAGGTGGTGCGGTGCAGCAGGCGCCGGTGCGTGTCGGTCCAGCGTGCGGCCGCGCGCCGCGCCTGCGTGCGGGCGGCCTCGGGCGCCGCGCGCAGGGTGTACCGCTCCTCGCGGGTGCCTGCCACGGTGCGGCCCTCCAGCACCATGTGGGCGGCGACGCGGCTGCCCTTGAGCACGGCCAGCGGCCTGCCGCCGGGCGGACAGCACAGCGGGTCGGTGCAGTCGAGCGCCCGGAAGCCCGTCGGCGACACGTGCCAGACCTCGGTGCCCGGCAGCCTGTGGTCGAGCCGGGCGCGAATCAGGTCCACGGCCCGCCGTGCGGCACCCGCCGGCGCCGTCGGGTCGGTCCCGGTGTACAGCACCACGACGGCCCGGTCCGCGCCGTCGGCCACGACGTGGTCGGCGAGCCAGCGCGCGGTGGCAGCCCCGTCGGGCCCGTCGGGGTCGCCCGGGCGGCGCAGGCGGAGGTCGCTCAGGTCGACCCGCGCGACGAGCCCCACCCGTTGCCGCGGACCGGTGAGGCTCACCAGCACGGCGGACTCGACCGGCTCGAAGCCGAGCCGGTAGGGCACGTAGGCGAGGAGGTCCTCCGGCCCGGCCACGCGCACCACCCGGGCGTTCGGGACGGAGCGGCGGGCATCAGAGATCGCGGGAGCAGGGCCAGGGCCACCTGAGCCGGGAACACTGGGTACAGGACTGTTGAGGGTGCGCTCGTCGGGGCGGCGCTCGTCGGGGTTCATGTCGTCGATCCCAGCCGGGGAACGGGGCCCGAGCGCGCCCAGGGCGGCAGTGTGGACAACGAAAAACCTGTGGTCGCGTTCGTTCCCGCACGGCTCCGTCAGGGCGGTCTGCCCGGGGTCCGAGCACGGCCCGATCACCACACGCTGTCGCCACCCGGCCCTGTGCGGCTACCGTGTGCGACGTGCCACGTCTCGCCACCACCCGCCGCACGGCCGCGCTCGCCGCCGCCGTCGGGCTGGCGCTTGCTACCGCGGGGTGCGGGACGGGGACCGAGCAGACCGCGTCGGGTAGCACGCCGTCGGGTAGCACGGCGTCGGGTAGCACGGCGTCGGGCAGCCCGGAGCCGAGCGCGGCCGTGACGGGCGGTCCGACGGAGCTGCCGACCTTCGACCCGTCGTCCGCGGTGGCGACGTACGCGCAGGGCTTCCCGGCCGACCTGTTCCCGATGCCCGAGGACGCCACGCTGCTCGCCTCGTCGGCGCAGCCGGCGCCGACCTCGGAGGGTGCGAAGAAGGCCAAGGCCGTCGCGATGACCCAGGTCACGCTCAACCTCTCGTCGAGCCGCAAGACCGACCAGGTGATCAAGCAGGCCAAGCAGATCCTGACCGCGCAGGGCTTCAAGCAGATCTCCGCGCCGGACTCGAGCGGGCTGACCGCGCAGACGGCGTTCCTGCGCATCACGAAGGGGAAGTCGGGCGAGGTGCAGGAGTCGCTTGTGGTAGGCGTGCTCGACGACGGCGACCGCCGCCTCTGCTCGATCAGCGGGACCGTCCGAACCCCATAGGCTGGTGCCGTGCCCGTCTCCCCCGCCCGTACCAGCGCACCTACCAGCCCGCTGAGCCCCGCCGCCCTCGTCGACGCCGAGCACCTGCGTGCCGACGTCGACGCCGCCGTGGCCGCTCACCTGGCCCGGCTGACGGCCGAGGTCGGGTCGATCAGCCCGAGCGCCGAGGCCATGGTCGAGGAGGCCGTCGGGCTGCTGGCAGGCGGCAAGCGGCTGCGGGCCGCGTTCTGCTACTGGTCCTTCCGCGCGCACGGCGGCTCCGCCGACCCGGCCGACCCCGCCCGCACTGCGGCCGTCCGGGTGGGCGCCGCCCTGGAGCTCTTCCAGGCCGCGGCCCTGCTGCACGACGACGTGATGGACAACTCCGACACCCGCCGCGGCCGCCCCACGGCGCACCGGGCGTTCGCCGCGCGGCACGCGAGCGCGGCCTGGGCCGGCGAGCCGGTGCGGTTCGGCGACTCCGCCGCGATCCTGATCGGCGACCTCGTGCTCCTGGCTGCCCAGCGCGAGCTGTCGGCGGCGCTCGCGCCGCTGCCCGCAGTCGTCGCCGACGCGGCCCGGGCCCGCTTCGACACGATGCAGAGCGAGGTCGTGGTCGGCCAGTTCCTGGACGTGCTGGTCCAGGCGGAGCCGTGGGGCCAGGACCCCGCCGCCGACGAGGAGCGCGCCCGGAACGTGCTGCGCGCCAAGACCGCGAGCTACTCCGTGGCCGCGCCGCTCGCGCTGGGCGCGCTGCTGGCGGGCGCGGGTCCGCGCGCGGCGGCCGAGATCGAGGCGGCCGGCCAGCCGCTCGGCGAGGCCTTCCAGCTCCGCGACGACGTGCTCGGTGTCTTCGGCGACCCTGCCGTCACGGGCAAGCCCGCCGGCGACGACCTGCGCGAGGGCAAGCGCACGGTGGTCGTGGCCCGCACCCTGGCGCTGCTGCCCGACGTCGACGGCCCCGAGGCGGCGGTCCTCGTGTCCGCGCTGGGCGACCCCGCCCTGTCCGACGAGGACGTGGCGCGCGTGCGCGAGGTCATCGTGGGCTCGGGCGCGCTGGACGCCGTCGAGCAGCTCATCACCGACCTCGCCGTCCGCGGCCACGCGCTGCTGGACCTGGCCGACCTGACGGAGCCGGGCCGGGGCCTGCTCACCGACCTGGCGCACGCGGCGGTCGACCGGGCGGCCTGAGGCTCACCAGGTCCAGCTCACCAGGTCCAGCTCACCAGTCAGACCCGGCTCACCAGGTCCAGCTCACCAGTCAGACCCGGCTCACCAGGTCCAGATGGTGACCTCTTCGCCCTTCTTCAGCTTCTCCCCCGCCGCGGGATCGGTCTCCGAGACGCCCTCCCCGAACAGCTCGCCGAACCCGCGCACCACCGACGTGTAGCCGGCCTCGTCGAGCGCGGCCTGGGCGTCCTCGACCGACAGGCCGACGACGTCGGGCACGGTGCCCTTCTCGCCCTTGCTGACCACGATCGTGACTGCGCTGCCCTGCTCGGCGCCCTTGCCGGCGTCCGGCTTGGTGCCGATGACCGCCCCGGCCTCGACCTTCTTGTCGGACTTGTCCTCCCGCACGACCTCGAACCCCTGCGCGGACAGGGCGTCCGTGGCATCGCCCGCCGACAGGCCGGTCACGTCGGGCACGGTGACCGGCGGCGACCCGTCCGAGACGGTGAGCCGGACGGTCTCGTCCGTCGGCACGGTGCCGCCCTCGCGGACGGAGGCCCAGATCACCTGGTCGCGCGCCACGTCCGCGGAGTACTCGCGGGAGACCTCGACGTCCACCAGGCCGACGCCGCGCAGCGCGGCCCGCGCCTCCTCCTCGGACATGCCCACCAGTCCCGCGGGCACCTCGGCCACCTCGGGGCCGAGCGACACCACGAGGCGCACGGGCTCGTCGCGCTGCCAGCGCCGCCCCTCGTCGGGCACCACCGAGATGACCTCGCCCTCGGGCACGTCGGAGTCGTGCTGCCCCACGCTCGACGGGGTCAGCCCCGCCGCGTCCAGCGCCTCCTCGGCCTGCGCCTCGGTCACGCCGACCACCCCGTTGGGGACCACCGCGTAGGCACCCGGACCCTGCTCCGTGTACCACCAGGCGCTGAACAGCACGGCGACCAGGGCGACGGCCAGCAGGATCTTGCCGCCGCGTCGCGACTGCCGCTCGGGCGGCGCCTGCGGCGGGGGCGGCTGCGGCGGCTGCTGCTGGGCCGTCCAGCCGCCGGCCGGCGGCCGCTCCACGACGGCGGTGCGCGCGGCCTTCACCGCGGCGGACGACGGCGGGGGCGCCGCCTTGGCGGGGATGTCCAGCACCTCGTTGGGGATCTGCCGGAACGTGTTGCGCAGCGCGTCGAGCGCGACGGCGGCGTCGTGCGGACGGCGGTCGGGGTCGCGCGCCGTCAGGGCCCGGACCAGCAGGTCGAGCGGGCGGCCCAGGTGGCCGGCGAACGCGCTCACGGGCGGCACGTCGGTGTTGACGTGCGCGTAGGCGACCTGGATGGGCCCCTCACCCTCGTGCGGCAGCCGGCCCGTGAACAGCTCGAACGCGAGGATGCCGACGGCGTACACGTCCGCACGGGCGTCGACGTGCCCCGTGGCGATGGTCTCGGGCGCGAGGTAGGCCACGGTGCCCAGCACCGTGCCCGTCGTCGTGTTCGACACCTCGGAGATGGCGCGGGCCAGGCCGAAGTCCGCCACCTTGGGCCGGCCGGTGCCCTCTTCCAGCAGCACGTTCTCCGGCTTGATGTCACGGTGCACGATGCCCTTGGCGTGCGCGGCGGCGAGCGCGGAGAGCACCACGTCGAGGATCGCGAACGAGCGGCGCAGCGTGATGTCGCCGTCCCGGATGAGCTGGCGCAGGTTGGTGCCCGGCACGTACTCCATCGTCAGGTAGCGCATCTCGCCGTCGGTGCCCTGGTCGTACACGGCGACGACGCCGTGGTGCTGCAGGCCGGCGGCCGAACGGGCCTCGCGCTCGAAGCGCTGCCGGAAGCTCGCCGCCTGTTCCCCGTCCGCGAGGTGCGGGTGCATCACCTTGAGCGCGATCTCACGGTTCAGGCGCGTGTCACGCGCCCGGTACACCGTGGCCATTCCTCCGCGCGCCACGCGCGCGACAATCTCGTACCGCCCGTCGACCAGACGGCCGATGAGGGGGTCTGCCGTCACCTGAGCCACGGTTGGGAGTGTACGGGTGACCACCCACGGCCCGGCCGGAACGCGCATACCGGACACTCGGCCGTTGCCGGATCGTTGCCGTGTCCCGGGCCCGCGCCCCGTCGCCTAGGCTTCTCCCGTGACAGATCTCGACGCCCTCGTGGGCGAATGGCAGACCCTCCCCGACCTCGCCGAGTCCCTCGACATCGAGGTCGGCAAGGTCCGCGGCCTCGTGAGCGACCGGTACGTCGTCGGCATCAAGCGTGGCGAGCGGACGACCTTCCAGGTCCCGGCGGTCTTCGTGCTGCCCGACGTCGAGGGTCGCCCCGGCATCATCCCGACGCTGCGCGGCACCATCATGGTGCTGTCCGACGCCCAGTTCACCGACGCGGAGATCCTCGAGTGGCTCTTCACGCCGAACGACGAGCTCGGCGAGCGGCCCGTGGACTCCCTGATCGGCGGCAAGCGCGCCGCGGTTCGCCGGGTGGCGCAGACGCTCCTCTGACGGCGCTGCTCTGACAGCGCTGCACTGACGGTTCCTGCGGCCGCCTTCAGCGGCGGCCGCAGCAACACCTACACCTACCGCCGGAGCATCTCCGCGACCTGGAACGCCAGCTCCAGCGACTGCTGGTGGTTCAGCCGCGGGTCGACGAGCGTCTCGTAGCGCAGCGCGAGGCCCGCGTCGGAGATCTCCTCGCTGCCGCCGAGCACCTCGGTGACGTCGTCGCCGGTGAGCTCCATGTGCAGACCGCCCGGGACGGTGCCCAGCGCCTTGTGCACCTCGAAGAACCCGGCCACCTCGTCGAGCACGTCCGTCAGCCGGCGGGTCTTGTAGCCGCTGTCCGACGTGATGGTGTTGCCGTGCATCGGGTCGGTCACCCACGTGACGTTCGCGCCCGACCAGGTCACGGCCTCGACCAGCGACGGCAGGACGTCGCGCACCCGGCCCGCGCCCATCCGCGTGATGAACGTGAGGCGCCCCGGCACGTTGTCCGGGTTGAGCCGCTCGGTGAGCGCCAGGGCGTCGTGCGGCGTCGTCGTCGGGCCGAGCTTCACGCCGATCGGGTTGGCGATCCGGGACATGAAGTCCACGTGGGCGCCGTCGAGCTGGCGCGTGCGCTCGCCGATCCACAGGAAGTGGGCGCTGGTGTCGTAGGCGTTGCCGGTGCGCTGATCCGTGCGGGTCAGCGCCCGCTCGTAGTCGAGCACCAGGGCCTCGTGGCTCAGGAAGAACTCCACGGAGCGCAGCGCGTCGAAGTCGGCGCCGCACGCGTGCATGAAGCGGATGGCGCGGTCGATCTCGTCCGCCGTCTTCTCGTACCGCGCGTAGGCGGGGTTGCGCATGAAGCCGCGATTCCACTCGTGCACCTGCCGCAGGTCGGCGAACCCGCCCTGCGTGAAGGCCCGCACGACGTTCGCCGTCGCCGACGAGATGCGGTACGCCTGCTCCAGCCGCTCCGGGTCGGGGATGCGGTCCTGCGGCGTGAACGGGAACCCGTTGATCATGTCGCCGCGGTAGGCCGGGAGCGTCACGCCGTCGCGCGTCTCCGTGTCGCTGGAGCGCGGCTTGGCGTACTGGCCCGCCATCCGCCCCATCTTGACGACCGGGGTGCTCGCGCCGTGCGTGAGCACCACCGCCATCTGCAGGATGGTCCGGATCTTGTTGCGGATGCGGTCGGCGTTCGCCTCGGCGAACGTCTCCGCGCAGTCCCCGCCCTGGAGCAGGAACGCCTCGCCCCGCCCGGCGGCGGCGAGCCGCTGGGTCAGGGTGTCGGCCTGTGCGGGCACCACGATGGGCGCGGCCTGGGCCAGGCGGCCGGTGGCCGCCGCGAGCGCGGCCGGGTCCGGCCACGTCGGCTGCTGCCGCGCCTCCAGCGTGCGGTAGTGGTCCAGCCCCGCCGGGCCCGTGGCCCGCTCGGCCGGGTCGGTGACGGTGCTCATCGGCCCGCCCGTGGTGCTGGTGCTACCAGTGGTGCCCGCACGGTGCTCAGTGCTCCGCGGGTGCGGCCGGCACGAGCGGCTGGCCGATCTCGGCGAGGATCTGGCCGAACCACTCCTGCGAGACGTCGAACGCCTTGCCGCCGGCGATCCGCGGGAACGCGATGGCCTTGAGCCGGTCGCCGTCCTCCTCGTCGTGGCCGATGACGCCGGACTCGCCGCGCAGGGCGCACTCCACCGCGTAGTCGGTCATCGACTTGATGAGGCGCAGGTCCTCGGCGTTGGCGGCCGCGGCGCGCGAGAAGTAGCCCGACTTCTGCACCATGACCTTCTCGGCGCCCAGCTTCTCCGCGAACTGCTTGGCGAACCACTGGCCCGGGTTGATCGTGTCGAGCTTCACGTGCCCGAACGGGTCGCGCTCCACCGTCTCGCCGGCCGCCTCGAGCTGGGCCACGATCTCGTGCATGCCCGCACCCTCCGACAGGAAGATGTTGACGTTGCCGATCTCGTCCATCACGCCGCGCAGGCGCTTGGCCTCGCCCTCGAGGTCGATCTCGAGCTCCGGCAGGAACACGGCGTGCACGTCCCAGCGCTCGCGCGTCAGGCCGAGGGCAGGGGCCCACTCCTGGTCGTCGAGCCAGCCGCGGTAGGACTGCGCGGTAGCGGCCGTGAGCCAGCCGCAGTGGCGGCCCATGACCTCGTGCACGATCAGCATGCGCGGGCCCACGCGGTTCTCGCCGATGACGTTGGCGGCGAACTTCGCGCCCTCCTCGGCGGCGGTCCACGCGCCCAGCGACTGCTTGATCGGCACCACGTCGTTGTCGATCGTCTTCGGCAGGCCCACCACGGTGAGCTCGTAGCCGTTCTCGTGCAGGTACGCGGCCAGGTCGGCGGCCGTCGTGTTCGTGTCGTCACCACCGATGGTGTGCAGCACGTCCACACCGTCGGCCTTGAGCTGCTCGGCGGCGACGTGCAGCGGGTCCTGACCTTCCTGGACCAGGCCGCGCTTGACCGCGTCCTTGACGTTGGTCAGCTTCACGCGCGAGTTGCCGATCGGCGAGCCGCCGAACTTGTGCAGGACATGGGCCTGCTTGCGGGCCTCCTCGTCGATCTCGATCTTGTTGCCCGTCAGCAGGCCGTGGTAGCCGTGCAGGTAGGCAATGATCTCGATCTCGGGGTCGAGCTCTGTGTAACGCTCGATCAGGCCGCCGACCGACGACGACAGGCAGGGCGCGAAGCCGCCGGCGGTCAGCAGGGCCACACGACGAACAGCCATCGGAGGAGCACCTCTCATCAGGGAACTTTCGGGGGCGCCTCCGCCGGCGATCGCCCGCGCGGCACCCTTCGTCGTCATCCTACTGAGCACCGGGGACACCGCTCGGCACGTCCGGTGACTGAGCACCCGCCACTTCACCCGCCGCTCGCCCGGCATCCATCCGGCACGAGGGGTCTCGACAGGCCCCCGGGCCGCGTGAGATGGTGCAAGCGAGCCTCCCGGTGCCAAGCGGCCCGGGAGGCTTTCCATTTATGACGAACCTTTCTCCTCCGCCCGCGCCCGCACACCTGACGATCCGGCCCACGACGCCGGCGGACCAGCCCGTGCTGGAGCGGCTCTGGCTCCTGTTCCGGCACGACATGTCCGAGATCTCGGGGGCGCTGCCGGACCCGAGCGGCCAGTTCCGGCGCGAGCGGCTCGACGCGGCGTTCACCGACCCGGGCTGGCGCGGCGTCGTCGCGCACCTGGAGCCCGACGGCGCCCCGCCGTCACCGGTCGGGTTCGCCCTGGTGCGAGGGCTCGACGGCCCGACGCGGGTGCTCAGCTCGTTCTTCGTGGTGCGCGGCGTGCGGCGGATCGGCGTCGGCCGGGAGCTCGCGGCCAACGTGCTGGCCGCGTTCCCGGGCCGCTGGGAGATCGCGTTCCAGGACGCCAACCCGCCCGCGGTGCGCTTCTGGCGGGCGGTGGCCGCGGACGCCGTCGGCACCGCCTGGACGGAGGAGCACCGCGCGGTCCCGGGCCGCCCGGACCTCCCGCCGGACACCTGGATCTCGTTCACCACCGGGTGACGTGTCAGACCCACAGGTCACCCGGGTGACCTGTGGGTCTGACATGTGCGCGGGAACGAGCGGGAAGAGCTAGTTGAGTAGGTGCAGGCTGTCCTTGTTCTTGTCCGCGTACAGGCGCTCGACGTCGGCGTCGTAGTCCTTGAGGAACACCGCCCGCTTCACGCTC
Source organism: Promicromonospora sukumoe (assembly GCF_014137995.1). Classification (NCBI taxonomy): domain Bacteria; kingdom Bacillati; phylum Actinomycetota; class Actinomycetes; order Micrococcales; family Promicromonosporaceae; genus Promicromonospora; species Promicromonospora sukumoe. Next base: position 3,399,151 of record NZ_JACGWV010000001.1, read on the forward strand.
TGCTTCGGCGTGAGGTAGCCGTTCTCGATCGTCAGGTCGCCCGCCAGCACCGTGTACTTGCGGATCGACTCCGCCTTGGACACCGACTTGTTCGCCCGCTGGACGGCGCCGTCCAGGGCCGCGAGCACGTCCGGGTCCTTGCGGGCCTCGTCCACCGACATCGCGGGCTTGCCGTGCATCTTGAGCCAGCCCGGCAGGCCCTCGGCGTCGAGCGTGAAGAGCGCGCCGATGTACGGCTTGCCGTCGCCGACGACGACGCACTGGCTGACCAGCGCGTGCGCCCGGATGCGGTCCTCCAGCATGGAGGGCGCCACGTTCTTGCCGCCCGCCGTGACGATGATCTCCTTCTTGCGGCCGGTGATCGTGAGGAACCCGTCGTCGTCCAGCACACCCAGGTCGCCGGTGCGGAACCAGCCGTCCTCGGTGAACGACTCCGCCGTCGCGGCCTCGTTCTTGTGGTACGCCCGGAAGATGTGGTGACCCTTGAGCAGGATCTCGCCGTCCTCGGCGATCTTGGCGCCGCAGCCCGGGAGCTGGAGGCCGACGGAGCCGATCTTGGTCGCCGTCGGACGGTTCACGCTGGTGGGGGCCGTGGACTCGGTGAGGCCGTAGCCCTCCAGCACCTTCAGGCCCAGGCCGCGGTAGAAGTGCCCGAGGCGCTCGCCCAGCGGGCCGCCGCCCGAGACCGCGAACTCCGCCTGCCCGCCGAGCCTGGCGCGCAGCTTGGAGAACACCAGCGCGCTGGCGACCGCGTGCTGCAGCCGCAGGCCCAGCCCCGGGCCCGACGGCGTGTCGAGCGCGCGCGACCACGCGATGCCCGTCGCCGTGGCCCAGTGGAAGATCTTGGCCTTGCCGCCGGCCGCCGCCGTCTGCTCGGCCGTGTTGTAGACCTTCTCGAACACCCGCGGCACTGCGAGGATGAAGGTCGGCTTGAATTCGCCCAGGCCGTTGACCAGGGTCGACGTGTCGGCCCAGTGCCCGGTGACGACGCCGCCGGCGACCGCGAGCACGTGGATGTAGCGCGCGAACACGTGCGCCATCGGGATGAACAGGAGGGTGCGTCCGCCCTCCTTGGCGAACACCTCCGGCACGGCCTCGACGGCGTTCACGGCGAGCGACGCGAAGTTGCGGTGCGTCAGCTCGGCGCCCTTCGGGCGGCCCGTGGTGCCCGAGGTGTAGATGATCGTGGCGAGGTCGTCGAGGCCGGACAGGCCCCGGCGGCGGGTGATCTCCGCGTCGGGCACGTCCTTGCCGTCCGCCGCGACCGCGTCGAGCGCACCGTCGTCGATGACGAGCACGTCGGTCACGAGCGGGACGGCGTCGCGCACCTCGGCGACGGTGGCGGCGTGGGCCGCGGTCTCGGTGAAGACCAGCTTCACCTCGGCGTCGGAGAGGATCCACTCGACCTGCTCGGCCGAGGAGGTCTCGTAGACCGGGACGGGCACCGCACCCGCGGCCCAGGCCGCGAAGTCCAGCACGGCCCACTCGTACCGCGTGCGGCACATGATGCCGACGCGGTCCCCGGGCTCGATGCCGTGGGCCACGAGGCCCTTCGCCACAGCGACCACCTGGGCGTCGAACTCGCCGGCAGTGACGACCCGCCAGGGTTCGCCCTTCCCCGCAGGAACCTCCATCATCGGCTTGTCGGCACCGGCGCCGACCCGCTCGGCAAGGACATCGTTGAGATTGGAGGTGGGGGGCAGCTCGATGAGGATCGGGCTGAAGATCTCGTCCATTCTGACTCCAGTGGCAGTACTGACCGTGCCTGCAAAGATACCGGGAAACGGACGTCGCGTGTTGCACTCCGCGCGGTCGCTACCCTGGTTCTGCGCACCTTCGTGGTGCAGCCCCCTTCTGGACGGTCCTCGCGGCCGTCGCGCAACGAGAGAACATGAGGACCAATGCACGCCATCGGGGTGGACATCGGCGGCACCAAGATCGCTGTGGGAGTCGTCGACGAGGACGGCAAGATCCTCGCCCAGGTGCGCCGGGAGACCGACGCCGACGACGTCGCGCACATCGACAGGGCCATCGCGGACGCGTGCAACGAGCTCGTCAAGGAGCACGAGGTCGGGGCGATCGGTCTGGCCGCGGCCGGTTTCGTGAGCCCGGACCGCACCTCCGTGAACTTCGCGCCCAACATCGCGTGGCGCGAGTACCCGCTGGCCGCGAAGGTGGCCGAGCTGGTCGACGCCGACCTGCCGATCGTCGTCGAGAACGACGCCAACGCCGCGGGCTGGGCCGAGTTCCGGTTCGGCGCGGGCCGCGAGGCCACGGACATGCTGATGCTCACGGTCGGGACCGGGCTGGGGGGCGCCGTCATCTCCGAGCGTGAGCTGGTGCGCGGCAAGTGGGGCATGGCCGCCGAGGTCGGCCACATGCGCGTCGTGCCCGAGGGGCACTACTGCGGGTGCGGCCACGAGGGCTGCTGGGAGCAGTACGCGTCGGGCAGCGCGCTGGAGCGCGACGCCCAGCACGCCGCCGTCGCCCGGGTGGACCAGGCGGCGCGCCTGCTCGAGCTCGCGGGCGGTAGCCCGGAGAAGATCCGCGGCAAGATGGTGACCGAGGCCGCCCAGGAGGGCGACGAGCTGGCGATCGAGCTGCTCGCGACCCTCGGGCGCTGGATCGGCGAGGGCTCCGCGTCCGTCGCGGCCCTGCTCGACCCCGAGCTCATCGTCATCGGCGGCGGCGTCGGCGCGGCCGGCGAGCTGCTGCTCGGCCCGGTCCGCCGCGGCTTCGAGGCCCAGCTCTCCGCGATGGGGCACCGGCCCGTGGCGGCGATCGAGCTCGCCGAGCACGGCAACGAGGCGGGCATCGTGGGCGCGGCGGACCTCGCGCGGCGCTGAGCGCTTCCCGAGTCCGCCCCTGCTCCAAACGTGTCAGACGTACAGATCACCCGGGTGATCTGTACGTCTGACACGTTTCGGGCGAACTAGACGATGCTTTCTGTCGTCTGAACCTGCGGCTCCGCTCCGGGCGAGATGCCTCGTTCCTCGGCCCTCACCCTGCGCTGCGCCTCCGGTTCAGACGACGGCACCAGGCCCGTCGTCGTCCGGGTCGCGCTGGTGCGGCATCCGCCAGATGAGCACGCCCAGGCCCGCGACGAACAGGCCGAGCCCAATCTGGCCCGCCAGCGGCGGGATGGAGACGGCGGGCACCGCCGCCGACACGATCATCCCGACCACCGCGAGCACCGGGATGCCGACGACGAAGCTCCACGCCATCGTCAGCAGCGGGTCGCGGGACAGCAGCGCGGGCGGCTCGGGCGGCGTGAAGTGCGAGTCCGCCTCCTCCAGGGCCTCGGCGTCGGGCGAGAGCGGCCAGTCGCGGGGGCCCGACGGCGGGGTCGCGCGCGAGCCGGCGTCCGGACCCGTGCCGGAGCCGTCGCGGGAGCCGGCGTCGGCAGAGCCGGAGGCCGCTCCCCCGACCGTCCAGTCGCCGCCCGCCCAGCCGCCGTCGCTCCAGCCGCTGACCCGCGGCCCGGCCGTGCCGCGCCCGGCGCCGTCACGATCGCCGGCCGCACCGCCGCGAGCGCCGTCGGCACCAGGGCTCTTGTCGCCGCCCAGGTCACCGCCGTCGTCACCGCCGTCGTCGCTGCCCTCGTCACCGGGGCGCGATGTCTGAGAGGATGCGGCGGACTTCTCCGCGCCGTCGGTCTCCCCGTCGGCCCGAGAGACGTCCATGTCGCCGAGGGTGGCGACGATGTCGGCCCAGCGCGAGGCCACGTCGTCGTCCCCCAGCTCGCGTGGGGTGTCGCCGGGCACGTCGTCGTCTCGGTCGTCGGTGTTCGATGCGGCCATGGGCACACTCTATTGTCGTCAGGGGGCCCGCGGGGGCGGGTCTTGAGGAGGAATCTTGTTCTACTGGGTGATGAGGAACGTGCTGGTCGGCCCGCTGCTGCGCCTCGCGTACCAGCCATGGGTCGTCGGCGGCAAGAACGTGCCCCGCACCGGCGCCGCGATCGTGGCCAGCAACCACCTGGCGGTGATCGACTCGTTCATCCTGCCGCTGCTGATCTCGCGCCGCGTGACCTTCCTCGGCAAGTCCGACTACTTCACGGGCAAGGGCCTCAAGGGCAAGATCGTGGCCTGGTTCATGACGGGTATCGGCGTCATCCCCGTGGACCGCTCCGGGGGTGCCGCGAGCGAGGCGGCGCTGCGCACGGGCCTGCGCGTGCTGCGCGAGGGCACCCTGTTCGGCATCTACCCCGAGGGCACCCGCAGCCCCGACGGCCGGCTCTACAAGGCGAAGACGGGCGTGGCGCGGATGGCGCTCGAGTCGGGCGCCCCGGTCATCCCCGTCGCCATGGTCGACACCGAGGTCGCCCAGCCGGTGGGCAAGACGATCCCCACGTTCATGCCGCTCGGCGCCGTGATCGGCGAACCCCTCGACTTCAGCCGGTACAAGGGCATGGAGAGCGACAAGTTCGTGCTGCGCGCCGTCGCGGACGAGATCGAGTACGCGATCCTCGCGCTGTCGGGCCAGGAGTACGTGGACGCGTACGCGGCGAGCGCCAAGGAGCGCGCGGCCCGCGGCGAGCCCGCGATCCCGACGTCGGAGGAGGGCCCGGGCGGCCTGCCCCTGCCGGAGGTCGAGAAGCCGCAGCGCCCCAAGCGCTGACGCTCCCGCCCTCCACCGGGGCGGCGTGACGAGGCGGGCGCACCGGCGCGCCCGCCTCTACGCGTCAGCCTCTACCGCTGCGGCCTCTAGCGTGGCGGCGCCGCGCTCGACGCCCGCACCACGAGGCTGGTCGCGAGCTCGGTGCGCAGGGTGTGACCGCTGGCCGTGCGGGCGCGGTGCACCAGGTCGACGGCGGTGGCGCCCATCTCGGCGAGCGGCTGCCGCACCGTGGTCAGGGCGGGGTCGATCCACGGCGCGATGGGCAGGTCGTCGAAGCCGACGAGCGAGACGTCGCGGGGCACGACCAGCCCGGCCTCGCGCAGCGCGCGCAGCGCCCCGAGCGCGGTGTCGTCGCTGCTGGCGAAGATCGCGGTGGGCGGGTCGTCCAGGCCCAGCAGCCGCTGCGCGCCCTCGTAGCCCGAGGTGACGCCGTAGGCGCCCACGTGCACGAGGTCGTCGTCGGTGGTCAGGCCGGCCCGGATCATCGCGGCCCGGTAGCCCGCGAGCCGCGCGATGGCGTTGTCCTGCTCCAGCGCGCCCGTGATCGTGGCGATCCGGGTGTGGCCGAGGGACAGCAGGTGGGCCGTGGCCTCCAGCCCGCCCTGGAAGTTGGTGGCGCCGACGCTGAGCATCCCCTCGGGCGGCCGCTGGCGCGGGTCGACGACGACCAGCGGCGTGCCCGTCTTCTCCAGGGCGCGCCGCGCCTCGGCGTCGGGCACGGCGACGATGCTGACCAGGCCGTCGGTGCCGCGCTCCAGCGCGTGCCGCACCCAGGCGCTGCAGTCGTCGGGGTCGGGCTCGACCGCCAGGACGACGTCGAGCCCGAAGCGCCGGGCGCCCGCGACGGCGCCCCGGACCACTGCCTCGGACCAGGTCCCCTCGAAGTCGACGATGCGCACGTCGATCATGCCGGTGGGCTTGGCGGACGGCGGGCGCACGACGAAGCCGTGCCGCTCCAGCACCTCGGTGACGCGCGCCCGGGTCTTGCCGGACACGTCGGGGCGGGTGTTGAGCACCTTGGAGACCGTCGGGACCGAGACGCCGGCCTCGGCCGCGACGACGGCGAGCGGGATGTGCGGCTGGTCGGTTGCCATGGGTCCTCCGTCGGACAGGGTGTGCGCAAGCGTTTCGAGAGCAGGGTCGTTCGAGAGCAGGGTTTCCGAAATCAGGATGGTAGCCCATTCTGCCGGGTGCCCCGGGAAACTACCCCCGCAAGCCGCCAGGAAGCGCGCGGAAATCAGACAGAGGCCCGGCAGGCGCTGGTTGACACCACCCGGCACCCCGTCTAACCTCCCGGAGTCTTTCCGAGATTCGGCTTCGAAATTTCGGAAACAGAGATCAACAAAGGAGTGATCGTGAACAGGACACCTCGCCTCGCCGTCGCGGCGACGGCGTCGACCCTCACGCTGGCCCTCGCCCTGACCGGGTGCGGGCGCAGCGACGAGGCCGGCACCACCACGGCGGACAGCGCCGACAGCATCTCCGAGGGCCCCGCCAGCGGCGCCGTCGAGGTCTGGGCGATGGGCACGGAGGGCGAGCTGCTCCCCGAGCTCGCCGAGCAGTTCGAGGCCGACAACCCCGACGTCACCGTGAACGTCACGCCGGTGCCGTGGGAGTCGTCCACCGAGAAGATCAACACGGCGATCGCCACGGGCGAGGTGCCCGACGTCATGCAGGTGGGCACCACCCTGATGAGCGGCTTCGTAGGGCTGGACGGCCTCGCGCCGACGCCCGAGGACATCGACTCCGACGCGTTCTTCCCGGGCGCCTGGGAGACCACCGAGGTGGACGGCACCTCGTACGGCGTGCCGTGGTACGTCGAGTCGCGCGTCCTGTACTACCGCACCGACCTCGCCGAGGACGCCGGCGTCGAGGCGCCCGAGGACTGGGCGGGCCTCACCGACTTCGCGGCCGGGCTGCAGGACGCCGGTGCCGACAACGGCATCGCCCTGCAGACGCGCGGCAACTCGACCGCGCTGATGTACTTCCCGTTCTACTGGCAGGCGGGCGGCGAGATCCTGGACGACGCCGGCGAGTTCACGCTCGACAACGAGGCCCAGGTCAAGGCCCTGGACTACTACTCCTCGTTCATGCGCGACGGCCTGGCTCCGCCGGTGCTCGTCGAGGACGAGAAGGTGCAGAACTTCATCGACGGCAAGCTCGGATCGTTCGTCTCGGGCCCCTGGGAGCGCGCGAACCTGCTGACCACCGCGGGTGACGACTTCGCCGACAAGTTCGGCGTGGTGCCGCTGCCCGCCGACGAGACGACGGCGTCGTTCATCGGCGGCTCCAACCTCGCCGTCCTCGCGGACGCCGAGAACCCCGACTCCGCCTGGAAGTTCGTCCAGTTCGCCACGGACCCGGCCGCCCAGGTGGACTGGTTCGAGATCTCGAGCGACCTGCCGGCCGTCCAGTCCTCGTGGGAGGACCCCGCGCTCGCCGACGACGACGCCGTGGCCGTCTACCAGGGCGTGCTGGAGACCGCGCGCTCGACCCCCGCGATCCCGACGTGGTCCGAGATCGAGCACGAGCTCGACCTGATCATCGAGCAGACCATCGCGGGCGACCTGACGCCGGAGGAGGCCGCCGCCAAGATGCAGGAAGCGGCCACCTCCATCGGGACGGGTCTGGACTGACCCGTGGCCGTCTCCGCACGCCGCCGCCGCACGGGCCTCGCCGCCTGGGGGTTCGCGCTGCCCTTCACGCTCCTCTTCGCCGTGTTCATGCTGGTCCCGGTGGCGTCCTCGCTGTACATGGCGTTCACCGACATGCAGGGCAAGGACCTGAGGACGCCCTGGGCCGTGAACTTCGTGGGGTTCGACAACTTCGCGGCCGTCCTGGCCGACCCGAAGTTCCAGCAGGCCGCCGGCAACACGCTCTACTTCGTCGGGGTGGCCATGCCGCTCACGCTCGGTATCGCGCTGCTGCTGGCGGTCCTGCTGAACTCGGGCCTGACCTGGTTCCGGTCCGTGTTCCGCGTCGGCTTCTACGCGCCGGTCGTGACGTCGATCGTCGCGGTGGCGGTGGTGTGGAGGTTCCTCCTGCAGCCCGACTTCGGGCTCGTGAACTCGGGCCTCGGCCTGTTCGGGATCGAGGGGCCGCGCTGGCTCACCGACGAGGTCTGGGCCATGCCCTCGCTCATCATGATGGCGACCTGGCGCAACGTCGGGTACTCCATGGTGATCCTGCTCGCCGGGCTGCAGGGCATCCCGAAGGACCTGTACGAGGCCTCCGCCATCGACGGCGCCGGCGCCGTACGGCAGTTCCGGTCCATCACGGTCCCGCTGCTGCGGCCCACCATCCTGTTCTGCGCCGTCATCACCGGCATCGGCTACCTGCAGTTCTTCGAGGAGCCGTTCGTCATGACGCAGGGCGGGCCGCTGGGGGCCACCAACTCCGTGGCCTACGAGATCTTCAACCAGTTCGGGTTCGGGAACTACGGCCTGTCGGCCGCGATGAGCTACGTGCTGTTCGTCGCCATCGTGATCCTGTCCTACCTCCAGTTCCGCCTGCTCAGGACGGAGAAGTGATGACTGTCCTCACCGAGCGGCCCGGCACGCGGCGCGGCGCCCCGCAGGGGTCCGCCCCGCGCCGGCCCGCCACCCGCCGCTTCACACCGCGCGCGATCCTGCTCAACGTCGTGCTCCTGCTGGGCCTCGCGGCCTCGTTCGGGCCGCTCCTGTGGATGATCGTCTCCTCGGTCAAGCCCGAGGGCGAGATCCGGCAGTTCCCGCCCAGCCTGCTGCCCGAGCAGTTCACCTGGTCCAACTACACCGAGCTGTTCGCGACGCTCGACTTCCCGCGGTTCTTCGCCAACTCGGTGGTGGTGGCGCTCGTCGTGACCGTCGGGTCGGTCCTGTTCAGCGCGATGGTCGGCTACGCGCTGGCGAAGCTCGACTTCCCCGGCCGCCGGGCCCTGTTCCTGCTGGTCATGGGCACGCTGATGGTCCCGGGCATGGTCACGTTCGTGCCGCTGTTCGTGCTCGTGGCCAACCTGGACCTGATCAACACCTACGCGGCGCTGATCCTGCCGTTCCTGGCCGCGCCGTTCGGCGTGTTCCTCATGCGGCAGTTCATGCTCGACATCCCCGACGAGCTGCTCGACGCCGCCCGCGTCGACGGGGCCGGCGAGTTCCGCACGTTCTTCGCCGTCGTCCTGCCGCAGACCAAGCCCGCGCTGGCGACGCTCGGCATCCTGACGTTCCTCGGGTCCTGGAACAACTTCCTGTGGCCCCTGGTCGCCGTGCAGTCGGCCGACAAGTACACGCTGCCCGTGGCCCTCGCCCTGTACTCCACGGGGCAGAACACCGTGCAGTACGGCCTGCTCGTGGCGGGCGCGACCGTCATCGTGCTGCCGATCCTCATCGTCTTCCTGGCCCTGCAGCGGCACATCGTGCAGGGCATCGCGACCACCGGCCTCAAGTAGCCGCACCGCCCGCCGTAGCCGGCCAGCCGTAGCCCGCCAGCCGTACCAGCAAGGAGTCTTCCCGTGACCGAACAGATCACGCTGCCCACCGCGCCCACGTTCCTGTGGGGTGCCTCCACCGCCGCGCACCAGATCGAGGGCGGCAACACCAACAGCGACTGGTGGGCCAAGGAGCACGTCGCCGGGTCGCTGTGCGCGGAGAGCTCCGGCGACGCCGTCGACAGCTACCACCGCTACGGCGAGGACATCGCGCTGCTGGCGGACGCGGGCCTGAACGCCTACCGCTTCTCGATCGAGTGGGCGCGCATCGAGCCCGCCGAGGGCGAGTTCTCGCGGGCGCAGCTCGCGCACTACCGGCGGATGATCGACACCTGCCTGGAGGCGGGCGTGACGCCGATGGTCACGCTCCTGCACTTCACGCTGCCGCGCTGGTTCGCCGAGCGCGGCGGCTGGTTCGCTCCCGACGCCGTGGACCTGTTCAGCCGGTACGTCGAGACGGCCAGCCAGATCCTGGGCGACGTCGGCCACGTGGTGACCATCAACGAGCCCAACATCACCTCGATGATGCTCGGCGCGAGCCGGCGCACCAACCTGGACGCCGCCGGGCTCGCCGCCCCGGACCAGGCCGCCTCCGAGATCCAGGCGACCGCCCACCGCCGCGCCGTCGACATCCTGCACGGCCTGGGGCACGTCAAGGCCGGGTGGACCATCGCCAACCAGGTGTTCCAGGCCGGGCCCGGCGCGCAGGAGGCCCGCGACGCGTACGCCTACCCGCGCGAGGACTTCTTCCTGGAGGTCGCCCGCGGCGACGACTTCGTGGGCGTGCAGAGCTACCTGCGCACCATCATCGGGGCCGACGGCGAGCCCATCCCCTTCGGCGACGACGTCGAGAAGACCCTGACCGGCTGGGAGTACTACCCGCAGGCGCTCGGCGAGGCGCTGGAGTACACCCACAAGATCACCGGCGGCGTGCCGATGATCGTCACCGAGAACGGCATGGCCACGGCCGACGACGCCCGTCGCATCGACTACACCACCGGCGCCCTCGCGGGCATGGCCCGCGCGATGTCCGCCGGCTGCCGCGTGGACGGCTACCTGCACTGGTCGCTGCTCGACAACTACGAGTGGATGAGCGGCTTCCGGCCCACGTTCGGCCTGGTCGCCGTCGACCGCACGACGTTCGAGCGCACGCCCAAGCCGAGCCTCGCGTGGCTCGGCAAGGTCGCGCGCACGGGAGAGCTCTCCGCCTGAGCCGCAGTAAGCCTCACCTCAGTACCCGTATGACCTGTCACCGCACAGCACCTGTCCCCACTACGACGACGTAGGAGACACACCATGAGAAGTATCCGCACCGCGGTCGCGACGGCCGCCGTCGCCGCCCTGGCGTTCGCCGCACTGCCGGCGAGCACACTGTCCGCGAGCGCCACGGGGGCGCCGTCGGCCACCCCGCCGGAAGCCGAAGGCGCGCAGGGCCCGAGCCAGGCGCAGAACCAGACGAAGGAGCACACCTCGGCGAAGGACCGCCGTCAGCTCCGCACCTGGGCCGCCGACACGTGGCGCTCGTTCGAGGCGCTCGTCGACGAGGAGACGGGCCTGCCGGACGACAACATCGGCGGGGACCTCGACCCGGCCGACCGCGGCGGGTACACCTCGCCGACCAATATCGGGGCGTACCTGTGGAGCACCGTGGTGGCCCGCGACACGGGCCTGATCGGGCGCAAGGAGGCGCGCCAGCGCCTGGCGACCACGCTGGACACGGTCGCGGGGCTGGAGAAGCACGAGCCCAGCGGCATGTTCTACAACTGGTACGACCCGGCCACGGGCGACAAGCTGCTGACGTTCCCCACGAGCGGTGACGCGATCAAGCCGTTCCTCTCCAGCGTGGACAACGGCTGGCTGGCGACGGGCCTGCTGCTGACGGCGCGCGCGGAGCCGTCCCTGGCCCGCGCGGCGGACGCCGTCCGCGAGGACATGGACTTCGGCTGCTACTTCGACCCGGCGCAGAACCAGATCCGGGGCGGGTTCTGGGACGTCGACCCGCAGGAGACGGCGCCCGTGGCGGGCGACTACTGCGAGATGGGTTCCGACGTCTGGTACACGGGCCACCACTACGGCGCGTTCAACACGGAGCCGCGCATCGCGTCGTACCTCGGCATCGCGGAGGGGCAGATCCCGGCGGAGCACTACTTCGGCACGTACCGCACGTTCCCCGACACCTGCGACTGGTCCTGGACCGAGACGCGGCCGGTCGGGCAGTGGGCCGAGTACCTGGGGGTGCCGGTGTTCGAGGGCGCGCTGCCGTACCGCGGCATGCGCGTGGTGCCGACCTGGGGCGGCAGCATGTTCGAGGCGCTGATGGTGCCGCTGTTCGTGCCCGAGGAGACGTGGGGCCCGCGCTCGTGGGGCCGTAACCACCCGCTGTACGTGCAGGGCCAGATCGAGCACGGCATGCAGGAGGCGGAGTACGGGTACTGGGGCTTCTCGCCGTCGAACGACCCGGCCGGCGGGTACCGCGAGTACGGCGTGGACCAGCTCGGGCTGGACGGGCCGGGCTACACGTCCGACCAGGAGCGCACGACCGTCGACCAGCCGTACGAGGGCTGCCGCGAGGGTTCGCCGGAGCCCACGGAGTACGGTGACGGCGTCGTGACGCCGCACGCGTCGTTCCTCGCGCTGCGGTACGCGCCCCGCGAGGCGATGACCAACCTGCGCAACATCGCGACGGACTTCGACGCGTACGGCCCGGGCGGCTTCTACGACGCCGTGGCCGTGCGCAGCGGCCAGGTATCGGAGCGCTACCTGGCGCTGGACCAGGGCATGATCATGGCGGCGCTGGGCAACGAGCTGGCCGACGACGCGATGCGCCGCTACGTCGCGCCCGGTGCCCTGGAGCGCGAGGTGCGCCCCCTGATGGCGATGGAGACCTTCGCCGTCGGCCGCGACTAGCACCCCGACGACTAGCACCCCCGACGTGTCAGACGCTCAGGTCCCCCGAGGGACCTGAGCGTCTGACACATTGGATCTTCCGCACCACCTACGAAGGAGTAGCTCCTTGGCTTCCGTCGACCTCGCCTCGCGCCTCGGGCGCACCGTGCTCTACCAGATCTACCCGCAGTCCTTCGCGGACTCGAACGGTGACGGGATCGGCGACCTCGCCGGGATCGCGGAGCGCCTGGACTACCTCGCCTGGCTGGGGGTGGACGCGATCTGGCTCAGCCCGTGCTTCGTCTCCCCCTTCGCCGACGCCGGGTACGACGTCGCCGACTTCCTGACGGTGGCGCCGCGCTACGGCACGAACGAGGACATGGCGCGGCTGACCGAGGAGGCGGGGCGGCGCGGCATCTCGGTGCTGCTCGACCTCGTGGCCGGGCACACGTCGGACCAGCACCCCTGGTTCCGCGCGTCGGCCGATGACCCGGACGACGGCCGATTCGTGTGGAGCGACGTGCCCGCCGAGGGCTTCCAGCCCGGCCCGGGAGCGCGGGGCGGGTACTACAAGCCCAACTTCTTCCCCGTGCAGCCGGCGCTGAACTTCGGCTACGCCCGCACGGACCCGGCCGAGCCGTGGCGGCAGCCCGTCGACGCGCCCGGCCCGCTCGCCAACCGGGCCGCGCTGCGCGAGATCATGGCGCACTGGTTCGGCCTGGGCGTGGCGGGGTTCCGCGTGGACATGGCGGCGTCCCTCGTCAAGGACGACCCCGGCCACGTCGAGACGGCGAGGCTGTGGCACGAGATGCGCGCCTGGCTGGACCGCGAGTGGCCGGGCCGCGTCATCATCAGCGAGTGGGGCGACCCGAAGGTCGCCGTCCCCGCGGGCTTCCACGCCGACTTCTTCCTCCAGTTCGGCGGGGACGACGACGGGCTGCCGCTGCGGTCGCTGTGGAACAACGGCGCGGGCACGGTGAGCCCCGGCTGGGGCGAGCTGTCGCCCTGGGCGGGCGCGGACGGCGCGGGCGACGCCGCCACGTTCGTCCGGGCCTGGCAGGCCGCGACGGACGCCATCGCGGCGGCCGGCCACGGCGGCGTCGTCGGCCTGCCGACGTCGAACCACGACTTCACGCGACTCGTCGCGGGCCCGCGCGACGCCGAGCAGGCGCGCGTGGCGCACGTGCTCACCATGACGTGGCCCGCCATGCCGTCGGTCTACTACGGCGACGAGATCGGCATGCGGTACGTGCCCGGCACGCCGACGCTGGAGGGCTCCCGGCTGGGCCCCGACTACGACCGGGCGGGCTCGCGCACGCCGATGCAGTGGGGCGACCTGCCCGCGGACCCGTACGGGCCGGGCAAGCCCGCCGACTCCACCTACCTGCCGGAGGACCCCGACCCGGGGCGTCCGACGGTCGCGGCCCAGGTGGACGACGACGGCTCGCTGCTCCGCCTGGTCCGCGACCTGATCGCGCTGCGGCACGGCGACGAGCGGCTGGACGTGGCCGCCCCCGTCGAGGTGCTCGCCACCGGCTACCCGCTGGCGTTCGTGCGCGGCGGCACGCTCGCCGTCGTCCTCAACCCGGGCCGCGCGGCCGTGCAGTTGCCGCTCGACGGCGCCGCGAGGGCGCGGCCGGTCCTGGCCCGGGGCTTCCGGGTCGAGGCGGGCAGCGACGTCGTGCACCTGGACGGGTACGGCTACGCCGTCCTGGACCTCGCGGGCGCGTAGGCGCCCCGGGTGCCCCCGCTGAACGAACCCGGTACGCGCACCGGTCCGGCGCGCGTGCCGGGTTAGCCTTGGCCCCGTGGAACTGATCCGGAAGGGCAAGGTTCGCGAGGTCTACGCGGACGGCGACGATGTGATCCTGGTGGCCTCCGACCGCGTGTCGGTGTACGACGTCGTGCTGCCGACGGCCGTACCCGACAAGGGCGCGATCCTCACCCAGCTCTCGCTGTGGTGGTTCCGGCAGTTCGCCGACCTGGTGCCCAACCACGTGATCAGCGAGGACGTCCCGGACGAGTGGGCCGGGCGTGCCATCCGCTGCAAGAAGCTGACCATCGTGCCCGTCGAGTGCATCGCGCGCGGGTACCTCGCGGGCGGCGGCCTGGACAGCTACAACGCGACCGGCAGCGTGTCCGGCGTCGCGTTCCCCCCGGGCCTGGTCGAGGCCGACCGGCTGCCCGAGCCCGTGTTCACGCCGTCGACCAAGGCGGACGAGGGGCACGACGAGTACATCTCCGTCGAGGAGATCGCCAAGGACCTGGGCACGGAGACCACGGGCCGGCTGCGCGAGCTGACGCTGGCCATCTACGACCGCGGCGCCGAGATCGCGCGCGAGCGCGGCGTCATCATCGCCGACACGAAGCTGGAGTTCGGGTTCGACGCCGACGGCGTGCTGACCCTCGCCGACGAGGTGCTCACCCCGGACTCCTCGCGCTTCTGGAAGGCGAGCGAGTACGAGCCCGGCCGCTCGCAGTGGTCCTACGACAAGCAGTTCGTGCGCGACTGGTCCTCGACGCTGACCGGCTGGGACCGCACCTACCCGGGCCCCGAGATCCCGGACGACGTGGTCAAGGAGACCCGCGCCCGGTACGTCGAGATCTACGAGCAGCTCACCGGCGAACGCTGGTCCTGAGCCGGACGCGGGCTGAGCCGACAGGTGGGTGAGGCAGCCGCCTCACCCACCCGCCTCAACCACCCGGCTCACTCGCCCCGCGGCTTGAACTTGACCACCTTGTTGTCGCCGGGGCGGTTGAAGTTCCCCTTGAAGGCCCAGTTCGTGTAGCCACCGTCGCCCTGGCGCGTGACCGTCCCTGAGTCGAGACCCACCACGTAGAACTCCCCCACCGTGGCGAGGTGCACCTTCCCCGTGACGTCCGGCCCGAACTCCAGCCCGATGTCCCGGTGCCGGACGATGATGTTCTTGTCGGGGAACGCCTTGGCGTACTCGTCGGCGAGCGACTTGCTCTTCTCGCTGCGGCTGCCCGGCACGTCGCCGTCGAAGTCGGTACCCGGGTAGGTGCCCTCGTCCCGGTCGTACATCGGGTTGCGCCAGTCGCCGCCCAGGCCCTGCTTCACCTTGCCGTTGGTGTAGTAGTCGTCGTCCGGCTCGAACTTCTCGTGCTTGCAGCGGGGGGCGGGCTCGATCTTGACCTTGTTGCCGTCGACGTCGGTGACCTCGAACGACGACTCCTTGAGCACGCGCTCCTCGTCGGTGGTGATCCACTCGCCCTTGAGCAGGTCGATCCCCTGCCAGCTCACGCCCGTCTCGACCTTCTCCTCGGTCTTGGTGTCGTCGTAGGTCAGCTCGCGCACGTTGCCGTGCTCCTCCAGCTCCTCGCGGAGCTCGCCGCCGTCCTCCTGGTCGTCCCGCTCGATCTCGATGTCGCCCTTCTTCAGCTTGCCCTCGTCGTCGCGCGGGAACAGCTCGTCGACCATCGGCGTGAACTTGTCGCGCAGGTCCGGGTACTGGTTGAAGTCGAGGATGAACTCCTGGACGGACGAGGTGCCCTCCTGCTTGTTCTTGCTGTAGCTGCCGCCCGCCTCGAAGCCGTACGGCAGGTCCGTCTCCACCTCGAACCCGGCCTCGTAGAGCGTCGCGAGCGCCTGGTCGTCGATGGTGATGTACATCTGCACGAGGTCGCCGTTCTCGTCGAAGTACACGGTGGTCTTCGTCGAGCCCTTCCACGTGGCGCCGACCCCGCCCTTGCCCATCAGCTTGCCGAGCTTGTCGCTCTTGCCCCACGGCCCGCCCGGCCCGAGCGCGCCGGAGACCAGGAAGCCGCCGATGTCCGTGGACGTGTAGCTCACCTCGTAGAGGCCGTTGTCCCACAGCCGGTCCTCGACCATGACCTCGCCCTCGTAGCTGCCCTCGGCGCTGCCGCCCGCGCCCACGCCCTTCCCGTCCTTGCTCTTGCCGCCCTTCTGCCCGTCGATCCCGACGTTGACGGTGACCTTCTTGGTCTCGGTGTCGGCGTCGTTGACGATGTGGTGGTCCGGCTCGTCCTCGAGATGGTCGTTGTAGCGGGTCTTCGCGGGCTCGCAGCCGGCCTGGAGCTGGCCGCCGAAGGCCCCGCAGGCGTGCTCCATCCCGGACTTCAGCCCGTCCGTCTTCGACTGCCACGAGATCCACTCCTGCGCGTCCTCGACGCTCGTGAACTCGTACGCGGTGTCGCTCGTGACGCCGTCGATCGCGGACACGCCGAAGGAGATGGGCGAGCCGAAGATGTTGTCGCCCGACACCCCGCCCCCGAACCCGCTGCCCTTGAGCATGTGCACCCGGACGCGGCCGTCACCGAGCCGCTCGATCATCACGGCCTCCGTGGTGCTGAACCGGAAGAACAGGAACGACGTCGTGTGGTCCTCGATGTGGGTGTTGACCTGCACGTAGCAGTCGGGCTCCATGTTGTCGTAGGCCGTCGTGACGCACTCGTAGAGCCAGCCCGACGTCGCGGCACGCTCCCGGCCGGGCCTCGACTCCTTGTACGCCTCCCACTCCGCGTCGCACACGTCCTCGGGGACCGGGAGCCACTTGCAGCCGATGCGGACCTTCGGCGGGTCCAGGCTGACGTCCTCGCTGGTCGGCATCGTGCGGTTGCACTGCTCGTCGTCCGGGTCATCGCTCTCGTCGCCCCAGCCCTCGGTCACGCAGTCGACGATCTTGTCGTTGCCCTCGCGCTCCAGGCTCTCGTCCCGGCCGCCCGAGATCACCGTCTTCCAGACGTCGTCGAGCTCGGTCTCCGAGACGGTGAACAGGCACGTCACCGGGATCGGGTACCAGACGCAGTCGATCTGGATCACGACCATGGCGGTGTCGCGGTCCTCCTGGGAGACGCGGGACAGGGTGAGCTCGTCCTCGCACGAGGTGTCGCCCGGGTCGTCGCCGTCGCCGTCCCCCGGCCCGTCGCCCGGTCCGTCGCCGGGTCCGTCGCCCGGCCCGTCGCCCGGTCCGTCGCCAGGGCCGTCGACGCAGTCCTCGGGGCTCCCGGGCTGCCCGATCGACTGGACGGCGCAGACGAGCTGCCCGCTCAGGTCCCGGCCCACGGGCGTCGCCGCGGCGAGCACCACGAGTGCCACCAGGAGCAGCGCGCCGACGACGGCGACGTACTCCAGGAGGGCCTGGCCCCGCTCGTCGGGGGCCTCGTCGGGAACAGGGCGCCACCGGCTCCGGGTCCGGGCGCCGCGTGCGGTGCGTCGGTCAGGTTTCCCGGGCCGGCGAATCATCCGTCGACTCTAGGAACCGGCGCGGGCGGGGACCAGAGGCCCCGGACCCAGCCCGCGGTGGGCCCGGGGGCCCAGTGTCAGTGGCTCGGGATACCGTGCACGCCGTGAGCACCTCCACGTCCGCCGGAACCCGGGCCCCGTACCAGGCGACCTTCGAGGAGCTCGGCACGCCGCTGCGCGACGTCACGTTCGTCGTGGTCGACCTGGAGACCACGGGGACCAACGCCAAGGAGGGCGGCATCACCGAGATCGGCGCGGTGAAGGTGCGCGGCGGCGAGGTGCTGGGCGAGTTCCAGTCGCTGGTGAACCCGGGGCAGCCGGTCCCGGCGTTCGTCGCGCGGCTCACTGGCATCACGAACGCCATGGTCGCCACCGCGCCCGACATCGAGCTCGTCCTGCCGAGCTTCCTGGAGTTCGCGCGCGACACGGTGCTGGTGGCGCACAACGCGCCGTTCGACGTCGGCTTCCTCAAGGCGATGTGCGCCCGGCTGGACTACCCGTGGCCCGGGTACACCGTGGTGGACACGGTGCCGCTGGCCCGCCGTCTGGTGACGCGGGACGAGGCGCCCAACCACAAGCTGTCCACCCTGGCGAACCTGTTCCACGCCACGGTCTCCCCGGAGCACCGCGCGCTGGCCGACGCGCGCGCGACCGTCGACGTGCTGCACGCGCTCTTCGACCGGCTCGCGCCCATGGGCGTCACGCACCTGGAGGACCTCGCCACGGCGGCCGACCCCGTGCCGCCCGAGGTGCGCCGCAAGCGGCACCTCGCCGACGACCTGCCGGACAGCCCGGGGGTGTACCTGTTCCGCGGCCCGGGCGACGAGGTGCTGTACGTCGGCACGTCCGTGAACATCCGCAAGCGCGTGCGCTCGTACTTCACCGCGGCGGAGAAGCGGAAGCGGATCACGGAGATGGTGCGCATCGCGGAGCGGGTCACGCCCGTCGCGTGCGCGACGCCGCTGGAGGCACAGGTCCGCGAGCTGCGGCTCATCACCGAGCACGCGCCCCGCTACAACCGCCGCTCCAAGTTCCCGGAGCGGCACTCGTGGGTGCGCCTGACCGACGAGGCCTACCCACGCCTGTCGGTCGTGGGCGGCGTCGTGGCGGGCGCGGCGCACATCGGCCCGTTCGGGTCCCGGCGCACCGCGCAGGAGGCCGTGCACGCCCTGCACGACGCCCTGAACCTGCGCCAGTGCACCGCCCGCATCCCGCTGGTCTCCAAGCGCCCCGGCAGCCCCTGCGCCCTGGCGGGCATGGGCCGATGCTCCGCGCCGTGCGTGGCCACGGAGGCGCCCGACGCCTCCTACGCGGACGTGGCCGACGCCGCCCGCGCCGCCCTGACCGGCGACCCCGCACCGGTGGTGCGCGCCCTCTCCGACCGCATCGCGGCGCTCGCCCACCAGGAGCGCTACGAGGAGGCGGGCGAGGTGACGCGGCGGCTGCGCGCCTTCGTCCAGGGCGCGCACCGGGCGCAGCGCCTCGGCCCCCTGGCC
This sequence comes from Promicromonospora sukumoe, assembly GCF_014137995.1. Taxonomy (NCBI): domain Bacteria; kingdom Bacillati; phylum Actinomycetota; class Actinomycetes; order Micrococcales; family Promicromonosporaceae; genus Promicromonospora; species Promicromonospora sukumoe. Next base: position 3,417,845 of record NZ_JACGWV010000001.1, read on the forward strand.
GGGTGCGCCGAGCTGGTCGCCGCGCGGCCGTCCGGCATCGGCGACGCGCCCGGCAAGCCCGGCGGCTGGGAGATCGTGGTGATCAAGCACGGCCGGCTCGCCGGCACCGACGTGTCGGCCCCGGGCGCCAGCCCGCTCCCCCTGGTGGACGCCCTGCGTACGACGGCGGAGCACGTCGAGCCGCCCGTAGCCCCGGCCCCCGCGGCACACCCCGAGGAGACCGACCTGCTGCTCGCCTGGCTCGACTCCCCCGGCGTCCGGCTGGTGCACGTCAGCGACACCTGGGCCTGCCCGGTGCGCGCTGCCGGCGCGCACGCCGACCTGACGTGGGCGTCGGACCGGGTGCGGGTCGAGATCGCCGGGGACGGCGCGGTGCCCGACGACGGCACTGTGCCCGACGACGGCGCAGCCGAGGTCGAGGCCGCCGCGCCCGCGACGGAACCCGAGAACCCGCGGCACGTGGATACGATGACGGCATGCTGACCGCGATCGTCCTCATCGACGCCGAGACGTCCCGCATCCCCGAGGTCGCGCAGGAGGTCGCGAACATCGACGGTGTGAGCGAGGTCTTCTCCGTGACCGGCAAGACCGACCTCGTGGCGATCGTGCGCGTGCCCGAGCACGAGCAGCTCGCCGGCGTCGTGTCCGACACGGTGAACAAGGTGCCGGGCGTGCTGAACACCGAGACGCTCATCGCGTTCCGCGCCTTCTCGAAGGCGGACCTGGAGCAGGCGTTCGCGCTGGGGCTCGACGACTAGGTAACCGACCACCCAGGTAACCGGCGAGCAGGGGGGCGACGAGCAGCGGCTACTGCTGCTTGTCCTCTCCCTGTCCCGCAGAGCCCGGCTCCGTCGCGCCCGGGCCGGCAGCCCTCGGCCCCGCCGTGCCTGTTCCTCCGCCGCCTCCTGCGCTGCTTCCGGCCCTGCTTCCGGCCCCGCCCGGTCCGACGGCCGCGGGCGTCCTCGCCTCGAGCTCGTCGTGCTTGCCGTGCGAGTGGGCGGCCGCGACCTCGGCGGGGGTGGCCGGCTCGACGCGGTCCTCGTAGAAGAACTCGGAGATCCGCTGCCAGCGCCGGTCGGACCGGTAGCCCTTGCGTTTGACGCCGTGGGAGTCCTGGGCGGGCTGGATCTCCAGCGGCTGCGGCGAGGTGTGCTGGGTGCGCAGCCACACCTCCTGCGCGTCCAGAGGGGTGTGCACCTCGACGTACTCGCCGGTGGCGAACCGCACGACACGACCGGACTCGTGGCCGTGCAGCACCAGCTCGCGGTCCTTGCGTTGCAGGGCCAGGCACACCCGTTTGGTCACGAAGAACGCGAACACGGGGCCCACGATCAGCAGGATGCGCAGCACCCAGGTGATCGCGAAGATGCTGAGGGCGAAGTGCGTGGCGATGAGGTCGTTGGTCGCGGCGAGGGCCAGCACCAGGAACGCGACGAACAACGCGACGCCGATCCCCGTGCGGACGGGCCTGTTGCGGGGCCGGTCGAGCACGTGGTGCTCCCGGTGGTCCCCGGTGAGCCTCGCCTCGATGAACGGGTAGGCGATCAGCAGGGTGAACAGGATGCCGGGCACGATCATGGCGGGGATCAGGATGTTCATCGGCAGCGTGTAGCCGGCGATGACCCACTCCCAGCCCGGACCCGGCATGAGGCGTAGGGCACCGTCGACGAACAGGATGTACCAGTCGGGCTGGGTGCCCGCCGAGACGGGCGCCGGATCGTACGGCCCGTAGTTCCACACGTTGTTGATGGCCATCGTGGCGCCCATGAGCGCCAGCACGCCGAAGATGATGAAGAAGTTGCCCGTCATCTTGGCCACGTAGACCGGCAGTGCCGGGTAGCCGACCACGTTCTTGTCGGTGCGCCCGCCGCCGGGGTACTGGGTGTGCTTCTGGAGCACCATGAGGAACAGGTGCAGCGCGATGAGGCCGAGCAGCAGCGCAGGCACCACCAGGATGTGGATGGTGAACAGACGCGGGATGATCTGGTCGCCCGGGAACGCGCCGCCGAAGACCAGGTTCGACAGCTCCGTACCGATCACCGGGACCGCCAGCACCACGCCGTCGATGATCCGCAGGCCGTTGCCCGACAGGACGTCGTCGGGCAGCGAGTAGCCGGTGAACCCCGCGGCCAGGGCCAGGATCAGCATGGTGAGGCCGACGATCCAGTTGATCTCGCGCGGCTTGCGGAACGCTCCGGTGAAGAACACCCGGAACATGTGCACCACGATCGACGCCACGAAGATGAGGGCGGCCCAGTGGTGGATCTGCCGCATGAGCAGGCCACCACGCACCTCGAACGACATGTGCACCGTCGAGGCGAACGCCGACGACATGAGCTCCCCGTGCAGCGTGTCCGGGTACTGCCCCTCGTAGTGCACCAGCCCCATCGACGGGTCGAAGAACATCGTCAGGAAGAAGCCCGACAGGATCAGCACCACGAAGGAGAACAGCGCGATCTCGCCGAGCATGAAGGACCAGTGGTCCGGGAAGACCTTGCGCGCGAACTCCTTGACCAGGGCACCGATGGTGGTGCGCTGGTCCAGGTAGTCGGCGGTCTTGCCGATCGCGGTACTCGGACGCTGCTTCGTTGCCACGTCATCACCTCTGAGATAGGCGGCACGGGCCTCTTCCTGACCTCCAGTAGACACCGAAGCGGGCTTTGCTTCCACCCTCGGCGCCGATCCGGGGCACTGCGTCGGGGAACGACAGATCCGGCGCACCCCTGGGAGAAAGCTCCCGGGGTGCGCCGGATCTGGTCGACGGCCTGGTCAGGCCGTCAGGTCCGTCAGGCCGACGGGACGACGAGACCCGCGGTCTGCGTCTTGGCCCGTGCCAGGCGCTCGGAGACGTTGCTCCACGACACCAGGTTCCACCAGGCCTTGATGTAGTCCGGGCGGACGTTCAGGTAGTCGATGTAGTAGGCGTGCTCCCAGCAGTCCAGCATGAGGACCGGGGTGAGCGCGAAGGGGATGTTGCCCTGCTGGTCGAAGAGCTGCACCACGACCAGCTTCTGGCCGATCGAGTCCCAGGCCAGGACGGCCCAGCCGGAACCCTGCACACCGGCGGCAACGGCGGTGAAGTGCGCCTTGAACTTCTCGAACGAGCCGAAGTGCTCGTCGATCGCCGCGGCGATGTCGCCGGTCGGCTCGCCGCCGGCCTCGGGCGCCATGTTCGTCCAGAAGATCGAGTGGTTGATGTGACCACCGAGGTTGAACGCGAGGTCCTTCTCGATCTTGTTGACGTTGGCCAGGTTGCCCGTCTCCCGGGCCTCCTCGAGCTGCTCCAGGGCAGTGTTGGCACCCTTGACGTACGTCGCGTGGTGCTTGGAGTGGTGCAGCTCCATGATCTTGCCCGAGATGTGGGGCTCGAGCGCGGCGTAGTCGTAGGTCAGGTCAGGGAGCGTGTAAACAGCCATTGCTGAGGTACCTCCAGGATCGGTCCGCACACCGGACGGTGCGCAGGGTGGGACGCCGTCCGGGTCGTGCGCCGAGGTGGTGCCCGCCGGGACGGCAATGGCCCGCGTCCCCGGCCGCAGATGCGGACCGAGAGACGCAGGCCATCGCTTGGTGTCGCAGGTCGCTCAGTGCTCCCGCGAGGTGGTTCCCGCGCCGGCCTCGACGGCCTGACGCTCGGAGCCGTGCAGCTCGTCGTGCTCGCCGTGCGAGTGCGCGGCGGCCACCTCTGCCGGGGTGACGGGCGAGACACGGTCCTCGTAGAAGAACCGGGACAGGACCTGCCAGCGCTTGTCGGCGCCGTAGCCCTTGCGCTTGACGCCCCGCGCGTCGGTCTTCGGGGCGATGGCCAGCGGGCCGGGCGCCTCGTAGTTGACGCGGAGCCAGCGCTCCTGGTCGTCCAGCGGGGTGTGCACCTCGATGTACTCGCCGGTGGCGAAGCGCACGATGCGGCCCGACTCGTGGCCGTGCAGCACCAGCTCGCGGTCCTTGCGCTGCAGGCCGAGGCAGATGCGCTTCGTGATGAAGTACGCGAACACCGGCCCGACGAAGAACAGCACGCGGAACACCCAGGTGATCGCGTTGATCGACAGCGCGAAGTGCGTGGCGATGAGGTCGTTCGACCCGGCCAGGGCCAGGATGATGAACGCCGTCAGGAACGCGACGCCCAGGCCGGTGCGCGCCGGCTTGTTGCGCGGGCGGTCCAGCACGTGGTGCTCGCGGTCGTCGCCCGAGACCTTGGCCTCGATGAACGGGTACACGATGAGGAACGTGAACAGGAGACCCGGGATGACGACGGCGGGGATCAGCACGTTCAACGGCAACGTGTAGCCGAGGATGACCCACTCCGTGCCCTGGCCCGGCATCAGCCGCAGCGATCCCTCCAGGAACAGCATGTACCAGTCCGGCTGGGCGCCGGCGGAGACCGGTGACGGGTCGAACGGCCCGTAGTTCCACACGTTGTTGATCGACATCGTCGCGCCCATGAGCACGAGCACGCCGAACACGATGAAGAAGTTGCCGGTCATCTTGGCGACGTACACCGGCAGCGCCGGGTAGCCCACCACGTTCTTGTCGGTGCGGCCACCACCCGGGTACTGGGTGTGCTTCTGCAGCACCATGAGGAACAGGTGCAGCGCGATGAGCGCGAGCAGGATGCCCGGCACCACGAAGATGTGCAGCGTGAACAGGCGCGGCACGATGTGGTGCCCCGGGAACTCGCCGCCGAAGATCATGTAGGACATGAACGAGCCGAGCACCGGGATCGACTTGACCACGCCGTCGGTGATGCGCAGGCCGTTGCCGGACAGCACGTCGTCGGGCAGCGAGTAGCCGGTGAAGCCGGCCGCCAGGCCCAGGATCATGAGCAGGATGCCGACGATCCAGTTGATCTCACGCGGCTTGCGGAACGCGCCGGTGAAGAACACGCGCATCATGTGCACCACGATCGAGGCCATGAAGATCAGGGCCGACCAGTGGTGGATCTGCCGCATCAGCAGACCGCCGCGCACCTCGAAGGACATCTCGAGGGTCGAGGCGAACGCCACGGACATGAGCTGCCCCTGCATGCTCGCCGGGTGCTCGCCCTCGTAGTGCTCCAGCGCCATCGACGGCTCGAAGAACATCGTCAGGAAGAAGCCCGAGATGATCAGCACCACGAACGAGAACAGCGCGATCTCGCCGAGCATGAAGGACCAGTGGTCCGGGAAGACCTTGCGCGCGAACTCCTTGACGGCGACGCCGATGGAGGTGCGCTGGTCGAGGTAGTCCGCGGCCTTGCCGACGGTCGTCGTCGGCTTGGCCGGTGCCTCGTTCTTGGTGTCGTGGGTCGCGGTGCTCACTTCAGGCGCTCCCAGAAGCTCGGGCCGATGGGCTCGGCGAAGTCTTGCTGCGCCACGAGGTAGCCCTCGTCGTCGACCGTGATCGGCAGCTGCGGCAGCCGGCGGTTAGCCGGGCCGAAGACGACCTTCGCGCTGTCCGCGATGTCGAACGTCGACTGGTGGCAGGGGCACAGCAGGTGGTGGGTCTGCTGCTCGTAGAGCGCCACCGGGCAGCCCACGTGCGTGCAGATCTTCGAGTAGGCGACGATGCCCTCGTGCGACCAGGTCTCGCCGGGCGGGGACTGGTCGGTCCGGAGGTCCTCCGGGTTCAGGCGGACCATGAGGACGACGGCCTTGGACTTCTCGTTGATCCAGTCGTGCGTCTCGCGGTACGCCTCGGTGGTCTCCGGGACGACGTGGAAGACGGAGCCCACGGTGACGTCGGCGGCCTTGATGGGCCGGCCCGAGGGGTCGATCGCCAGGCGCATGCCCGACTTCCACATGGTGTGCTTGAACTTGGAGATGTTCCAGTCGCCACCCACCGAGCCGATGAGCGGCACCGCGATGGCCAGCGGGAACAGGGCCAGCGCGCCGAAGAAGGCGCCCTTGAGCACACCACGGCGGCCGACGACGCCGGAGTCGCCCAGCCCCTCGTTCAGGTCGCGGACCGCGATGGCGCGGTCTTCCTCGTTCGTCGCGAGCGAGTGACGCTCCTGGACCATCTCCTTGTCGCCCATGAGCGACTTGGCCCAGTGGATGCCGGCGACGCCGATACCGAGCAGGGAGAGCGCGAGGCCCAGACCGATGAGCAGGGTCGACAGGCGGACGCCCGACGTCGTGCCGTCCGGCGGGACCATCACGTAGGCGACGATCGAGCCGATCGTGCCGAGGATGGACAGGACGAACAGGATCGTGACGGTCCGCTCGGCGCGCTTGGCGGCGCGCGGGTCGGTGTCCGTCAGGCGGTGCTTGTGCTCCGGGACGCCCGGGTCGGGAAACCGCTCCGGGTGGCCGACGGCGGTGCCCGTCTCGGGGGTGACCGCCACCTCGTGCGAGGTGTCGGCGGGGTTGTTCTGGTTCTCGCTCACGAGGACTTCGCTCCGATCCACACGGCTGCGCCGATGAGCAGGCCCAGGCCGATCACGAAGGCCCAGAGGCCTTCGGACACCGGGCCGAGGGCGCCGAGCGCGTTACCGCCGGCCGAACCCTCGCGCTGCTCGACGAGGAACGACACGATGTCGCGCTTCTCGTCCGGCGTGATGTTCGCGTCGTTGAACACCGGCATCGACTGCGGGCCGGTGAGCATCGCCTGGTAGATGTTCCGCTCCGACGTCTCCCACAGCGCGGGGGCGAACTTGCCCTCCGAGAGGGCGCCACCGGCGCCCACGGCGTTGTGGCACATGGCGCAGTTGGTGCGGAACAGGGCCATGCCGTTCGAGGCGTCGCCCTTCGAGGCGTCGACCTGCTCGTCCGTCGGGATGGCCGGGCCTGCGCCCAGCGAGGAGACGTACGCGGCCAGCGCCGCGGTCTGCTCGGCGTCGAACTGCGGCGGCTTGGCCTCCGCCTGCGGGCCGTTCATCTGCATCGGCATGCGGCCGGTCGACACCTGGAAGTCGACGGCGGCAGCGCCGACGCCTACCAGGGACGGCACGCCTGCGGTGCCCTCGGCGTTCGCGCCGTGGCACGTCGCGCAGTTGGCCTGGAACAGCTTCTTACCGGTCTCGATGTCCGCGGTGCTGACGGTCTCGGCCTTAGCCGTGCTCGGAGCCAGGGCGGCGTAGACGCCGCCCGTGGTCAGCAGCGCCAGCAGCAGGAGGACGACCGGCGCCAGCCGGTGATGCCTGCGGGCGGCGAGTGCCTTCACGAAAATTTCCTCGTCTCGCTGTGAGTGTTGAGCTTCTCTGTCATGAACCTATGCCACCGCACGTGGCCGTGTGGCACGGACGCCCTGGGGCGACCGTGCGAACGGTCAGCGCAGCAGGTAGATCACCGCGAACAGCGCGATCCACACCACGTCGACGAAGTGCCAGTAGTAGGACGTGACGATCGTGGTGGTGGCCTCGTGGTGACCGAAGCGCTTGGCGGCGAACGAGCGGCCGAGCACGAAGAGGAAGGCGATCAGACCGCCGGTCACGTGCAGACCGTGGAAGCCGGTCGTCATGTAGAAGACCGAGCCGTACGCGCTGGACGAGATCGTCAGACCCTGGTGCACCAGCTCGGTGTACTCGAAGATCTGACCACCGATGAAGAACGCGCCCATCAGGTAGGTCATCGTCAGCCACTCGTGCATGCCCCAGGTCCAGAACTGGTAGAGCTTCCCGGAGCGCGACGGCTTGAACTGCTCGGCCTTGAAGACCGCCCACTGGCAGGTGAAGGAGGACAGCACCAGGACGATCGTGTTGATCGTCGAGAAGGTGATGTTCAGCTTGTCCGCCTGCAGCGCCCACTCCTCGGCCGGCATCGTCTGCCGGACCGTGAAGTACATCGCGAAGAGCGCTGCGAAGAACATGAGCTCGCTCGCGAGCCAGACAATCGTCCCGACCGAGACCGGGTTCGGACGATTGACTGTCACGTGCTGGTGCGTGGGGGTGGCTGCAGCCGTTGCGGTCGACACGACAGCCATTATGGCCGACGTTGGAGCGTCCCGAACGCCGAAGAGCCGCGGACACTCGCGTCGAATCTCACAAAGTCCTTTCATCGCCCTACCGGTGCCCTCACTTGCTGACGTGATCCAGCAGATCGCCATGAAAAGGGAGTGGACATATCTGCCGCCGAGGCAGTCTCTGTGCCACGATCGACGCATGACCGGCATGACGACGGATGTGACCAGCGCAGGTTCGAGCGGTACGGCTTCCGGCAGCTCCGCGCCGGGCCCGCGAGTCCTCCTGTACAGCGACGACCGCACGGTGCGCGAGCAGGTACGCCTCGCCGTCGGGCCGCGCCTGCACGCGGGCGCGCCCACCATCGAGTGGGCCGAGGCCGCCACCGCGACCGCCGTGGTGGACCAGGCCGACAACGAGAAGTGGGACCTGCTCGTCCTCGACGGTGAGGCCGACCAGACGGGCGGCATGGGCCTGTGCCGCCAGCTCAAGAACGAGATCTACGAGTGCCCTCCGGTGCTCGTGCTGACGGGGCGCCCGGCCGACGCCTGGCTCGCGACCTGGTCGCTGGCCGACGGCGTCGTGGCGCGCCCGCTCGACGCCGTCAAGGTCCAGGAGGCCGTGGCCCACCTGCTCGCCCCCGCGACGGCGGGTACCGCGTGAACCTCGAGGCACCCACGTGGTCCGGTCTGCTCGCCGGGCTCATGACCGGCACCGACCTGAGCCAGCAGGAGGCCCGCTGGGCGATGGACCGGGTGATGACCGGTGAGGTCTCCCCCGTCCAGCTCGCCGGCTTCCTGGTGGCGCTGCGGGCCAAGGGCGAGACCGTCGAGGAGCTCTCGGGCCTGACCGACTCGATGGTCGAGCACGCCGTGCGCATCGAGGTGCCCGGGCCCTCGGTGGACATCGTGGGTACCGGCGGCGACCGTGCGCACACGGTGAACATCTCCACGATGGCCTCCGTGGTCATCGCGGGTGCCGGCCTGCGCGTCGTGAAGCACGGCAACCGGGCGGCGTCGTCGTCGTCGGGCAGCGCGGACGTGCTGGAGGAGCTCGGCATCCGCCTGGACCACCCGCCGAAGCGCGTCGCGCGCATCGCGCGCGAGGCGGGCATCACCTTCTGCTTCGCCGCGGCCTTCCACCCGTCCATGCGCCACGCGGGCGTGACCCGCAAGGAGCTGGGCGTGCCCACGGCCTTCAACTTCCTGGGCCCGCTCACCAACCCGGCCCAGCCGCGCGCGGCCGCCGTCGGCTGCGCGGACGCGCGGATGGCGCCGCTGATGGCGGGCGTGTTCGCCGAGCGGGGCAAGTCCGCGCTGGTGTTCCGCGGGGACGAGGGCCTGGACGAGCTCGCCGCGACCGCGGGCGCCACCGTCTGGGAGGTGTCCGGGGGCACGGTCACCGAGCACCGCATCGACCCCGCCGAGGACCTGGGCCTCACCCGCATCAAGGTCGAGGACCTGCGCGGCCACGACGCCGCCTACAACGCGGGCGTCGCCCGGGCGGTGCTCGCGGGCGAGGACGGCCCGGTCCGCGAGACCGTGCTGCTCAACGCCGCCTCCGGCCTCGTCGCCGACGGCACGCTGCCCGGCACGGGCTCCGGGACGCTCGTGGAGCGGCTCACCGCGGGCATCGGCCTCGCGGCGCAGGCCGTGGACTCCGGGGCCGCCCAGGCCACCCTGGACCGCTGGATCGCGGCCAGCCGGTAGCCGGCACCGCCGAGATAGAACCGTGGCGAGATAGAACTGGGGCCGGACCACCGATCGGTGGTCCGGCCCCAGTTCTATCTCGGCGAAGCGTCAGTGCGAGTGGATGCCTCGCGAGTACTCGAACACCCAGCCCACCAGCGCGATGATCGCCACGCAGAAGCCGATGTAGAGCACCCACCAGCCCACGGCCAGGCCGAGGAAGCAGATCGCGGCGGAGCCGGCGATCGCGAGCGGCCACCAGCTCCAGGGCGCGTACACACCCTGGTCACCGGCGGCGTCCTCGATGTTGCCGTTCGGGTCGTCCTCGGGCCGGGCGTCGATGCGCCGGGCCGTCAGGGCCAGGTACGCACCGATCATCGCGACCAGGCCACCGACGAGCGGCATGCCCAGGAAGCCGACCGGCTCGTGCCAGTCCGTCATGAAGCCGTAGACGACCCCGGCCAGGACGAAGAAGGGCGTGCCCCAGAGGAACAGCCGTGCCTCGATCTTCACTTGCTGGTCCCCTCGTCCGGCTTGTCCACGATGGTCGTGCTGCTCTGACCCGAGTCGCCCGTACCGTTCGCGGCGCGCTGCTGGGCCTGCTTGTCCTGACCGCGGCGGTCGGCCTCGCCGTAGATGTTGTCGAGCACGCCGCGGTTGTACTCCGGGTGCTCCATCGCGACGACCTCAGGGTGGTGCAGGTCGAACGCCGGCGACTCCGAGCGGATGCGCGGGAGCGAGGAGAAGTTGTGCCGCGGCGGTGGGCAGGACGTGGCCCACTCCAGGGAGCGGCCGTAGCCCCACGGGTCGTCGACCGTCACCTTGGGCGCCTTGCGCCAGGTGATGTAGACGTTCCAGAGGAACGGCAGGGTCGACGCGGCGAGGATGAACGCGCCGATCGTGGACACCTGGTTCTCCCAGGTGAAGCCCTCCTGCGGCATGTAGTCCGCGTAACGACGCGGCATGCCCTCGACACCCAGCCAGTGCTGGATGAGGAACGTGGTGTGGAAGCCGACGAACAGCATCCAGAAGTGCACCTTGCCCAGGCGCTCCGACAGCATGCGGCCGGTCATCTTGGGCCACCAGAAGTAGAACCCGGCGAACATCGCGAACACGACGGTGCCGAAGACCACGTAGTGGAAGTGCGCGACCACGAAGTACGAGTCGGAGAGCTGGAAGTCCAGGGCGGGGCTCGACAGGATGATGCCGGTCAGGCCACCGAAGAGGAACGTCACCAGGAAGCCGATGGACCAGAGCATCGGCGTCTCGAACGTGAGTTTTCCTCGCCAGAGCGTGCCGATCCAGTTGAAGAACTTCACGCCTGTCGGTACCGCGATGAGCATCGTCATGAACGCGAAGAACGGCAGCAGGACGGCGCCGGTCACGTACATGTGGTGCGCCCACACCGTCACCGACAGCGCGGCGATGGCGATGGTCGCGTAGACCAGGCCCGTGTAGCCGAAGATCGGCTTGCGGCTGAACACCGGGAAGATCTCGGACACGATGCCGAAGAACGGCAGGGCGATGATGTAGACCTCGGGGTGCCCGAAGAACCAGAACAGGTGCTGCCAGAGGATGGCGCCACCGTTCTCGGGGTTGAAGATCTGCGCGTCGAGACGACGGTCGGCACCCAGCGCGAACAGCGCGGCGGCCAGCGGCGGGAAGGCCATCAGCACGAGGAGGCTGGTGACCAGCGTGTTCCAGGTGAAGATCGGCATCCGGAACATGGTCATGCCCGGCGCGCGCATCGTGATGATCGTGGTGATGAAGTTGACCGCACCGAGGATCGTGCCGAAACCGGCCAGTGCCAGGCCGAAGACCCAGAGGTCTCCACCCAACCCTGGACTGTAGGTCGTGGTCGACAGCGGCGCGTACGCGAACCAGCCGAACGACGCGGCACCCTGCGGGGTGAGGAAGCCGGCGGTGGTGATGAGGCCACCGAACAGGAACAGCCAGTAGGCGAACATGTTCAGGCGCGGGAACGCGACGTCGGGCGCGCCGATCTGGAGCGGCATGATCACGTTCGCGAAGCCCGCGAAGAGCGGGGTGGCGAACAGCAGCAGCATCACGGTGCCGTGCATCGTGAAGAGCTGGTTGTACTGCTCCTTGCTCTGCACGAGCTGGATGCCCGGCTCGAACAGCTCCGCCCGGATCAGCAGGGCCATCAGGCCGCCGATGCAGAAGAAGATGAACGACGTGATCAGGTAGAGGTACCCGATCGTCTTGTGGTCAGTGGAGGTGATCCACTTGATGATCGTCCGGCCGAGCGTCTGGCGCCCGGGGGCCAGGCCCGGGATCAGCTCGGTCGTGGTCGCTGCGGCCATCAGTGCCCAGCCTCCTCTTCCGTGGTTTCCGCCGGGTTGTCGACCGGGCCGGCCGTGCGGGCGAGGTCCATGCCGAGCGAGCCGGTCTGCCCCTTCGCCGCGAGATCCGCCATGTGGGCGTCGTACTCCTCGGCGGACACGACCTTCACGTTGAAGAGCATGCCGGAGTGGAACTCACCGCAGAGCTCGGCGCACTTGCCGGCGTACGTGCCCTCGCGGGTCGGCGTCACCTGGAACGTGTTGGTCCGGTTCGGGATCATGTCCTGCTTGTACAGGAACGCGGGGATCCAGAAGGAGTGGATGACGTCGCGCGAGTCGAGGGTGAACTCGACGGTCTCGTTGACCGGCAGGTAGAGCGTCGGGAAGGACGTCGAGGTGCCGACGGCGCCGTCGAGCTCGTCCTCGGCCGTGACGCTGCCGGGGTCCGCCTCGTGCTCGCCGTAGTCGTACACGTCGGCGTCGAGGTAGTTGAAGTCCCAGCTCCACTGCTTGCCGACGACCTGGATGTGCTCGGTCGCGGTGCCGTCGACGGTCTTGATGGCCGTCACGTCGCGGTCGGTATACCAGAACAGCACGAGCACCATGATGATCGGCACGGCCGTGTACATGAGCTCGAGCGGCAGGTGGTAGCGCGTCTGCACCGGGAGCTGGTGGTCGTCCTTGCGCTTCCGGTAGGCCGCGATGCACCACAGCATCAGGCCCCAGGTCACGATGCCCACGGCGAGGGCTGCGATCCACGAGCCCACCCACAGGTCGGTGATGCGACCGGTCTGGTTAGTCACCTCCCCGTCGCTGTAGCCGGGCAGGTATCCGCGCTGGACGGATTCGCTTGCGCAGCCAGAGGCCAGCACTGCGACGGCGACGGCTAGAGCCGACGCACGCAGGATGGCCCGCCGGGTGCGGGTAGGTGACTTCGAGTGCAAGGGAGGCCTTTCACGTCTCGTCCGGCGCGTCGCACCGGTTTCCTCCCGAGCTCCACGCAGAACCTTCGTCCTCGATGGGATGCAGCCTAGCGCGCTCCGGGGCCTGATGATGCCCGGAACGGACCTCGCGGAACGTGACGCACTCCGCACACGGGGCACACGTCGGCGCTGTTCAGGACACCCGCCCAGGTCGTGTCAGAACGATCGCCGCGAGGGCCCGTCACGACAGGTGCGAGGATCAGACGGACGGCACCAGCAGCAGGAGGACGTGTGAGCCACGCCACCCCGGGGAACCCCGGTGAGCCCGGCAGTTCCGGCAGTCTCGGCAGGCCAGGAGGTTCCGGCAGGCCCGGAGGTTCCGGTACCCCGGAGCGGGTCTACCTCGACAACGGCGGGCGCGCCCCGTGGCACCCGCTCGCCCGGCAGGCGTTCGAGCAGGCCCTCGCCGACGGCTGGGCGGACCCCCGCCGCCTGCACGCCGAGGGCCGGCGCGCGGCGCGGCTGCTCGACGGCGCCCGCGAGGCGGTCGCCGCCGTGCTCGGCGCACGCACGCAGGAGGTCCGGTTCACGCCCAGCCACACCGCCTCCCTCCACACGGCGGTCGCGGCGGCCGCGGCTGCCCGACGGCGCGCCGGCTCCGCCGTCGTCGTCAGCGCCGTCGAGCGGGCCGCCGTCCTGCACGCGGCGAGCCTGGCGTCGGGTGGTGCCGGAGGCGCGGGTGTCACGGAAGGTGCGGATGCCGCAGGCAGGCCCGCCGCCCCCGTGCCCGTCGACCGGCTCGGGCGGGTCGACGTGGACGCCATGGTCGCGGCAGTCGGGGCGCCCGGCGTCGCGCTGGCCGCGCTGCAGCACGCGAACGGCGAGGTGGGCACGGTCCAGCCGGTCGGTGCGGTGCACGACGCCGCCCGCGAAGCCGGCGTCCCGCTGCTGGTCGACGCCGGGGCGAGCGTGGGCCACGTCGCGGTGCCCGACACCTGGGACCTGCTGGCCGCGGACCCGGCGGACTGGGGCGGCCCGGCCGGCGTCGGCGTCCTCGCCGTCCGGCACCGGGTGCGCACGGCGCCCGTAGGACCCGAGGACGAGGACCCGTGGGCCCCCGGCGGCGTGAGCGTGCCCCTGGCGTTCGCCGCGGCGGTGGCGCTGCAGGCCGTCGAGTCCGACCGGGTGGCGCAGGAGGCACGTCGTCGGGCACTGGTGGAGCGGGTACGGGCCGAGGTGTCCCGCATCCCCGACGTCGAGGTGGTGGGCGACCCGGACGGACGCCTCCCCCACGTCGCCACGTTCTCGTTCCTCTATGTGGACGGCGAGGCGCTCGTGACGGAGCTGGACAGGCACGGGTTCGCCGTCGGGTCGGGCTCGGCGTGCACCGCGAGCACGCTGGAGCCGTCGCACGTGCTGGCCGCGATGGGCGTGCTCACGCACGGCAACGTGCGGATCGCCCTGGACCGCTCCACCACCGCCGACGAGGTCGAGCGGTTCTGCGCGGTGCTCCCGGGCGCCGTGTCGCGGGTCCGCGAGATGCTCGGCGTCGGCGGCCTGTAACTCTCCCCACGCACGACTCCCTTGCACGTGTCAGACACACAGGTCACTAGAGTGACCTGTGTGTCTGACACGTTGGTGGACGCCCGCGGGCTGCGCTGCCCGCTGCCCGTGATCCGGCTCGCCGCGGCCGCGAAGGGCCTGCCGGCGGGCACCGAGCTGACCGTGCTGTCGACCGACCCCGCCGCCAAGCACGACGTGCCCGCCTGGTGCCGCATGCGCGGCCACGAGCACGTGGCGACCCGCGAGCACCACTCCGGGAGCCCGGGCGAGGAGGGCCGCGATGCCGGAGCCGACAACACGCCCGGCGACGAGGGCTGGGACGAAACCGCCGACGAGGGCTGGGACGGCTGGGCCGTGACCGTCCGCCTCGGCTGACCCTCTCCTTCGAGACCTAAGTTTCTTCGCTCTGGAGCGGCTCAGAGCGAAGAAACTTAGGTCTCGAAGGAGAGGGGACAAACCGCCAGGTATTGAGATCGGTCTTCTGCGTCGAGATCGGTCGATCAACCGACCGATCTCAGTGCAACCGGCCGGTCTCAGTGCATTCGACCGATCTCAGTGCGACCGACCGGTCTCAGTGCATCCGACCGGTCTCGGAGCAACGGACCGATCTCGCACACCCCGCTCCCACCAAAGGAGCCAGGACATCACGAAGGGCCGGTCACCCCGTGGGGTGACCGGCCCTTCGCGCCGAGAACGTCGCTCAGCGGGAGGCTGCGATCAGGAGAACGACCCGCCGCAGGCGCATGCGCTGCCCGCGTTCGGGTTGTCGATCGTGAAGCCCTGCTGCTCGATGGTGTCCTTGAAGTCGATCGTGGCGCCCTCGAGGTACGGCACGCTCATCTTGTCCACGACGACCTCGACGCCGTCGTAGTCGCGCAGAGCGTCCCCGTCGAGCACCCGCTCGTCGAAGTAGAGCTGGTAGATCAGCCCGGAGCAGCCACCCGGCTGCACCGCGACGCGGAGGCGCAGGTCGTCGCGGCCCTCCTGCTCGAGCAGGCTACGGACCTTGCCCGCGGCGACGTCGGTGACGTTGACGCCGTGGGTACCGATGTCCGTGGTGGTGTCGGTCATGTCATCTCCCGATCGTGTTCGACATACCGGTAGTCGATCCTTGAACGTCCCTAACCCATCGGCTGGTCCGTCTGTTCCCGCGTGCCGGTCTGTTCTCAGATCGTACGCCCACGTACCGCGTGCGCCCATCACCGTCCGGGGTGCGGAGCGCCGCCCGCGGGGCCCGCCGGGTCAGCGCGCCCAGCCGGGCGACCAGGTCCGGGCCACGCGGGCGACGTCGCCGTCGGCGACCTCGTGCACCCCGCTGAGGCCCGCCGTCGACCACTCGCGCCTGCTCACCTTGCTGCGCTCCGTGACCACGACCACGGGGACCGCGTGCGGCGCGGCGGCCGCCGCGGCCTCCACGACGACCCCCCGGTGCAGGCCCTCGCCGTCGAGCAGCGTGACGTACGCCACGACGACGTCGGCGCGCGCGGCGGCCTCGGTCAGCGCCGCGCCCTCCGCCCGGGGCAGGGCCGAGGAGGCGGGCCCGGGCGCCGTCGGCCCCGGGTGCGCGAGCCCCGCGTCCTGCGGCCCGACGGCGGCGGGCCGCCCCACCGGGATCGCGGGTCCGGCCAGCAGCACGCCGCGGCTCGCGGCGTCGTCGGGCGGCGGGACAGGCGGACCGCCCGCACGCGCCGCGACGGCCCCGGGTACCCGGACCTCGCGCGCGTCGGTGCCGGCGTGCGGCGCGGCGGCATGCCACGCGGAGGCCAGTCGCTCGGCGTCGGGCAGGGTCTCGGCAAGCAGCAGCACGTGCACGAGACGCATCGTGGCACCGTCCTGACTGCCTGTCACCACCGCGTGTCATGATGGTGACCGTGAGCACCCTGCTGGCTGAATACTCCGGTTTCTCCGAGCCTGCCTCGTCCCCGTTGCTGCTGCTCGGCCAGGGGCGTGACCTGGCCTCCGAGCGCGGCGTGGAGTGCACGGGCGAGCTGCCCGCACCGAGCGACCCGGACCTCGTGGACCGGGCGCGCGCCGCACGGGCCGCGCTGGGCACCCGCGCGTTCGTCCTGGGCCACCACTACCAGCGCGACGAGGTCATCGACTTCGCCGACGTGACCGGTGACTCCTTCAAGCTCGCGCGCGAGGCGGCCGCCCGCCCCGAGGCCGAGTTCATCCTGTTCTGCGGCGTGCACTTCATGGCCGAGAGCGCGGACATCCTCACCTCCGACCAGCAGCAGGTCGTGCTGCCGGACCTCGCGGCCGGCTGCTCGATGGCCGACATGGCCGCGATCGGCCAGGTCGAGGAGGCCTGGGCGGTGCTGCAGGACGTCGGCATCGCGGACTCCACGATCCCCGTGACGTACATGAACTCGTCGGCCGCCATCAAGGCGTTCACCGGGCGGCACGGCGGCACCGTGTGCACCTCCTCCAACGCCGAGGTCGCGCTGCGCTGGGCGTTCGACCAGGTCGGCGGCGTCGACGGCACCGGCAAGGTGCTCTTCCTCCCCGACCAGCACCTGGGCCGCAACACCGCGGTCCTGGAGCTCGCGATGTCGCTGGACGAGTGCGTGGTCTTCGACCCGCGCAAGCCGAACGGCGGGCTGACGGACCAGGAGCTGCGCGACGCGCGGATGATCCTGTGGCGCGGCCACTGCTCGGTGCACGGGCGCTTCTCGGAGCAGAACGTCACCGACATCCGCGCGGCGGTGCCCGGCGTCAACGTCATGGTGCACCCGGAGTGCAAGAACGAGGTCGTCACCGCGGCCGACTACGTGGGCTCGACCGAATACATCATCAAGAAGCTCGAGGCGGCCGAGCCCGGCTCCTCGTGGGCGATCGGCACGGAGCTGAACCTCGTGCGCCGGGTCGCGCGGGCGCACCCCGACAAGCAGGTGCACTACCTCGACTCGACGGTGTGCTTCTGCTCCACCATGAACCGGATCGACCTGCCGCACCTGGTGTGGGCCATGGAGTCGCTCGTGGAGGGGCGCATGGTGAACCGGATCGTCGTGGACGCCGACGACGCCCACTGGGCGCGGGTGGCGCTCGACCAGATGCTGGCCCTTCCCGGAATCTGACCGGGCTGAGCGTGTGAGCGGCAACGGCGGGCTACGGATCGGGATCTTCGTCTTCGACGGGGCGGAGGAGCTCGACGTCGTCGGGCCCTTCGAGGTCTTCGCCGAGTGGGGCTCGCACTCGCAGGTGCGGCCCACCGTGAGCACGTTCTCCTGGGACGGCTCCGGAGTGCGGCTCGCCAAGGGCCTGCGCATCCTGCCCGCGCACGGCGCGGACGACGTCGGGCCGCTGCACGTGCTGGTCTACCCCGGAGGCCTCGGCACCCGGCCGCTGCTGGCCGAGCCGGGGCACCTGGAGTGGCTGCGGCAGATCCGCAGGCAGACCCCGATCATGGCGAGCGTCTGCACGGGCGCCCTGCCGCTGGCCGCGGCCGGGCTGCTCGCGGGGCGGCCGGCCACCACGCACCACGAGCACTACGACGAGCTCACCGACCTGGACCCGAGCGTCCTCGTGGACACCGAGGCGCGGTACGTGGACGACGGCGACGTGGTCACCTCCGCCGGTGTCTCCGCGGGCATCGACATGGCGCTGCACCTGGTCGAACGCCTGGAGACGACGGCGGTGGCCCGGTCGGTGCGCAACGCTATCCAGCACCCGCCGACGGCGCTCGGCGCGCCCGGACCAGGGACCGGACCGGGTATCTGATACTGCCGGTTCCCGGTATAACCTCGGGCACATGGCTCGCATGCTCCAGCTCACCTGGTCCGGACTCTTCCCCCGCAAGGCCCGCCCTGGACAGACGCTGCTCGACCCCTCCGTCACCCGGATGCGCGTCGGGCTCCTGGACCTCGACTCCTACCTGCACGTCAACAACGGCACGTACCTGCAGATGATGGACGTGGCCCGGAACAACCAGATCGCCGACCTCGGCATGTTCCCGGTCGCCAAGCAGAAGGGCTGGGCGCCGGTGGTCGCGGCGTCGACCATGAAGTACCGCCGGTCGCTGCAGCCGTTCGAACGGTTCGAGATCACGACCCGCATCCTGGGCTGGGACGAGCGCGTCTTCTACCTGGAGCAGGTGTTCACGCGCGGCGACAAGCTGTGTGCCCGCGGCATCGTCGCCAGCCGGTTCCTGGACCGCAAGGGCAACCGGATCTCCGCGCTGGACGTGGTGCGGGACGCGACGGGCGAGGACCTGCCCTCCCCCGAGCTGCCCGCCGACGTGGCGGCGTGGGCTCGCGCGCTGGACGTGGCACCGCGCGAGCCCTCCGCCAAGATCTAGCCGGGGCGGGACAGAGCTGAGGGCCTAGAGCCCCTCGCCGATCTTCGTCAGCAGCAGCGCCTCGGCCAGGACGACGTTCCGCAGCTCGCCCAGATGCACCGACTCGTTGGCGCCGTGCGCCCGCGAGTCCGGGTCCTCGACGCCGGTCACGAGGATCGCGGCGTCGGGGAACACCTCGAGCAGGTCCGCGATGAACGGGATGGACCCGCCCACGCCGACGTCGACCGGCGGGGTGCCCCACGCCTCGGCGAAGGCGGCGCGCGCCGCCCGCATGGCGGCCGTGTCGCCCGCGGCGAGGAACGGCTTGCCCTGCTCGCCCGAGCGCCACGTGACCTGCGCGCCGAACGGCGCGTGCTTGGCCACGTGGGCGGCGAGGGCCGCGTCCGCGGCGGCCGGGTCCTGGCCCGGCGCGAGCCGCAGCGAGATCTTGGCCGAGCAGCGCGGCGCGATCGTGTTGGACGCCTCGGCCACCGAGGTGACGTCCATGCCGATGACGGACAGCGCGGGCTTGGCCCACAGGCGACCGGACAGGGTGCCGGTGCCCGCGAGGGACACGCCGTCGAGCAGCGACGAGTCGGCGCGGAACTCGGCCTCGGAGTAGTCGACCTCGGGCTCCGGCGCGCTGACCAGGCCGTCGATCGCGACGTCGCCCGCCTCGTCGTGGAACGTCGCCACCAGCCGGGACATCAGGGTGACGGCGTCCAGCACGGCGCCGCCGAACATGCCGGAGTGCACGGCGTGGTCCAGCACGCGCAGCTCGATCTCGCCGTCGACCAGGCCGCGCAGCGACGTCGTCAGGGCGGGCACGCCCACCTTCCAGTTCGTGGAGTCGGCCACGACGATGACGTCGGCCGCGAGCAGGTCGCGGTACTGCTCCAGGAAGGCCCGGAACGACGGCGAGCCCGACTCCTCCTCGCCCTCCAGGAACACCGTGACGCCGACGGGCAGGTCCGCGCCGTCGGGCAGGCCGAGGGCGCGCAGGGCGCCGAGGTGGGCCACGATGCCCGCCTTGTCGTCGGCGGCGCCGCGGCCGAAGAGGCGCTCCCCCACCTGCGTGGGCTCGAACGGGTCGGTGTCCCAGGTCGCCGGGTCGCCCGGCGGCTGCACGTCGTGGTGCGCGTAGAGGAGCACCGTCGGCGCGCCCTCGGGCGCGGGCCGGCGCGCGACGACGGCGGGCGCGCCCGGCGTGCCGTCGGGGCGCGGGGCGGACAGGATCTGGACGTCCGGCAGGCCGGCGTCGCGCAGGAGCTGCGCCGTGGTGTCGGCGCTGGCGGCGACGTGCGCCTGGTCGAACGCGGCGGCCGAGACGCTCGGGATGCGAACGAGCGCCTCGAGGTCGGCCTGCAGGGCGGGGAACAGCTCGGCGACGCGGGCCCGGAGGGCAGCGGATGTATCGGTGGTCACTGCCCCACGTTAACGGCTCGCAACCAGCCGGTGCCGGGAGCGATTAGGCTGGGAGGGTGTTCTCCCGCAGCAAGACTTCGACTCCAGACGGCGTGACCCCCGTGGGCGACTCCCCGACCGAGGTGACTCCGGCGTCCGACGAGACGCAGACCGCCGCCGGCAAGGGCCGCCCCACGCCGAAGCGCAACGTCGCGCAGGCCGCGAACAAGCGCCCCCTCGTCCCGGACGACCGCCGGGCCGCGCGCAAGGCGCAGCGCGAGAAGTCGCGCGTCGACCGGGAGCGCGCCTACCAGGCGATGCAGACCGGCGACGAGCGCTACATGCCGGCCAAGGACAAGGGTCCGGTGCGCCGGTACGTGCGCGACTTCGTGGACGCGCGCTGGAACCTGGGCGAGTTCTTCCTGCCCGTCGCGTTCATCTTCCTCTTCGCGACGTTCTTCACGCAGCAGTACCCGCAGCTCAGCATCTTCGTGATGCTCGGCCTGTACGGGTTCCTGTTCCTGACGATCATCGACGCGTGGCTGCTCTGGCGTTCGCTGAAGAAGCGCCTGACGGCCAAGTTCGGCGAGGTGCCGCGCGGCCTGCTGATGTACACCATCACGCGCGCCTACCAGCTGCGCCGGTCGCGGCTGCCCAAGCCGATGAGCAAGAAGCGCGGCAACTACCCGGAGTGACCCGCCTCGCCGAGATAGAACCCCGGCGAAGTAGAACTGTGGCGAGGTAGAACCCTGGCGGTTGCCGGGTGTTCTACCTCGCCACAGTTCTATCTCGCTGCAGTTCTACTTCGCTGCAGTTCTATCTCGCTGCAGTTCTACTTCGCTGCAGTTCTATCTCGCTGCGGTTCTACTTCGGCGAGACGGGGAGTGCGTCAGGCCGGGCGCTTCTTCGGCATGCCCTCGAAGGTCTTGGCCGGGTCGCGCTCGACGACGCCCGCGAGCGCCTCGTCGATCTGCTTCAGCAGCTCGGCCGGGATGGTGACGCCCGACGCCTTGACGTTCTCGGCGACCTGCTCGGGGCGGGAGGCACCCACGAGCGCGGCAGCCACGTTGTCGTTCTGCAGCACCCAGGCCACGGCGAGCTGCGCCATGGACAGGCCCAGCTCGTCGGCGACCGGCTTGAGGTTCTGCACGGCGGTCAGGGTCTCGTCGCTCATGAATCGGCTGATGGTCTGCGCGCCGCCCTTCTGGTCCGTGGCGCGCGAGCCGGCCGGCGCGGCCTGGCCCGGCAGGTACTTGCCGGAGAGCACGCCCTGGGCCATGGGCGACCAGACGATCTGCGAGACGCCGACCTCCTTCGAGGCGGGCACGACCTCGTCCTCGATGACGCGCCACAGCATCGAGTACTGGGGCTGCGAGGAGATGAGCTGGAAGCCGAGCTCCTTGGCGAGCGCGGCGCCGGCGCGGATCTGGTCGGCGGACCACTCGGAGACGCCGATGTAGAGGGCCTTGCCCTGCCGGACGACATCGGCGAACGCCTGCATCGTCTCCTCGAGCGGGGTCTCCACGTCGTAGCGGTGGGCCTGGTACAGGTCGACGTAGTCGGTGCCGAGGCGCGACAGGGAGCCGTTGATGGACTCCATGATGTGCTTGCGCGACAGGCCGACGTCGTTGGGGCCCTTGGGCCCGGTGGGCCAGTACACCTTGGTGAAGATCTCCAGGGACTCGCGGCGCTCGCCCTGCAGCGCGTCGCCGAGCACCTGCTCCGCGACGGTGTTGGCGTACACGTCGGCGGTGTCGAACGTGGTGATGCCGGCGTCGAGGGCGGCGCGGACGCACGCCGTGGCGACGTCGTTCTCGACCTGCGAGCCGTGGGTGAGCCAGTTGCCGTACGTGATCTCGGAGATCTTGAGACCACTGTTGCCGAGGTACCGATAGTTGACCATGACGGCAGCCTATGCCAGGCGTTCGAATCGATTCGAGTCCCGGCGCAGCGTGCGCAGCAGGCCGGCGGCGAGCAGGGCCTGCCCGGCGACGTAGACCACGGCCGACAGGCGCAGGACGGCCAGGTAGACGCCCTCCGAGTCGCCCACGAGGAGTCCGGCGGCGGCGAGCACCGCCGTCGCGACGTGCAGCAGGGCACCGGTGCCCGCGAGGCGGTCGACCCGCCAGGCCGCCACCTCCAGGAACGCCACCGCGACGCACCAGGCCGCGCCCGCCGTGACCGCCCCGACCACGTACTCGGCGAGGTCCAGGTGCAGCAGCCCGGAGACGACGACCGCGACGGCGGCGACGCCGACGACCCAGCAGGCGGCGCCGGCCAGGCGGTACAGACGCCCCGCGCCGAGCCACCCCCGGAACGCGAGGGTCTGCGCGACCAGCGCCAGCGCGAGCACCGCGACCAGCATCATCGCCTGGTAGACGATGCCCTCGAGCTCCATGCTGCCCATCAGCGCCTCCCACACCCCGGACAGGAGCGTGCCGGCGACCACCGGGTCGCCCAGGTAGCCCAGCGCCAGGGCGACGAGGGTCAGGACCACGGGGCGGGGCCGCCCGCTCGTCCCGGGGGTTCCCGAGGCCGCCCACAGCGTCAGGGCCAGCAGCGGCAGGAGCAGGAGGTGGGCCACGACCGCGGGCGTGAGCCCGTCCTCGCCCCACGGCTCCACGTCGCCCGTCAGCCGGACCACGAGCGCGACGAGCAGCGCGCCGAACGCGATCCGGGAGACGAGGCCGGGCAGGAACGTGCGGAGTCGCGTCGGCGGGACGACGTCGTGGCTGGTCATGCCCTCATGGTGGAGGGTGGTTGCCCCGGGCGCCACGAAAGCCGCGCCTGGTCGGCCCGCTTCAGTGGCCCTCGCCGTCAGTGAACCTCGCGGTCAGTGGCCCTCAGTCAGGCCCGACGGCGCGAGCCACCGCGCGGCGACCTGCACCACCGGGCCGACGCCGAAGGCGAACACGACGGTCGCCCAGCCGAACGTGCCGCCGAGCAGCACCCCGATCACCACGACCGTGACCTCGATGGCGGTCTTGACCAGCCAGACGGGCCAGCCCGTCAGGCGCACCGCCCCCGTCATCAGGCCGTCGCGCGGCCCCGGCCCCAGCCGTGCGCCCACGTAGGCGGCGGTGCTGATCCCGAGGAGGACCGTGCCGCCCAGGGCGAGCGCGATCCCGGTGGCGAGCGCCGGCTCGGGCAGCACCCGGTCCAGTGCCCACAGGGCCGGGTCGATGACCAGGCTGATCACGATGATGTTCGCGACCGTGCCGATGCCCGGCTTCTGGCGCAGCGGGATCCACGCGAGCATGACCAGCAGGCCGACGCCGAGCACGACCCAGCCGTACGGCAGCCCGGTGCGGCCCACGATGCCCTGGTCCAGCACGGCCCACGGCATCGCGCCCTGCCCCGAGTGGAGCATCATCGCGGTGGCGACGCCGAAGCCGACGAGCCCCAGCAGGAGCTGGACGCCGCGGCGCACCGGCCCCATGAGCACGCGCGCGACGACCGGTGCCGGGTCGAGCGCCGGGGCTTCGAGCCCTGGAACGGGGATGTCAGCGGGGGCGGGCTCGGCCGGGCGGCCGGTGGTCGTCGTCATGGTCCCATGGTGCGGTCCATTGGCCTTGTCATCCAGGGCCAATCGCGGAAGAGTGGCCCCTATGTCCGTCGCGTCCCCCACTGTGCTGCGCCAGCTCTCCCCCGCCACGACCGCCCGCCTGCTGGGCTCGTGGCACGCGGGCGGGCCGGCCTACATCGCCCTCGCCGACGCGCTGCGGGCCGCCGTCCTGTCCGGCACGGTCGCCCCCGGCACCCGGCTGCCCAGCGAGCGGGAGCTCGCGGCCACCCTCAAGGTGTCGCGCACCACGACGTCGGGCGCCTACGCGCGGCTGCGCGAGCTCGGCTTCGCGGTCAGCCGGGTCGGGTCGGGCTCGGTCACCACCCTGCCGCAGCGCTCCGTCGACCCCGCCCTGGGCGGACCGGCGGGCGGTGACGCCCCGGTGGCCCGCGACGCCCTGCGGGCCACGACGTCGGCGGGTCTCCCGTCCGTCGTCGGGCACCTGGACCTGTGGCAGGCGACGCCGCCCGCGCCGCCCGAGCTGCACGACGCCTTCGCGCGGGCCCTGGAGGGCCTGCCCGCCTACCTCGACTCGGGCGGGTACGAGCCGCACGGCCTGGCGCCGCTGCGCGAGGCGGTCGCCGCCCGCTACCGCGAGCGCGGCGTCCCCACCACGGCCGACGAGATCCTGGTGACCACCGGCGCCCAGCAGGCCATCGCCCTGCTCGCGCACACCCACCTGCACCCGGGCGACCGGGCGGTCGTGGAGTCGCCCACCTACTTCCACGCGATGGAGTCCATGCGCGACGCCGGGGGCCGGGTGGTCGGCGTCCCCGCCGTACCGTTCGACGTCGACCTGCTCGCCTCCACGGTGCGCCGCGCCCAGCCGCGGCTCGTGTACCTGGTGCCGGACTTCCAGAACCCGACGGGCTCCGTGATGTCCGCCGACGAGCGTGCGGCGGTCCGGGAGATCGCCGACCGGTACGGCGTCACCGTCGTGGGTGACGAGACGCTCGTCGAGCTGAACCTGTCGGACGGGGAGATGCCGCCGGCGTTCGCCGGGGACGGCACGTCGCCGCACGTGGTGTCGGTGGGTTCGGCCTCCAAAGCGTTCTGGGGCGGGCTGCGGGTGGGCTGGGTGCGGGCGCACCCGCAGGTGATCTCGCACCTCGCGCGGGCGCGGCAGTCGGCGGACATCGCCACGGCCGTGCTGGAGCAGCTCGCCGTGGCCGAGCTGCTCGGCCGCCGCGAGGAGGTCATGGCCGGGCGGCGCCGGATGCTGCGCGAGCGCCGCGACCTGCTGGTCCACCGGCTGCGGGAGACGTTCCCGACCTGGGACGTGCCGACGCCGCGCGGCGGGCTGTTCTGCTGGGCCGACCTGGGCCGGCCCGTCGCGCAGGCGTTCGCGGCGGCGGCGGCCGCGGAGGGCGCGCTGGTCGCGGCCGGACCGATCTTCAGCCCCGAGGCCACCGGCTCCGCGTCCCGGGTGCGGATCACCTTCACGCGGTCGCCCGCCGAGCTGGCGGACGCCGTGCCCCGGCTGGCCCGGGCCTGGAGCCGGGTCGCGCCGTCGGGCAGGCAGCGGCGGTGAACGAGCAGGCCGGTCAATGAGCAGGCCGGTGACAGACTGAGGCGATGACCGAGACCGAGCACGTCTCCGCATCTGCCGCCGCGCCTGACACTGCACCTGACACCGCACCCGGCACCGACCGGGACACGAGCGGGGACATCGCCGCCCGGGCGCGGGCCGTGGCGGCCACCGCGTTCATGGTCCCGATGCTGCCCTGCGCGGACGTCGACGAGATGGCCGACTTCTGGACGAGCCTGGGCCTGACGGTGACCTACCGGCAGCGCCGCCCCAACCCGTACGTGGCCCTGGAGCTCGGCGGGATCGTGCTGCACTACTACGAGATGCCCGAGTGGGACCCCGAGCAGTCCCACTCGACGTGCGCCGTGGCCGTCCCCGACACCGAGCCCGTCCACGACCTGTTCGCCGCGGGCCTGCGGGAACGGTTCGGACGGCTGCCGGTGACCGGGTTCCCCCGGATCACGCGCCCGCGGCGTCGTGCGAACAACGCCGGGCTGTCCGGGTTCAGCCTGATCGACCCCGCCGGGAACTGGGTGCGGGTCACGCACGTGGTGCCGTCCGGCACGAGCGGGGACGCCGACGGCGACCCCGACGCCGCCGCAGGTCCCGCCCCGGCCGGCACCGACGTCGCCCCCTGGAGCGCGACGCCCGGGGGCGGGCCGGTCGCCAGGGCGCTCGACACCGCCGTCGTGCTCGCGGACTCGCAGGGCGACCCGGCGCAGGCGCGCAAGATCCTCGCGGGGGCGCTGCGCCGCGCGGCCGGCACCGCAGCCGGAACCGCGGACCCGACGGCGACCGGCGTGCCCGTGGCCGAGCTGGCGCCGGCGCTCGCCTACCTCGTCGAGCTGTGCGTGCGCACCGGGGACCCGGAGGCGGCGCGGTCGGCGCACGAACGCCTCGCGGACCTCGCCGCGGCCGACCTGGCGCCCGCCGACCGGAACGTCGCCGACGTGGCGCTCACGGAGTCGCGGGCGGTCCTGCCCGTGCCATGAGCGGCACCGAGGTGTTGTCCGGCGCCGAGGTGTCCGACGTCGTCCAGAAGACCCCGGCGGGCCGGGCGGCCTCAGGGAATCCGCAGCTCCACGCCCGGCGCGGCCTGCGTGCCGTCGTGCAGCAGGCTCGCCTGCACGGCGCCGGCCGCGGACAGCTCGCGCCAATGCTCACCGAGCCACTGCTCGGCGTCGTACTGCGCGGTGAAGACGGGCGTGACGGGCTCGGTCAGGCGACGCCCCTCGGCGTCGTCCAGGGCCCACTCCCACTGCGGACGGATCACTCGTACCTCCCACTAGCCGTCGAGCCGGCCGACCGGGTCAGGGCGCGGTTGATCTCCGACGCCCACAGCGGCCCCTCGTAGACGAACGACGTGTAGCCCTGGGTCAGGTCGGCGCCCGCGCGCAGGTACGCGCGGACGTCGTCGGCCCGGGTGATGCCACCCACGCCGATGATGACGGGGCCGGTCCCGAGGCGCTCGCGCAGCCGCGCGACGACCTCGATGCCCCGGCCGAGCAGCGGCGGGCCGGACAGCCCGCCGGGCCCGCGGTCGTGGCCGATCGTCGTGTTGACGGCGACCACGCCGTCCAGCCCCAGCTCCAGCACGAGGTCGGCGACGGCGTCGACGTCCTCGTTCGCGAGGTCGGGGGCGATCTTCACCAGCAGCGGGATGCGGCGGCCCGTGCCCCGGCCCACCGCGGCACCCGTGGTGGCCTCGTCGGCGGCGGCGCGCACCGCCTCGAGGATGGGGCGCAGCGACTCCGTGGCCTGCAGGTCGCGCAGGCCGGGCGTGTTCGGGGACGACACGTTGACCACGAGGTAGTCCGCCCAAGGGGCCAGCAGCCGGGCCGACGTCGCGTAGTCGCCCGCGGCGAACTCGGGCGGCGTCACCTTGGACTTGCCGATGTTGGCGCCGACGACGATCGCGCGGCCCGCCGCGGTGCGGCGCAGCGCGCGGAGCCGGTCCGCGGCGGCCGCGGCGCCCTCGTTGTTGAAGCCCATCCGGTTGCGCACGCCCCGCACGTCGAGCTCACGCCACATGCGCGGCTTGTCGTTGCCGGGCTGCGGCCGGGCGGTGACGGTGCCGATCTCGACGAACCCGAAGCCGAGCATCGTCAGGCCCCGGACCGCCCGCGCGTTCTTGTCGAAGCCTCCGGCCAGGCCGAACGGCGCGGGCACGACGCGGCCGAAGAGGCGCACGCTGCCCGGTCCCCCGGCACGCTGGCCCAGGTAGGGGGCGAGCGCGCCCTGCGCGATGTCGCGCAGGACCGGCACCTGCCCGGCACGTTCGATCAGCGAGAACGCGATCTCGTGCGCACGCTCCGGGTCCATCCGGCGGAAGACGCCGTTGAACAACAACGAGTACGGCCAGCTCATGCAGTCCTCTCCTCGGACGTGCTGCGCGACGTCCGCCACAGCCACCACAGGCCCACGAAGGGCAGGACCAGGGGCACGTAACCGTAGCCCTGGCCGAATCCGGACCAGACGGTCGACTCGCCGAAGACGTCAGGGTCGGCAAGGGACAGCGCCCCGATCGTGACGACGCCGACGGCCTCGATCCCGACCGTGATCCAGGCGGTCACCCGCCAGGCGGGCGTGCCGATCGCGAGCGCGAACGTCGCGACCACGTACACCGCGGCCGCGAGCGTCGAGAGCGTGTAGGCCACCGGCGCCTCGCCGAACTTCACGACGAGCTCGTAGGACGAGCGGCCCAGGGCCGCGAACGCCAGGATGCCGTACACGGTCACCAGCACGCGGCCGAAGCCCCGCCCGGTCCGTCGTCCGGCTGTCGGTTCCGTCATCAGGCCCCCGTCCAGATCTGCCACATGCGCCACTCCAGGAAGGCCACCGTCAGCGACGCCACGAGCAGCACCACCGAGCTCCACTTGCTGCGCTCGGCGAAGGCCCACGCGGCGGCCACAGGCAAGATCACGAGGGTCGTGGCGAAGTAGCCCCAGAACAGCAGGGGGTCGCTCGCACCGCCACCGCCCGCACCCTGGACGATCGCGACGACGCCCTGCACGAGCAGGACGACCTCGATCACGGCACCGCCCCAGAGCTGGTTCAGGATCACCGCGCGGTCGCGGGCGACGAACCAGCCGGCCCACCCGGCCAGGACCACGCAGAGCGCGACCACGAGGAGCAGGAGGGCAAGGATCACGTCCTGCAGACTACCGGGCAGCCCCCGTGGGGCGGCAATCGGATCGTGCGTGACCTGCGCCTCGATCGGGGGGCGGGCGGGCTGCCGGGCAGGTGGCCGACCGCTGCCGGAGCTACCGCCGGACGGGCGGTCAGGGGCCCGGGATACGATCGGCTGCGTGACCGACGTGACCCTCTCCAGCAAGAATCCCACCGCCGTGAAGGCCGAAGCGCTCGTAGTGGCGACCGCCCAGACGTCGGACGGCGTTGCCGTCGTGTCCGACCAGCTCCCCACGGACCTGCTCACGCAGCTCGAGACGCTCGCACCCCAGCTCGGTGTGACCGGCGCGCGCGACGAGGTCCGCAAGATCCCTGCGGGCGACAAGCTCGCCGCCGACGTCCTGGTGCTGACCGGCCTCGGCGAGCGCGCCGAGGACGGCACCTTCGCCACCGAGACGCTGCGGCGCGCCGCGGGCGCCGCGACCCGCGAGCTCGCGGGCCTCAAGTCCGCCGCCATCGCGCTGCCCGCCTCCGACGACGCCGAGATCACGGCCGTCACCGAGGGCGCCCTGCTCGGCGCCTACGCCTTCAACCGGTACCGCACCTCCGGCAAGGCTGCCCCGAAGGCCGCCGGGAAGGACGCCGCCAAGAACGGCAAGGACCCGGTCGCCGCGATCGAGATCCTCACCCCACTGCACAAGAACGCCAAGGCCAAGCTCGCCGCCGAGCGCGCCGCGATCCTCGCCGCTGCGGTGCACGCCACCCGCGACCTGGTCAACACCGCGCCGAACGAGCTGTACCCGGCCACGTTCGCCGACGCCGCGAAGGCCGCCGCCAAGGACGTGAAGCACCTCAAGGTGACGGTGCTGGACGACAAGCAGCTCGCCTCGGGCGGCTACGGCGGCCTCACCGCCGTCGGCCAGGGCTCGTCGCGCGGGCCGCGCCTGGTGAAGGTCGCGTACACGCCGGCCAAGCCCGGCGCGAAGATCGCGCTCGTGGGCAAGGGCATCACCTTCGACTCCGGCGGCATCTCGATCAAGCCGGCCGCGGGCATGGAGGCCATGAAGTCCGACATGGCCGGTGCCGCCGCCGTGCTGTCCACGGTGGTCGCCGCCGCGAAGCTGAACCTGCCGGTCGCGGTGACGGGCTACCTCTGCCTCGCCGAGAACATGCCGGGCGGCAACGCCCAGCGCCCCGCCGACGTCATCACCATCTACGGCGGCAAGACCGTCGAGGTGCTGAACACCGACGCCGAGGGCCGCATCGTCATGGCCGACGGCCTCGTCTCCGCCGTCGAGGACGGCCACGACGTGGTGCTCGACATCGCCACGCTCACGGGCGCCCAGATGGTCGCGCTCGGCAGCCGCACGTCCGCCGTCATGGGCAGCGACGACGTGCGCGACGAGGTCAAGGCCGCCGCCGACGCCTCGGGCGAGCTGTTCTGGCCGATGCCGCTCCCGGAGGAGCTCACGGCCAACATCAAGTCCAAGGTGGCCGACGTCGCCAACTCCGGCCCGCGCTGGGGCGGCATGCTCAACGCCGGCCTGTTCCTGCGGACGTTCGTGGGCGACCACCCGTGGGCGCACCTGGACATCGCCGGGCCGGCCTTCAACGAGGGCGGCGCGCACGGCTACACGTCGGGTGGCGGCACCGGGGTCGGCGTCCGCACCCTGCTGACGTTCGTCGAGGGCCGGGCGGCGGCCGCGGCGGCTCTTCCCGCGAAGTAGAACCACAGCGAAGTAGAACCGTGGCGAGATAGAACTCTGGCGAAGCAGCAGCTGCTGCTTCGCCAGAGTTCTATCTCGCTGGAGTTCTATCTCGCTGGAGTTCTATCTCGCTGAGGTTCTACCTCGGCGGGGTCACTTCTTGCGCTGCGCGCTGTTCCAGTCGCGCATGCGCTGGGGGTAGCCGGTGAACCGGACGTTGTAGACCGGCACGCCGAGCTGGTTCGCGATGTCGAAGGCGGTGCGCTCGTCCGGCACCCGGCGGCGGGTCCACTCCCCGGTGCTCGCGACGAGCAGGATGGTGCTGGGGATGTCGGTGGTCGGGGGCTCCACATAGGCCTCCACACCGACGCGGGATCCGATGAACTCACCGAGGTGCGCCAGTGTCTGGCGGCGCGCGTCGTTGCCGGCGGGGCGTGATCCGCTGCCGGGCGTGGAACGGCGCTGGAAGAAGCGCGCGAGCGAGCTACGGGACTGGCGGGGCATGCAACGAGGGTACTAGCGAGACCGGCAGTGTCCTAGGCATCTCCACGCACATCGCAGGAAACTCGCACCTTCTGCCGACGTCTTGCCCGGCAACATGCCGGTTCCGGCCGCCGTCGGTCCTGTCCCGGTCCCGTCGCGGTCCTGTCACAGGGCCTCCGGGCCGTCAATGTCGCCACGGTCACACCCGACAGACGGGGTGCACGATTGGGGCCACGCCCGCTGAAGTGTCAAGATGGCATGCGGCGCCAACCCGCGCAGCAGTCGCAGTCACCTCCGCCATCCCTGAGGAGCCAGCACTTGCCTACGCATGACAACCCGGACACGTACGACGTCGTCGTGCTCGGTGGGGGAAGCGGCGGCTACGCGGCCGCCCTCCGCGCCGCGCAGCTGGGCCAGAGCGTGGCCCTCGTGGAGAAGGACAAGCTCGGCGGCACCTGCCTGCACGTCGGCTGCGTGCCCACCAAGGCCCTCCTGCACGCCGCCGAGGTGGCCGACGCCGCCACGCACGGCGCGCAGTTCGGCGTCCGCACCACGCTGGACGGCATCGACATGCCCGGCGTGCTCGCCTACAAGGACTCCGTGGTCGCCGGCCTGTACAAGGGCCTGCAGGGGCTGATCGCCTCGCGGAAGATCACCGTCGTCGAGGGGCACGGCACGCTCGCCTCCCCCGGCGTCGTCGAGGTCACCGCGGCGGACGGCGCCACGCGCAGCCTCACCGGCACCCACGTGGTGCTCGCGACCGGCTCGTACGCGAAGACCCTGCCCGGCCTGGAGCTCGGCGGCCGCGTGCTGACCTCCGACCAGGCGCTCACCCTCGACACCGTCCCGAAGTCCGTCGTGGTGCTCGGCGGCGGCGTCATCGGCGTGGAGTTCGCCAGCGTCTGGAAGTCCTTCGGCGCAGACGTGCAGATCGTCGAGGCGCTCCCCCACCTCGTCCCCAACGAGGACGTCGCGCTCTCGAAGGCGCTGGAGCGCGCGTTCCGCAAGCGGGGCATCAAGTTCTCCCTGGGCGACCGCTTCGCCCAGGTCAAGCAGTCCGACGACGGCGTCCAGGTCGAGCTGGAGTCGGGCGCCACGTTCGACGCCGAGCTGCTGCTCGTCGCCGTCGGGCGCGGTGCGCGGACCGCCGACCTCGGCTACGAGGCCGCCGGCATGCGCGTCGACCGCGGGTTCGTCCTGACCGACGAGCTGCTCCGCACCGGCGTCGCGACGCCGGCCGGCGGACAGGTCTGGGCCGTCGGCGACATCGTGCCCGGCCTGCAGCTCGCCCACCGCGGCTTCGCGCAGGGCATCTTCGTGGCCGAGCAGATCGCGGGCCTGTCGCCCGCGCAGATCGACGAGGCTACGATCCCGCGCGTCACCTACTGCGAGCCGGAGGTGGCGTCGGTCGGCGTCACCGAGGCGCGGGCCGCCGAGCTGTACGGCCCGGACCAGGTGGAGACCATCGAGTACAACCTCGCGGGCAACGGCAAGAGCAAGATCCTGGGTACCCAGGGTTTCGCCAAGCTGGTGCGCCGCAAGGACGGACCCGTGGTCGGGATGCACCTGATCGGCTCGCGAGTGGGCGAGCTGATCGGCGAGGGCCAGCTCATCGTCGGCTGGGAGGCGTTCCCTGAGGACGTCGCCTCGCTCGTCCACGCACATCCCACCCAGAACGAGGCACTCGGAGAGGCACACATGGCACTGGCCGGCAAGCCTCTGCACGCCCACAACTGACCATAACGACAAAGGAGACCCCACAGGTCATGTCTGAGAACGTGCAGCTGCCGGCCCTCGGCGAATCCGTCACCGAGGGCACTGTCACCCGCTGGCTCAAGGCTGTCGGCGACGAGGTCGCCGTCGACGAGCCGCTGCTCGAGGTGTCGACCGACAAGGTCGACACCGAGATCCCGTCGCCGATCGCCGGCGTCCTCGAGCAGATCCTCGTCCAGGAGGACGACACCGTCGAGGTCGGTGCCACCCTCGCCGTCATCGGCGACGGTTCCGGCTCGGGCGACGCCCCCGCCGCTCCCGCCGCCGAGCAGGCCGCCGCCGAGGCGCCTGCCGCCGAGCCGGCTCCCGAGCCGGCCGAGGCCTCGCCCGCCGCGGCCCCCGCCGCCGAGTCGCCCGCACCGGCTCCCGCCGCTGCTCCGGCAGCCGCCCCGGCCGGCGGTGGCACCGACGTGCTGCTGCCCGCCCTGGGCGAGTCCGTCACCGAGGGCACCGTGACGCGCTGGCTCAAGGAGGTCGGTGACGACGTCGCCGTCGACGAGCCCCTGCTCGAGGTCTCCACCGACAAGGTCGACACCGAGATCCCGTCGCCCGTCGCCGGGACGCTCCAGGAGATCCTGGTCAAGGAGGACGAGACCATCGAGGTCGGCGCCATCCTGGCCCGCGTGGGCTCCGGCGCCGCCGCTCCGGCGGCCGAGGCTCCGGCCGCTCCGGCCCCCGAGGCGCCGAAGACCGAGGCTCCGGCCGAGGCCACCCCGGTCCCGGACCCCGCCGCGGACTCCCCGCTGCCGGCCCAGGCCGCCGCGCCCGCACCGGCTGCTCCGGCCCCCGCTGCCCCGGCTCCGGCCGCGCCGGCGCCCGCCGCTCCGGCTCCGGCTCCCGCCGCGCCCGCTGCTCCGGCGCCCGCCGCCGGCCGCAGCAGCGGCTCGTACCTGACCCCGCTCGTGCGCAAGCTCGCCGCGGAGAAGGGCGTCGACGTCGCCACGGTGACGGGTACCGGTGTCGGTGGCCGTATCCGCAAGGAGGACGTGCTCGCCGCGGCCGAGGCCAAGGCCGCTCCGGCGCCCGCCGCTGCCGCTCCGGGCAAGGCCGCTCCGGCCGCGACCAAGCTCGAGGTGTCGCCGCTGCGTGGCACCACGGAGAAGATGTCGCGCCTGCGCAAGATCGTCGCCGAGCGGATGCTCGAGGCGGTCCAGTCGCAGGCCCAGCTGACCACGGTCCTGGAGGTCGACGTGACCCGCGTCGCGAAGCTCCGGGCCAAGGCCAAGGAGTCGTTCGCCGCGCGCGAGGGCGCCAAGCTGACGTTCCTCCCGTTCTTCACGCAGGCCGCCGTCGAGGCGCTCAAGGCCTACCCGAAGATCAACGCCACGATCGACACCGAGAAGGGCGAGATCACCTACCACGGCTCGGAGAACGTCGGTATCGCCGTCGACACCGAGCGTGGCCTCGTGGTCCCGGTCATCAAGAACGCCGGTGACCTGAACCTGGCGGGCATCGCCCGGCAGATCCAGGACCTGGGTGCGCGCACCCGGGCGAACAAGGTCACGCCGGACGAGCTGTCGGGCGGCACGTTCAACATCACGAACACCGGCTCGGGCGGCTCCCTGATCGACACGCCGATCGTGCCGCTGGGCCACGCCGCCATCCTGGGCACGGGCACCATCACCAAGCGCCCGGTCGTGGTGACGGACGGCGAGGGCAACGAGAGCATCGCGGTGCGCTCGATGGCCTACATCTTCCTGTCCTACGACCACCGCCTGGTCGACGGCGCGGACGCCGCGCGCTTCCTCACCGCGATCAAGAACCGGATCGAGGAGGGCGCGTTCGAGGCCGAGGTCGGTCTCTGACGAACCTCGTCAGGTAGGTAGTGCCGTGCTGTGGCCGGTCCCGGGTTCCGGGACCGGCCACAGCCGTCTGTACGTCACCCTTCTGAGCGGCGCCCCGCGCGTTAGATTCGCGGCATGGACGTTGCGGTGGCCGGCTCGCACGGCTTCATCGGCTCCGCGCTCGTCGCGGACCTCGTCGCCCGGGGGCACGGCGTGCGGCGCCTGGTGCGCCGCGGCACCGGCTCGGGAGGCACCGGGTCGGGTGACGGCACGGGACCGCGCGGCACCAGCTCGTCCGACGACGGCGCGCTCCGCACGAACCCCACGAACGCCGCGACCGACCCGCCCGCAGTGCGCCAGGTGCTGTGGGACCCGCGCACGGGCGAACTCGCCCCGGCCGCGCTGGAGGGCGCGGACGCCGTCGTGAACCTGGCCGGCGCCGGGGTGGGCGACCACCGCTGGACCCCGGCCTACCGGCAGAAGCTCCTGGGGTCGCGGACCACCACCACGAGCCTGCTGGCGCGCACGATCGCGCGCCTGGACGACCCGCCGGTGCTGGTGAACGCCTCGGGGACCGGCGCATACGGGAACCGCGGGGACGAGGTGCTGACCGAGGCGTCGGAGCGCGGGGACGACTTCCTCGCGCAACTGGTCAAGGCCTGGGAGAACGCCACGGCACCCGCCGCCGACGCCGGGGCCCGCGTCGTCTGGCTGCGCAGCGGCATCGTGCTCGGGGCCTCGGGCGGGGCGCTCGGCAGGCTGCTGCCGCTCCTGCGCCTCGGCGTCGGCGGGCCGCTCGGCAGCGGCAGGCAGTGGTGGAGCTGGATCACGCTCGTCGACGAGGTCGCGGTGATCCGGCACGTCATCGGCGCGGACGTGCGCGGACCCGTGAACGCCGTGGCGCCCGAGCCCACCACCAACCGGGAGCTGACCCGCGCGCTCGCCAAGGCCCTGCACCGCCCGGCGGCGCTGACCGTGCCGCGGTTCGCGCTGCGGATCGCGGTCGGTCAGCTCGCCGCCGACCTGGTGGCCTCCCAGAGGGTCGTCCCCGCCGTCCTGAGCCGGACGGGCTTCGCCTGGACGCACGCCGCCCCCGAGGAGGCGGCGCGCTGGGTCGCGGCGAGGGGCTGAGCCGGGTCAGCGCACCTCGGAGACCCGCCAGCCGCCGGGCGTCCACACCAGGGTGAGGTCGGCCTGCTCCTTCGACGCGGGCACCGCGGTCTCGCCGTCGGCGGAGACCTGCAGGTGCGCGGTGATCGTGTACTCGATCCGCACGACCGCCTCGATGACCTGCTTCTTCTTGCCCTCGGTGCTGTCCGACGTCTCGGTCTTGTTCGACGTCGTGGTCGCGCTCTGCACGGCCGTCGCGGCACCCGGACCCTGCGTCACGACCTCGGTCGACTGGATCTCCGCCGACGCCCCGACCACCTGCGCCTTGTTCTGCTTGAGCTCCTGGAGGATCTTCTGGTCGGCCACGTAGGCCGGCGAGCCCTCCAGGTTGACCGTGCTGATGTCGGACACGGCGCCCGCGAGCAGCGCGAGGCGGCGCTCCGTGAGCTCGACGGCGGCCCCGGCCGGGTCCTTGGCGTTGCTCACCGGGTTGATGCCGCCGCCCCACGCGGGAGCGGCCGAGTCGGGCGACGGCGCCGCGACGGCGGGCTCCTCGCCGCCGAACGCCTCGGGGATGGCGGTGATGCCCGCGGAGATCCCCGCGACGACACCGGCCGCGATCATGACCGACGCGAGCACGGAGCCCGCCAGCGCGCGCGGCTGCTCGGCCTTGGCGCCCGGCCGCGCCGTGGCTGCCCGGCCCGAGACCGGCAGCGTCGCCCGGCGTCGCGCGGTGGTCGCCCACGAACGGGCGTCCACCGCGGCGATCGAGCCGGTCAGCGTCCTGGCCGCCGACCGCCAGGGCGACGGCGTGTGCGCGCCCAGCGGCACGTGGCCCGCGATGGGCACCGGGCCGCTGATGGCGGCCGAGACGAGCGCCGAGGCGTCCGGGAGCCGGACGGGCTCGGTCTGCACGGCGACGTCCGCCAGCGCGGCGAGCGTGCCCGGCTCGGGCCGGTCGCGCGGGTCCTCCGCCCGGGCGCGGGCCAGGACGGCCCGCAGCGCCTGGTCGGCCTTGGAGTCCAGGCTCGGGCCGGGGAAGCCCAGCACCGACTCGACGAGCGTGGCCAGGGACGTGACGTCGACCGGGTCGTCGCTGTGCTCGGGCAGCGTGACGCGCGGGCGCAGCATGGCGCTGCCGTCGCTGCGCAGCAGCACGTCCGTCGGCCGCACGCCGCCGTGGACGAGGCCCACGCTGTGCAGCGCGGCCAGTGCCTGCGCGATCGCGACGGTGATGCCCGCGCCCTCGGCGGCGGTCAGCGGACCGCGCGAGCCGACGGCCGTCGGCAGGTCGACCGCCCCGGTCCGGGACAGCCGGACGTCGAGGTTGTCCGGCCCGTTCGGCGAGATGGCGATGAGCGGCACGAGATGGGGGTGGTCCAGTGTCGCGAGGGTGTCCAGGCGGCGCACCAGGAGGTCCCGTGACGCAGCCTCCATGGGGACGGCTACGCGGACCAGTTCCGCGGATTCGATGTAGTGCACCCGTTCATGAGAACTCCGTGAATCGAGGCCCGCTCTTTATCCACAGGATTTGCCGAATCCGACGCCCTGTGGGTGAACTCCCGGGTCCGCCGAGGGACTCACACGTCGACGAGCCGCCCTTCCTTTGCCGAGACCCGGGCCGCGTCCAGCACCTCCGCGGTCCGGACGGCGTCGGCCGGATCGACCGGTACCTCCGCCTCGCCGGCGAGCCACTCGGCCACGGCGGTGTAGAAGTCGCCGTGCCCGCCACGCGGCTGCGGCACGGCCGTCCGCTCGCGGCCGCGGGTGAGCCAGCCGTGCGTACCCTCGGGCTGGTCGTCGTCGAGCACGTCGAAGGGTGAGGCGTCGGCCTCGAAGGAGTGGACCAGGTACGCGCCGCCGTCCCCGAGCACGCGGGTGCGCGGGCCGGGCGCGCCGACCAGCGAGCCCGCCCACAACCGCGAGACCACGCCCTTGGCGGGCGGCTCGACGCCGAACAGCACGTCGGCGGCCGCCGCACGACCCGGCACCGGGCCCGGCCGGGTGCCCGGCGCGGCGTGGTGCAGCACGAGGAAGACGTCGTCCTCGGTGGGCGTGGACAGCGTCCGCGTCTCGGCGTACACGGAGACGACCGGCCCGAAGAGCTGCGTGGCGGAGTCCACGAGATGCGGGCCGAGGTCGAGCAGGAGCCCGCCGCCCACGACGTCGTTCTCCTTCCAGCGCTGCTGCGGCTTGGGCCGCCAGCGCTCCCAGTGCCGCTCGAAGGTGTGCACCTTGCCGAGGTCGCCGCGGTCCAGCAGCGCCTTGAGCGTGAGCTGCTCCGGGTCCCAGCGCCGGTTGTGGAACACGGTGAACGGCGTGCCCGACGCCGACGCCGCGGCGACGACCCGCCGCGCCTCGGCCGCCGTCGTCGCGATCGGCTTGTCCAGCACGAAGGGCTTGCCCGCCACGGAGACGGCGTTCGCGTGCTCGGCGTGCAGCGACGAGGGGCTGGCGATCACGACCAGGTCGTAGAGGCAGGGCTCCAGGAGCATCGACGTGAGGTCGTTGAACAGCCGTGCGCCCGGCCAGTCGCCGGCCGCCTGGACGCGCCGTCCGGAGTCGCGCGCGACCACCGCCGTTACCGACATACCCGCAGCTCGCGCCAGTCGGGCGTGAATTTGCCTGCCCGCTCCGCCGTAGCCGACAATCCCGATCCGAAGTGCCATGGCCCCATGGTGCCCCGGAGGACGCGGCGACGCGAGATTACTGGTCAGCCGCTAAATCCCCGTAACACAACTCTGGCAGACTGGGGCAAGAGGTACGTTTCGCACGTTCTAAGACTTTGTCCGGCCATCTGCGGTCCGGACCACCGGCCGACAGATTGAGGGGCTCGTGTCCGCCACAGCCAAGAAGTCCAGCCAGACCCGCAAGACCCTGCAGCTCGTGCTCATCGCCGTCGCGGCGCTCGTGCTGGCCGGAAACTTCGTCGTCAAGTCCCTGGGCGACGACGTCGCCCCCGCCGAGGGCGCGGAGGGCTCGGCCCTCGCGACGCTGGACGTCCTCACGGTGCAGGACGCCGCCACCGAGGACGGCTACGACCGCGAGTCCGACTTCGGCAGCGCCTGGCAGGACGTCGACGACAACGGCTGCGACACCCGCAACGACATGCTCCAGCGCGACCTCGACGACTTCGTGCTGACCGACGGCGACTCGTGCCAGGTCGCCTCCGGCACGCTGGACGACCCGTACACCGGCGAGACCATCGAGTTCGAGCGCGGTGAGCGCTCGGGCGACGTGCAGATCGACCACGTCGTCGCGCTGATGAACGCCTGGACCACGGGTGCCGCCGACTGGAACAAGGACAAGCGCGTCGAGATCGCGAACGACCCGCTGAACCTCATCGCCTCCGACGGCCCCGCCAACATGGGCAAGGGCGCGAAGGACGCCGCGGAGTGGCTGCCCGAGAACCAGGCCTTCCGCTGTGAGTACGTGGCCCGGCAGATCGCCGTCAAGGCCAAGTACGAGCTGTGGGTCACGCCCGCCGAGCACGACGCCATGGAGGACGTGCTGACGAGCTGCCCGTCGGAGCCCCTCCCGGCCTCCTGACGGGGCTCGTTTCCGGCATCCGCTTGCTGACTGTGGTTCAGCAGGAGATCGGCGACCGCTACCGGACCACATGCGGTCGTCCTCAGCCTGCTGAATCCAGCTCAGCAGCGTTGCCCTGACCGACGCCAGCCATGGCGGCAGCTGAGGGGTAGCGCGACCACAGGGTGGGGTTCGGCGAGGTTGTGCACAGGGGTGGCCCGCGCGGCGTCGACGGCGGGGCCCGCGGTGATCTGATCGCCGCATGCGTTCGCTCACCGCGGTCCCCCAGGTGCTGCACGACCTCGCCGCCCGCCAGGAAGGCCTCGTCTCCGTGCGACAGTGCTACGCCGCCGGCGTCGACCGGCGGCGTATCGGACGGCTCGTCGACCGCGGCGTCTGGCGCACGGAGGGCGGCCGGGTGCTCGACACGGATCCCGTGGAACCGGGCAAGCGGGTCCGGGACGACTACTTCGACCACCTCCGACGCCGGTCCGCGGTGAAGGGTCTGCTCGTCTGGCCGGGAACGGCCGCCGTCGGGTCCGCGGCGCTCGCCCTGCACGGCGTCGCAGGCCTGCCTCGGCGCATCGACCCCGAGATCTCGTTCCCCCGAGGCACTCGCCATCAAGGGCGGGACGGCGTACTCGTGCGCCAGTACGGGAACTTCGCGTCCCAGCGGTACGGCGACTGGCGTATCGCGAAGATCGAGTACGCGCTGGCGCAGGCCCTGCCCGGCCTCTCCCGGGACGACGGCGTCGCCGTGGTCAGCAGCGCCCTCAACAAGAACCTGATCGACGACGCCAGGCTCGCCGAGGTCGAGCGCCTGCTGCACGGACGCCGTGGATCCGTGGAGGCCGTCGACCGGCTGAGCCTCGCGGACGGCCGCGACGAGTCGCCCGCGGAGACCCGGGCGCGGCTCTCCTGCGTCGATCACGACGTGCCCCCGCACCGGCTCCAGGTCGTGTTCCGCCGGGGCGGCCAGTTCCTCGGCCGGTGCGACCTCGGCTGGCGCCTGCGCGACGGGCGGTGGCTCGTCGTCGAGATCGACGGCGTCGGGCCGCACTCCACCCCGGAAGCGCTGGTCAAGGACGCGCCTCGGCAGAACCGGCTGCTGGCGACCGACAAGGTGGTGCTGCTGCGCTTCAAGCCCGCGGACAACGACCGCCCGGGCGGCATCGGCGCCGTCGTCGTCGCCCACCTGAAGGACCTCCCGGCCCAGTCCCCACCGCCGGCTCGTCCTGCGGACATCCACCTCGACTGAGCTCGGCCGAGCCGGACCGAGCCGGACTGAGGTTGGTTCAGCAGGCTGCCTGCGACCGTCAACGGGCCAGTTACGGCCGTATCCAGCCTGCTGAATCCCGGTCAGCCGGGGCCGCCTCCTGCGGGCCCGACGGGCGGGCTTAGGCTTGCGCGCATGGACATCCGACACCTCACCGGGCACGTCGAGTACCACGAGGGCTGGGACCTGCAGCGACGCACCCACGAGGGCGTCCGCGGCGAGGACCTGGCCGACACCGTCTTCTTCCTCGAGCACCAGTCCGTCTACACGGCGGGGGCGCGCACGCACCGCGACGAGTACCCGACCGACGGCACCGAGGTCGTCAAGGTGGACCGCGGCGGCAAGATCACCTGGCACGGGCCGGGGCAGATCGTCGCCTACCCGATCATCAAGCTGGCCAAGCCGTTCGACGTCGTCGAGTACGTCCGCACGCTGGAGCAGGCCGTGATGGACGTGTGCACCGCGTTCGGCCTCGCGACCATGCGCGTCGAGGGCCGCTCCGGGGTGTGGGTCGCCGCCGACTCCCCCGACGTCGCGGACCCCCGGCTGGAGCGCAAGATCTGCGCCATCGGGGCGCGGGTCGCCAAGGGCGTCACCATGCACGGCCTCGCCCTGAACTGCGACGCCGACCTGGCCGCGTTCGACCACATCGTGCCCTGCGGCATCCCCGCGGAGGACGCCGACGTCACGTCCCTGACCGCCGAGCTCGGCCGGCAGGTCACCGTCGACGAGGTGCGGCCCCTCCTGGAGGCGGCGCTGATCGAGCGCCTCACGCCGCTGCTCGCGCGGGCGGCCGCGCCGTCCGAACCGGTCACCGCGGCCGTCTGACCGACAGCCTGATCGACCGCCTGATCGACCGTCCGGCCCACCGTGACGAACGACACGTGCGGGCCGCCCGACGGCCGCGCGACGCCGGGCGCCCGAGGCATAAGGTGGGCGAACCCGCTGACCTGGGAGGGATCTGCGTGACCATCGCACCTGAAGGCCGACGTATGTTGCGCATCGAAGCGCGCAACTCGGCCACGCCCATCGAGAAGAAGCCCGAGTGGATCAAGACCCGGGCGGTGATGGGGCCCGAGTACCGCGACATGAAATCGCTCGTCAAGGGCGAGGGCCTGCACACGGTGTGCGAGGAGGCCGGCTGTCCCAACATCTTCGAGTGCTGGGAGGACCGCGAGGCCACGTTCCTCATCGGCGGTGACCAGTGCACCCGCCGCTGCGACTTCTGCCAGATCGACACCGGCAAGCCCGCCGACTTCGACAAGGACGAGCCGCGGCGCGTCGCCGAGTCCGTGCGGACCATGGGCCTGAAGTACTCGACCGTCACCGGCGTCGCCCGCGACGACCTGGCCGACGGCGGCGCCTGGCTCTACGCGGAGACCGTCCGCCAGATCCACGCGCTGAACCCCGGCACCGGCGTCGAGCTGCTGATCCCGGACTTCAACGCCATCCCCGAGCTGCTCGACGCCGTCAACGAGTCCCGCCCCGAGGTGCTGGCGCACAACGTCGAGACCGTGCCGCGCATCTTCAAGCAGATCCGCCCGGCGTTCACCTACGAGCGGTCGCTCTCGGTCATCACCCGGGCCCGCGACGCCGGCCTCGTCACCAAGTCCAACCTGATCCTGGGCATGGGCGAGACGATCGACGAGGTCAAGCAGGCGCTGCAGGACCTGCACGACGCCGGTTGCGACATCATCACGATCACCCAGTACCTGCGCCCGTCGCTGCGGCACCACCCGGTGGACCGCTGGGTGCGGCCCGAGGAGTTCGTGGAGCTGTCCGAGGCGGCCGAGGAGATCGGCTTCCTGGGCGTCATGGCCGGGCCGCTGGTGCGCTCCTCCTACCGCGCGGGCCGGCTGTGGGGCCAGGCGATGACCAAGCACGGCCGCCCGATCCCCGAGGCGCTGTCGCACCTCGCACAGCCCACCACCTCCCGTCAGGAGGCGGCGAGCCTGCTGGCCCGCTGACCCGGCTCGCCGGCCCGGCACGCCGACCGCTCGCAGCGCACTAGAATCGATGACCATGGCCCGAACCTCGTCCGGAGGCGAAGCGCGCGACGACGCGTCCGTCACCAAGCAGAAGAAGCCCAAGAAGCGCCGCTGGTATCACCAGCTGTGGGACGTCTACAAGATGACCCGCAAGCAGAACCCGCTCGTCACCTGGTGGATGCTCGCCGCGTTCGTCGGTGTGGTGGCGGTGGCGCTGCTCATCGGTGTCCTCGCGGGCCCGTGGGTGTACGCGCTCGTCATCGGCGTGCCCTTCGCCGTGCTGGCGGCGATGTTCGTGCTGTCGCGCAGCGCCGAGAAGGCCGCGTACACGCAGATCGCCGGTCAGCCCGGCGCGGCCCGGGCCGCGCTCGGCACCGTGCGTGGCGGCTGGACCTTCGAGGAGGAGCCCGTCGCCGTCGACGCCCGGAACCAGGACTTCGTGTTCCGGGGCGTCGGCCGGGCCGGCATCGTGCTCGTCTCCGAGGGGCCGTCGCACCGCGTGACGCGCCTGCTCGACCAGGAGCGCAAACGGGTCAGCCGCATCCTGTCCAACGTGCCCGTCACGGTGATCCAGTGCGGCGACGGCGAGGGGCAGGTGCCGCTGACCAAGGTCGCGCGCGCCGTCACCAAGCTGAAGTCGACGCTGACCCGCGCCGAGGTGGCCGAGATCAGCAAGCGCCTCAAGGCGATCGGCGGCATGAAGCTGCCGATCCCCAAGGGCATCGACCCGACCCGCGCGCGTCCCGACCGCAAGGGCATGCGCGGTCGCTGACCCGGCCGCCGCCGTCGGGCAGCCGTCAAGCGATCATCGTGAAGGGGCGCCTCTCCACCGGGAGGCGCCCCTTTGCCTTCCTTTCACCCGTCCTTTCATCCGTCCGATGGACGGACGCCGCCGGGCCACGCCATGTGAGTTCTGGCACTCTGGGGATCGCTGCCGGAGTCTCGACCAGCACATCTCCCCGGGGTTACACGGCCGAGAGGCCCGAGAAACATCCCCGCAACAATCAGTAACCAGAGAGAAACCACCTGCCCATAGGTTCGTGGCGATCCGCGAGCGACAGTGCCCAGCTCGTCCCGGGCATGGTCCGACGGACTCCCCCTGAACTTATCGAGCGAGCAAGGAGCGCAGATGTTCAAGAACGCCGAGGAGGCGATCGCCTTCACCCGCAACGAGGGGGTGGAGTTCGTCGACGTCCGGTTTATCGACCTGCCGGGCGTTACGCAGCACTTCAACATCCCGGTCGAGCAGTTCGACGAGGACGCCTTCAGCGAGGGCCTCATGTTCGACGGCTCGTCGATCCGCGGTTTCCAGGCGATCCACGAGTCCGACATGAAGCTCGTGCCGGACGTCGCGACGGCGTACATCGACCCGTTCCGCAAGGCCAAGACCCTGATCGTGAACTTCTCGATCGTGGACCCGTTCACGGGTGACGCCTACGCCCGCGACCCGCGCAACATCGCGGCCAAGGCCGAGGCCTACCTGAAGTCGACCGGCATCGCCGACACCGTCTTCTTCGGTGCCGAGGCCGAGTTCTACGTGTTCGACGACGTGCGCTTCAAGACCGCCGCGAACGAGAGCTTCTACTCCATCGACTCCGTCGAGGCCGCGTGGAACACCGGCCGCGAGGAGGAGGGTGGCAACCTCGGGTACAAGACCCGCTACAAGGGCGGCTACTTCCCCACCTCGCCGAGCGACCGCTTCGCGGACCTGCGCGACGACATGGTCAAGACCCTCGCCCAGGTCGGCCTCTCCGTCGAGCGCGCGCACCACGAGGTGGGCACCGCCGGCCAGCAGGAGATCAACTACAAGTTCAACTCCCTGCTGCACGCCGCCGACGACCTG
Organism: Promicromonospora sukumoe; assembly: GCF_014137995.1. Taxonomy (NCBI): domain Bacteria; kingdom Bacillati; phylum Actinomycetota; class Actinomycetes; order Micrococcales; family Promicromonosporaceae; genus Promicromonospora; species Promicromonospora sukumoe. Next base: position 3,461,588 of record NZ_JACGWV010000001.1, read on the forward strand.
ATGAAGTTCAAGTACGTCATCAAGAACGTCGCGTTCGAGGCCGGCAAGTCGGCCACGTTCATGCCGAAGCCGATCTTCGGTGACAACGGCTCGGGCATGCACTCGCACCAGTCGCTCTGGAAGAACGGCGAGCCGCTGTTCTACGACGAGAAGGGCTACGGCGGCCTGTCCGACCTGGCTCGCTGGTACATCGGCGGCATCCTGAAGCACGCGCCGTCGCTGCTCGCCTTCACCAACCCGTCGGTGAACTCGTACCACCGCCTGGTGCCGGGCTTCGAGGCTCCCGTGAACCTCGTCTACTCGGCCCGCAACCGCTCCGCCTCGATCCGTATCCCGATCACGGGTACGTCGCCGAAGGCCAAGCGCATCGAGTTCCGCGCGCCGGACCCGTCGTCGAACCCGTACCTGGCGTTCTCCGCGATGCTGATGGCCGGCCTGGACGGCATCAAGAACCGCATCGAGCCGCCGGCCCCGGTCGACAAGGACCTGTACGAGCTGCCGCCCGAGGAGCACGCGCAGATCGCCCAGGTGCCGACGTCGCTCGGTGGCGTGCTCGACGCGCTCGAGGCCGACCACGAGTACCTCACCGCCGGTGACGTGTTCACGGAGGACCTGATCGAGACCTGGATCGCGTACAAGCGCGAGAACGAGATCGACCCGATCCGCCTGCGGCCGCACCCGCACGAGTTCGAGCTGTACTACGACATCTGACAGTCGGTCCCTCGTGACCTGCTGAGATGCCCCGGAACGGCGGCTGACCTGCACTTCGTCTCGCGACGTCGTGCAGGTCGGCCGCCGTTTCTCGTGCTCGGGTGTAGTAGATCAAGGGCCCGCCGACCCAGTGGCCGGCGTAGTTCACCCCGGCCCCGGAGTGCCGAATCAGGGCGGCGTGGCATCGTCGAAACATGAGCATCGACGAGGCAATGAGCAGCTTCAAGTCAGCGGAGGACTGGGCCGGCCAGGCATACGGCCGCCTCTCCGGACTGACCGGGCCCGACGAGACGACGACGCAAGCGCTGGCCGATCTGGCGCGCAGCATCGGCGCGCTGGCCAAGGGCCTGCGGCAGACGACCACCGAACCGCCGCCGTGATCCGACGCGGCTGACCCGGCCGACGGGCGGCGTCGGGCACAGCAGTTGCTGCCACGAGGGGCCTCCTGCTGGCAGGAACCGCTGTGGTCAACTGGTAGCGGTTGCTGTGGTCACAGCCAGTTCGGCCGACGTCGTTATCGTTCGGGAGTGGACAACTCGACGGTGCCGGATGCCCGGGACCTGACACAGCACGAGCGCGCGATCCTCGACCTGCTGCTCAGCGGCGACTTCCCCGGCGCGGCAGACTTACGTGCTCAGGCGGAACACGTCCAGGTCGTCGCGACGTGCGGCTGCGGGTGCGGGTCCTACGACGTCGCCGTCACCGAACCCGGTGTCGCGCGCGCCGACCTGCCGAACGGTCCGATCCTCCAGGAGCTGTCGGTCATCGACGCGGACGGCACGTTCTACGGCTCGGTCATCATGCTTGCCCACGGCGGCCTCCTGTCCTACCTCGACTACCACACCTGGGACGACAGGACCCTGACCGGGCTACCGCCGATCGAGCACCTCTCGGTTCTCCGGCGCTGAGCAAGCGAACGCGTCCCCGGCCCGGTGTACATCCCGTCGGGCGGCGCAGCCAGGCACGGTCGCCCGTTTCGGGGGAGGCCGCACCGGCCGCCGTCGGCCATCGTGGGGCGTGCGGACGAGGCGTCGCCTGGCTGGGGGTGCGCCCGAGAGAGCGCGCTGGAGGCGACGATGTCGCGGACCATCGGCCGGATCTCGGTGGACCCGGCGTCCACGCACGCCATCGAGGTCGCCAACCGGCTCCACGTCGACGTGGTCGAGGGGCTCGGTGTCGCCGAGGCGGGTCGTCGGCTGGAGATGTACGGGCCGAACCGGCTCGCCGCCGCGAAGAAGGAGTCGGCGCTCCAGGCGTTCGGTCGGCAGTACCGCGACTTCATGCAGATCGTCCTGCTGGTCGCCGCCGTCGTGAACCTCCTGGTCACCCGCGACATCGGCACCTCGCTGGTGCTGGCGGGCCTGACCTTGTTCAACGCCGTCATCGGCCTGCGGCAGGAGGCCAAGGCGGAGCAGAGCGTCGCAGCGCTGGCCCAGATGATGAAGACGGTCGCGCGCGTGCGGCGTGACGGCCAGGCCGTCGAGGTCGATGCCGGGGAGCTGGTGCCGGGCGACGTCGTCCTCGTCGAGGCCGGGAACCGCGTGCCCGCGGACGGCCGGATCACGCTGGCCGCGACCCTGGAGATCGAGGAGGCCGCGCTCACCGGGGAGAGCCTGCCGGTGAGCAAGTCGACCGACCCGGTGCCCGGCGACGACGTCCCGCTCGGCGACCGGACCTGCATGGCGTACATGAACACCTCGGTCACCCGGGGCCGTGGCGAGCTGGTCGTCACCGCGACGGGCATGAACACCGAGATCGGTCACATCGCGAACCTGCTGGCCAGCACGGAGACCGACAAGACGCCGCTGCAGAAGCAGCTCGACGGCCTGTCCCGGATCATCGCGTCGATCGCCGCCGTCGCGCTGGTCTTCGTGGTGGTGCTCGGGCTGATCCGAGGCGAGTCGTTCGACACGCTGTTCATCACCGGCGTGGCGCTGGCCGTGGCCGCCATCCCGACCGGGCTGCCCGCCGTCGTCACCGCGCTGCTCTCCATGGGCACCCGCGAGATCGCGCGCCGCAACGCGATCGTCAAGCGGCTGCCCGCCGTGGAGACGCTCGGCTCGACGTCGGCGATCTGCTCGGACAAGACCGGCACCCTGACCCTGAACAAGATGACTGCCCGGGAGCTGGCGATCCCCGGCCAGAACGTCTTCACCGTGACGGGCGAGGGATACGGCACCGTCGGCGAGATCAGGCACGTCGGCGGCTCGCGCATCGACCTCGACCCGTACCTCCTGCCGATGGTGCTTTGCGCGGACGCGGTGCTCGACGGCGAGAGCCTGATCGGCGACCCGACCGAGGGCGCCCTGATCGTGCTCGGCGCCAAGGGCGGCCTGGACATCGCCGAGACGCGGCGGGACTTCCCGCGCCTCGCGGAGGTGCCCTTCGACTCCGAGTACAAATTCATGGCCACCTTCCACGACATGACCGACGACGACGGACGCCCCGTGGTGCGCTGCTACGTGAAGGGCGCCCCCGACGTGCTGATCGCGCGCGGCGCCGCCTACCGGTCGCCCGACGGCGTCGTCGTGCCGATCACCGACCAGAACCGCAGCCTGGCGCTGGACGCGAACAACCGGATGGCCAACTCCGGCGAACGGGTCATGGTCGTGGCGCAGCGCGACGTCGACCCGACGGTCTTCGACGCCGCACGATCAGGTCCCAGAAACCTGATCTCCCTGGTCAGCGAGCTCACGCTGCTGGCGATGGTGGGCATCGTGGACCCGCCGCGCCCCGAGGCCAGGACGGCGATCGCCGAGTGCCGCTCGGCCGGGATCAGGGTCCGGATGATCACGGGCGACCACGCCACCACCGCCGCCGCGATCGCCCGGGAGCTCGGAATCGAGGGTCGGGCGCTGACCGGCAGCGAGTTCGCCGCGATGACCGACGACGAGCTGCTGGCCCAGCTCGACGGCATCGGCGTGATCGCCCGGGTGGCGCCCGAGGACAAGATCCGGCTGGTGCAGCTGCTCAAACGCTCGGGCAACGTGGTCTCGATGACGGGCGACGGCGTGAACGACGCGCCCGCCCTGAAGGCCGCGGACATCGGCGTCGCGATGGGTATCACCGGCACCGAGGTCTCCAAGGAGGCCGCGGTGATGATCCTGACCGACGACAACTTCGCGACGATCGTCAACGCCGTCTCCTACGGCCGCAGCCTCTACGACAACCTCGTGAAGTACCTCCGCTTCCAGATGTCCACGCTCGTCGCGTACATCGCGATCTTCCTGCTCGCGGGCATCCTGAACATCGCGGCGGGCACTCCCCTGAACCCGCTGCAGATCCTCTGGCTCAACATGGTCGTCGACATCCCGATCGCGATCGCGCTCGGCTTCGACCAGGCCACCAAGGGCCTGATGGACCGGCCCCCGCGCCCGGTCGGGGCGCCGGTCCTGTCCCGGACGGCCTGGATCCGGCTCTGTGTCCAGGGCGCCGTGATGACCGCCGGGGCGCTCGTGGCGTACCAGCTCGGCCTCGGCCTGAGCGGCCCGATCGTCGCGGCGACGATGCTGCTCACCACGCTGTCGCTGTTCCACGTGATCGCGGGCCTGCTCTCGCGGGACCAGACCGGCACGATCTTCGACCGCGACGCGCTGCCCGGCGTCGCCCAGCTGCGGCGCTACGGGCTGGCGCTGCTGGCGATCGTCACGATCACGACGATCGACCTGCTGGAGCAGGTCTTCGGCACCACGGACCTCGACGGGCAGCAGTGGGGCCTGTGCATCGCGCTGGCGCTGAGCCTGCTGGTGGTCGAGGAGATCATCAAGGTGTTCCTGCGCCGGCGGGAGGGTCGGGGCGGGGTGGCGCGGGTGGTGGCGGCGGCTCCCCCATCGGGGGTGGCGCCGACGGCATAGCCGGGAGCCTGGTAGTGACCATGCAGTTGCTGCCAGGACCGGGCAGATCCTGGCAGCAGCTGCATGCCCTGTTTACGGCGTCGTCCTGCACCGTCTGCCTCGCCCCTCCTTCATGTACCCGCGCAGCCCGGCTCCGGCACCCGACCACGGCCCTGGATCAGGTGCTCCGGTCTGAGATGATCCGGGGCGAGCGGCTCCCGCTGCCTCATGACGAAGGGACTGGTGGTGATGGTGCAGGTCCCCGACGAGCCGACGGCGTTGTTGCGCTTCGGTACCGTGGGCGCGCCCGACCTGCCACGTCGTATCGAACTCCTGCGAGCCAGGAACGGGCTGACAGCGTTCACCGGCGCAGAGGTTCTGCTCGACGTAGAGGCTGACTTCTCGGTTCGTGAAGGCGCGGCCGTCGTCTTCGCCGAGCGAGCGTTCCCCGTGGCGGAACTGGCACGAGCGCTCGAGCTGTGGGCCCCGGAGTCCGACGAGCCGCGCCACGACTTCTCGTTCGACTCCATGTCCTACGACGTCCCCGGAGCCGTGCGGATCGTCGACACCGGAAGCGGGTGGACGATCGGGTCCCGGTATGCGCGGACCACCACGGTGCCGCGGCCATGGCCGGTGGTGCACACGGAGGTCCGGGCATTCGTCGAGATGGTCAAGCTGGCGACAGCCGTCGCAGTCCGGGAGGCCACCGGCTCGATGATCACCGCGATCCTGGCCATGAGCCGCGCCTTCGACATGTCCCTGGCCGACGCCAAGGCCTTCGTAGTGGACGCCGTCCGGGGGATCGGTCCGGTGGACCAGCGGCTTCATGACATCGTTGAGAACGATGGCAGGACGGGAGTGCTGGGGATGCGGGTGACCGTCGTGGCGACCGGAGAGGGCACGACGTCGGACGTGGTGGTGGACGGTCCAGCCGGACGGCTGCACGGGTCGTGGGTCGGGCCGCGGCCCCAGGTCGGAGCCACGGTCGACATCGAGGTCGAGACAGACCGCCAGTGCGAGTGGGGCGACGTCGTGCTCGGGGCGACCTCGGAGCCACGCGCCGACAGCGACCACCGTTCATGGCTGCGGGGACTGGCCGAAAGGCTCGATCCGGACGGCATCCTCGTCCTCCGGTCCGGACCCGCGGTCACGATGGTCGAGATGACTGGTTTCCCGCCCGCGAGCGTGATCGGAAGTCTCGTGGCGATCCCGGTCGACGGGGCCCGATTCTTCCCCACCGGGGTCTGAGGCGGATATGAGTCCTTCCGACGCCACGCACGGTCAGTCGCTATGACCGAGCCGTCGTTCGTCGTCGGCGAATACCGCTTGCGGCACATGCACCACAAGCTGTTCCACTACGCCCACGTCGTGGTGGCCGCTCAACCCGCCACGACGAACGCCGTCTCCGCCGGGACGGCGCCCTTCGCCTGGCGTCTCGACTCATACGGGGCGTTCGCGTACGCCCTTGACACCGATAGCGACTTGGTCGAAGAGGCGGTCGATGGCGCTGTGCGGGCGCTCGACGCGCTCCCCGGTGGTTCCGCGTTCTTCGCCGTCGTGACGTCGATCCAGACGTCGAACGTGGACACATTCCCGGGCGACGTCCGGTATGCCGCAGGCCACGCCCTGTGGAGGGCGGTGGGCCACCCGCGTACGGACGCACGGGAGGTCAGAGACGGTGGACTCGTCTTCCCGGACGAAGCGCTCGGTGTCGCGGTCGGCTGACGAGGAGGCGGTCCGGCTACGCAGGTAGGCCTTCCACATGAGCGTCGACGACGTCCAGCAGCTGACGCAGGAAGGCGTCGAGATCGGCCGCGACCTCACGGACGCCTCCGGCGCCCACGGTCGGAACCGCCTCACGGTCCTCCGTCGGCGGAACGTACAGCACGTGGCCGCCGTCAACCGCCAGTGCGAAGTAGCCACCGACGCCGTCCGAACCGAATGTCACGACGTCCGCGTGAGCACCGTCAGCGACGACCCGCTCCGGATGTCCCCGCTCGCTCGCCTCGTTGAGCCATGCGGCCGGGTGGATCACGTAGCCGTCGTCGACGGAGACGATTGAGACCCCGTCGACGGCCTCATACAGAGCCACGAGAGAGTCCGGAGTCCCCGGCGGAAGTACCGCCTTGCGCTCCATCGAGGCTGCTCTGACGAAGCTGACGCCCGGTGTCTCTTCTTCTTCGTGCTCGCGTGACCGTACCTCAAGAAGGCGCAGCGATGCAGCCATCGAGTCCCGCCACCAGTCGAGGTCGAGCCGCGGACGGTATCCGGCCACCACCTCGTCGGGCTCGCCGACGAGGTCGGCGTACTGGTCGATGTCCAGGGTCGCACCGGCGCGCGCGAGCCAGGCCAGTGCCTCAGTCGTGAGAAAGAAGCCTCGGGCTCCGTGCGGGTCCCGCCCGTCCATGTCCTGCACGACAACGAGCCGTACCGCGTCGCCGAGATCCGCGCGTGAACGCAGACGGTCAGCGAGGTCGCCCGGGAGCGCCTCGATGGCACGGGTGATCCCGTCCACTCCCGCGTGCCGGGAGGCACGCCACCACAGACGATGAGTCCACTTGGACCAGTCGAACGGTCTGGGCGGCGGAACCTTCACATGTGCCGGAATTCGGCGTGGCCGACGGGGTAGATCCCCGATCGAGTGAGAGTCGCCCGACGACGGGCCGAGTGCCACGGACAGCTCGCTCAGACTGGCCGTCGACGACCCGACGAGGAGGTACGCACGCCACATGGGCGCGAGTATTCCAGTGTCGGCCGGGCCGGCCGGAAAGGTAGCGTCCAGCTGTGCCACGACGGAGGACTCCTCAGGAGAAGAAGCAGCTCAGCCTGCTCAACGACCGCCGCAACAACTACGGCGAGAACTCGAAGGCGTCGCGGAAGAACATCCCGCGGAACAAGGCGTTCGTGAACCGCGCGAACCGGCACGCGGACCGGCAGGCCCTGGTCATCGCCCTCGGGTCTCACGACGCGGAGCAGGGCGAACGGGCTGACCTGACGGTGCGTGGTCGGAGACGGAGGGTGTGGCGCAAGTGGCCTGACATCAGCCTCGGCCAGGTGCTCGCCGGGCGCTCGGAGCACGAATGACCTCTCCAGGCTCCACAGGCTCCGGCGAGTCATCGTCCTGGGACGGACTCTTCGGGATCGGGGACTACTGGCCGGTGTGCCAGCGCGGGATCGAGGCGGTCGCCTCGACGCACGGCGCGCGCCTGACCGCACTGCTCGGCCGGACGCTCAAGCACGCGTGGGTGCTGTGGGACGTCCAGGCTGGCTCGTGGTTCGCCGACGCCCCGGTGGTGTTCGACTTCGGGGACGAACAGCTGGAGGTCCAGCACCACAAGCTCGACGAGCTCTCGATCACCTGGGGCACGATCGACGCCCTGGCTCCGGTGACCTGGCCGGAGAGCGAACTCGTCTGGCGAGATGACGCGATTCCGGACCTGCGACGCCTGCATGGTCAGCGGGTCGCCGCCGGTGAGCTCCTCGAGTGGCTCGGACCTGACCTGGCGAACGGCATGGTCGCCGTGGGTATCACGTTCGAGCACGGTCAGGTTCTCGTCTACACCGCTCTCGACGAGAACGGACTCGGCTTCGGGAGACCCGGCCCCGAGTACCGTTCCTGGTCCCGCGGCCACCACTGACCATGCCGTTGCTGCCAGGACTGGCCTCATCCTGGCAGCAACTGCATGCCCGATACGCGGCGTTGGCACCGCCGCCGGGCCCGAGGATCAGCCGATGCGCACCACCCGGGCCCACGACGGCGGTACCGGCGGGACGTACGGGCTCTCCTCGTGCCACCGGCTCGGCCGGGAGAACAGCCCGATCACCGTCCGGCACGGCGGAGGCGCGGACGGCCACGCCGTCTGGCCGTCGGTCAGGACGACGAGCGTGTCCGGCTTCGGGGACCTGCGGAGGGCCACAGTGATTCCGGTCGTCAGGTCCGTGCCCCCGCCACCAACCAGCGGGATGCCCTCCGCCTGGCAGATGCGCCCTGCTGTGTGCACAGCCGCGTCGCACGACAGCACGGTCACCAGGTCGCGTCGCCCGCCCAACGCCTTCAGGATCGCGGAGACCTCGAGGAGCGCGCTGCCGAGCTCGTCGTCGCTGACCGATCCGGAGGTGTCGATGACCACGCTGACCTGCGGGGGCCTGCGCCGCAGGCTGGGCAGGATCACCCCGGGCAGCGACGCGCTCCTGCGGCCTGGGCGCCCGTAGGTGTGGCTGTCGCCGACCCCGCTGCTGGTCACCGCCGAGCGGATGGCAGCGCCCAGCAGGTCGCGCCAGGGCTGCGGCGGATGGACGACGTCGTTGGCCCAGCGCCGCCAGCCGTCAGGCGCGTCGCCGGGCGCGCCGACGATCCCGCGCGCGACCCGGAACCTGACCGACTGACGCTCCGACTCGGTCAGGCCGTGGGAGCCGCCCTCCCCCAGGTCCCAGGCCCGGTCGCGCCCGTCGGCACCGCTGCCGCAGTCGTGCCAGGCGTACGGGTCGGTCAGGGGTCCGGGGCTGATGTCGCCAACGTACTCCTCCAGCAGGAGGCCGGGCCTCAGGTGCAGCGCGGCCGGCGTCACGGCCCCGGCCGGCAGGGGCAGGTCGGCGTCGAAGCCGTCGTCGTTGATCTCGCAGTCGGCCGCGAGGTTGATCCGGAACCGCCGGCTCCGCGCCTCGGCTCCGGTGCGCACCCCGACGATGCGGTTGCCCCGCATGTGATGGTCCCGCAGCAGGTGGGAGACCTCGTGCACCCAGACGGCAGCGAGCTCGTCCAGCGGCGTCCGGTCCACGAACAGGGGCGAGACGTAGCAGCGCCAGCTCCGGTCCACCGCCATGGTCGGCACGGTCCGGGTCGGCACCACCTCCAGGGCGAACAGCGCGGTCGCGAGGTATGGACGCAGGTGGCAGGCCCTGAGCCGGGCCGCGTAGAGCTTCTCGGTGTCCATGGTCGTCACGCCCCCGCGGGCAGCAGTCCGGCCTGCTTGCCCAGCGGCACCGCGACGGCAAGCCGTCCGATCGCGGCGGGCACGGCCCAGTCCGGCCGACGGAGCGTGGAGAGCGTCATGACGGGCGTCACCAGCAGGTCGGGCGCCCCCGTCTCCAGCGCGCGCACGAGCACCTCCCACGCCGCGGCCCACCGGTCCTCGTCCGGCCGCTTCTTCACCGCGAGCACGACGGCGTCCAGGACGGCCAGCCGCAGGTCCCCGCGCTCGGGCAGGACCGCCGAGGCTGGATCGGCGAGGAGGGTCTCGGGATCGGGCAGGTCAAGCCGGTCGATCGCGGCGAGCAGCTCGAAGCCCGGCCCGTCCCCCACGGCACCCTTGACCAGCAGCGAGAGCACGTCGCGGTCCGCTCCTGCCGCCGTGGCGAAGGCGATGAGCCGCAATGCCGTCTCCCAGCTGCGCGGTGAGGGCCACGCGCCGCCACGGCGAGTCTCGCTGGTCGGGAGCTGGTGCATCAGCGCCGGGCGCGCCTCCAGAAAGGTACACACCGCCCGCCGGGCGAACGCCACGGCGTCGGGAAGCCGCTCCGCGTCCAGCCGCGGCAGGACGGCGCTCGGCCAGGTACCGCCCAGGCCCCGTACGACGACGTCGGGATCGTGCCGCCACGGCAGGTGGACGAACCGGTTGGCCAGCGGGGCGCTGAGCTCCCACCCGTCGGCGGCGGACCCGCGCGGGTTGGCCGCGGCGACGATGCGGACGCCGTCGGGCAGCCGGAGGGCGCCGACCTGGCGTTCCAGGACGACACGCAGCAGGGCGGCCTGGACCGCCGGCGGCGCGGTGGACAGCTCGTCGAGGAAAAGCAGGCCCCGGCCGGCATCCGCCAGCTGGACCGCCCAGTCCGGCGGGGCCATGGGCACGCCGAGGCGCGCCGGATCGTCGCCGACGACGGGCAGGCCGTTGAAGTCGGACGGCTCGTGCACGCTCGCGATGACGGTGGTCAGGGGCAACCCCAGCGAGTCGGCGAGCTGCGTGATCGCGGAGGTCTTGCCGACGCCCGGCTCGCCCCACAGGAGCACGGGGACGTCGGCTGTCACGGCCAGTGTGAGCCCGGTGAGCTGGGCGTCGGGGCGTGGCTCGGTCGTCGAGCCGGTCAGCAGGGTCAGGAGGTCGGATGCGACGGAGAGCTGAGAAGTCATGGGTCACCTGTGAGTGGTAGAGGTCCGGCCGGCGCTGGAGAGGCCAGGGCCGGAAGGGTCAGGGCAGGAGAGGTCCGGGCAGGAGATGTCAGTAGGTCGCCACGAGGAAGCGGCGGGCATGCCAGTCACGCCGACCGCGTGGGACGGCGACGAGAGATGCGCGGAAGGCCAGATCGGACCGGATTCCCCGGCCTGCCGGAATCTCGGGATCGGCGTCGAGCAGAGCCGGCAGGAGTCCCGCCCGGTACGCGCCGTACGCGACCCGTCCTTCCGCCACTGCGGTCAGCTCGTCCTGAAGGTCGCCGGCCCTGAGCACGGCCTCGGGACCGAGCAGGTCCTCGACCGCGGCCAGGGCGGAGCCGACGTCGCCGTGGTCGAGACGTGCCCGGACGTCCGCGAGCGCCGTCGGGGCGCGATGCAGCTGGTCGATGACGTGGAGGCACGGCAGGGGTGTCCCGCCCAGCTGGGCGAGCAGCTCCTCGTGCCCGATCTCGTCCGGGGCGTGGTCGAGGGCGGTGAGAACGCCGTCGACGACCGTGAGCCGGTGTGTCTCGCCGCGGCATTCGACCTGTCGTATGCCCGGAGCGGGGGCGACACTGTTTCGCCGGGTGCTGCCGGGTGCCAGCGCGTCGGCGACCAGCGGGTGCAGGTCGCCGGGCGTGACCAGGCCTGCCCGGAGGAGCAGGGCGTCGGGCGGCACCCAGGTCGCGGCGTCGGGGAGCACTGCGGTCCCGGGGGACGGTGGGCGTCCGTGCCTCGGCGCACGCGCCGTGCCGGTCCAGGAGACGCCGGTCGGGGACGTGCCGGGTCGGGACGGGACGTCGAACAGGGCCGCCAGGTCGCGCGACGTCGGGGCCTGCGGGACGCCGTCGGCGTGGACGCGAAGCACCAGACGCCGCCTGCCGAGCCGGACGGTGATGCCGCCCCGGGGTACGCCGTCCGATGCCACGAGAAGGGCGGCTTCTGCCGGCCACCTGGTCACCGCCCAGTCGTCCGGGACGCCGCTCAGCGGCACCGGGGCGAGCGGCACAGAAGCGTCCGAGACGGAGGCGCCCGACGCCGGACCCGCACGTTCGACCAGCTCAGCGCTGCGCCGGGCATCCCAGAGGTGTCGGTGCAGGTCGAGCCGGAACCGGCGGTCCGGGTGCGGCGTGGCCCGGTCGGCGACGTCCCACCAGGCCAGGATCATCCGTTGCGGTCCGGACGCCCAGGCGGGTGGCGTGCGGACGACGAGGTGCCCCGCCCCGCCGTCGGGCAGGGGGTACCGGGCGAGCGTGCTGGTGGTGTCAGGCCGCAGCAGACCGCCGGGCATCACCCGTGGCATGTGCCAGCGCAGCAGGTCGGGCACGAGCTGGCGCAGGTCCGCCCGGACGGCCGCGACAAGTTCGGTGCCGTACGCACGACGGAGGCGACGCAGGTCCACGTCGACGTCCACGCGTGCGGCCGCGCACGCGCCTGCCCAGTCACCCACCAGGCGGCGGGCTGTCGCGGTCTCGATCATCGGCGGCGGGGCGGCGTACTCACGTACCCGCTGCCAGGAAAGGAGCCGGAGGTTCTCGGTCGACCTCGATGAGTGCATCAGCACTCACCTTCGGTGTACCGGACCCCCAATCTGGCGATCGTGAAGGTCATCATCGGGAGGGAGGCTAGCAGGCCGGATGCTCGGCGGGTAGCTTCCGGAGGCGCATCCTTTCCCGAGCCATGTGCCTGATCTTCCGGGAAGCGCCGTGCTCGGCGAGGTCCCGAAGGACGACGTCGTCGGAGATCCGCTCGATCAGGCGTCGCTGGCACCACGGTGAGAGAGCCGCGGTTTCGCCGGAAAGGGTGCGCGGCCGCGTCTCGAGCTCACGAATGAGGGCCCACTCTCGTCTCCGCCGCTCGGCGAACTCGCGGTCCTCACCGGCGAGCAGGCCGACCCATCGCTCGCCCTCGACGTCGTCCACGTACTTGAGCACCTCTGTCACCACGGGGCGTTGGAGCTGCTCGCCCTCGCCGACGACCTCGAGGAGCAAGGCGCGAAGACTCGCCTCCGGTGCCGCCTTCCAGTAGACGAACCATCTGGCGTGCTCGTCCTCGACGTCGACGCCGTGCTCGCCGACCGCCCCCGCGATGTCGGTGAACACGGCTGCGCCGCGCGGCGTCAGCCCGGCCCTGGTCTGGGCCTGCGCGTCTCCCTGCGAGGAGGTCATGACGTCGCCCCGCGCGTCCAGTCGATGGTCTCCAGGTCGGGATGCCGTCGCACCGCATCGATCGTCTGCCTGGTCCCCCAGATGCCGGTCGAGGTGATGTCCCAGTCTGTCAGGACGAACCACGACCGGTCAGCCGGCCAAAGGTTCGACGGCGTCGCGTCGAGCGTGTCCGTGAGCTCACGGAGCGCGCCGAGCGGCCCGGTGAAGGCCGTGGGTTGCTCGTAGTCGTTCGCCGGAACCTCTCCGTAGAACGCGGTGATCGGCGCGTCCTGAGCCCCTCCCGTGATCGTCGCGAGGACGTCGACCAGTGCCATCAGGCTCGCTTCGTCCATGGAACCCTCCGGGGGCGCGGCAATCGACGCGGACCAGGACGCGCCCGTTCGGAGGGCCAGGTCGTTGGGCGGGTAACTTCTCTCGGCCAGCTGCTCGGCCATCGACGGACCGAAGCGCTCTCGCCAGCGCAATCGGCTCCACTCCGGACCCGGGCGCTCGACGAAACCGAGGGGTGTGCCCGTATCCATCGTCGAAGCGGTGAGGTCGATCCCACTGACCACGTCCGGCTGCGCGAGCCCCCGCCCTACGAGGTCCTTCTCGACGTCGTCGTGCGTGCCGAGCCCCGCGAGCGCCTCGTTCTGGTACATCGCATGGAGGATCCACGTCGAGTCGGCGTATCCGGGCGGCGCCCAGTAGCCCGTGAGCGCATCCTCCAGCCCGTCGAGCCAGGCGACCGAGGCTCGCGGATCTGTGGCACGCACCCAGTTCTTCACGGGCGTGAGTGTGACACGTGGTCGACGGCCGAGGCCCGACATTTGGGACCATGCAGTTGCTGCCAGGACCGGGCTCATCCTGGCAGCAACTGCATGGTCCGATATGCGCCGCCGACGCCGCGCACCAGCCCCGCGCCGCCCGTACCACCCAGATAGGCTCACGCCCGCGCCGCCTCCCGGACCGGCTCGAAGCGGTCGTGCTCCGTGCGGCACATGCCCTCCCCGTGCGTCAGGCCGGGCAGGTCCCGCTGCAAGGCCGCCACAGCCGCAGCCGGCATCTCGCCGCGCATGACGACGATCCCTCCGCTCCCGGCCCGCGACTCGAACGGCACCCCGCCCAGCCGGCCCACCAGCGACGCGACCGGGCCGACGGTGTCCTCCGGCAGCTCGATCACGAACCGGTGCACCGGCTCGCACAGCACCGTCCCCGCGCGGCGGATCGCGGCGGCGAGCACCCGCGGCGCCAGGCCACGGAAGTCGGCCCCCGTGCTCGACATCGCCTTGTTGAACTTCTGGTGCATGTGGCTCTGCCGCGGCGAGTAGCCCGAGTGGGTCATCACGATGCGGGCGTCCGGGACCGGCCAGTGCAGGGGCCCGCGGGCCAGCTCGCGGCGCACGGTGTCCTCGGTCGCGTCGAAGAACGCGGGCGGCATCGACCCGCGCTCGCACTCCAGCTCGAACGTCACGCCGCTGCCCGGGGCCACGGGCTCCACGCGCAGCCCGATCGTGGCGTGGAACTCGTTCCCGTCCTGCTTCTTGATCTCGACCGCGTGCCCGGCGCCGACCAGCCGCTCCGTGCGCGCCGTCCGCACCGTGCCGAACCGCGCGTCCACCCGGTACTCGCGCTGCAGGATCGCGGCCAGCACCTCACGCTGGACCTCCCCGTACAGCGACACGGTGATCTCCTCGTCGCGCCGTCGCACCCGGATCAGCGGGTCCTGCTCTGCCAGCTCGGACAGCGCCGCGTACAGTCGCCCGCGCTCACCGGGCGCGGCGTCCACCACCGTCTCGTACGACGGCGGCGGGAACTGGCTCCCCCGCTCGTCCCCCGGCCGCTCCGGCCCGACGACGTCCCCGACCCGCGCCGTCGCCAGTCCCTGCACGACGGCGATCTGCCCGGCCTCCGCCGTCGACCGCGGTTCGAGCGTGCCGCGGTTCGCCACGCGCAGGGCGGTGATCCGCTCCGACTTCCCGTGCCGCAGGTCGACGCGGTCGCGGACCCGCAGGACGCCCGACCGCATCCGGACGAAAGCCCGCTTGCGCCCGTCCTCCCGGTCGATCGCGAAGACGACGCCGGACGGCGCGTCGGCTCCTGGTCCGACGGCGGACGGCGCTCCCGCAGCATCCACAGACGACGCTGCGTCCGAGCAGGACTCGGCAGCGTCAGCGGCGTGGGCATCGTAGGCACCCTCGTTCGTGAGCGCCGTCGCTCCCCCGCCGTCAGCCACGACGGGAAGGTACGTCCCGAGCGCGGCGACCATCTCCGGCACCCCGACGCCGGTCGCCGCCGACCCGAACAGCACCGGATGTGCGGTGCCTCGGCGGGACTCGTCCGCGAGCCAGGCCCGCAGGCCGTCGTCGGGCAGGGGCTCCGCGCGGGCCCCGGGCGTGCCCGCGCCGAGCACCCGCTGCACGGGCAGGACGTCGGGGCTGAGGCGGCGCGCGACGGCGTCGGCCACCGCGTCGGGGCGCGCCCCGCGCCGGTCGATCTTGTTGACGAACACGATCACGGGCAGCCGCAGCCGCTGCAGGGCGCGCATCAGCACGAGGGTCTGCGCCTGCACGCCCTCGACGGCGGACAGCACGAGCACCGCGCCGTCGAGCACGGCGAGGCTGCGGTCGACTTCGGCGATGAAGTCGGGGTGGCCCGGGGTGTCGAGCACGTTGACGGTGACGTCCCCCGCGGGGAACGACGCCACGGACGCGCGGATGGTGATGCCCCGCTCACGCTCCAGCGCGAGCGAGTCGGTGGTGGTGTCGCCGCGGTCCACGCTGCCCGGGCGGTCGATCACGCCCGAGTGGTGCAGCAGGCGTTCGGTCAGGCTGGTCTTACCGGCGTCGACATGGGCGACGATCCCGAGGTTGAGGTACGACAAAGGCAGTCACGTCCGTGGTCAGGTGGGTCAGGGCACGGGGCGTGACAGCTGTCATCGGTGTTCCAATCTCTCGGGTTGCCCCCGACCCTGCCCTCCCGACGGGCGTGAAGGCAACGGTTTATCCGGCAGGTCCCGCGGGGGACGCCCGCCAGAGCCAGCGGAGGGCGTCCGGCAGCAGGACGCCGGCGTGGTTCGGGTTGTGGCCGCCGTCGCCGAGGACGAGCCGGAAGTCGTAGCCGGCCACGGCGAGCGCCGCGCCGACCCGCAGGTTCTCGGCGAGCCAGTTGCGTTCGGGCCGGTCCCAGCCGAGGTCCCGGTGCCCGGCCTGGAGGAAGATCCGCAGCGGTCTGCGCGGCTCGGCGGCCAGCGCGGCGGGGTACGGGTTGCCGCCCGGCATCTGCGCGAAGCTGGACAGGAACCCGACGACGCCGCCGAACCGGTCGGGCCGGTGCCACGCCGCTGTGAAGGCGCAGTTGCCGCCGCTGCTGCCGCCCACGACACCCCAGCGGTCCGGGTGGTCGGTCACGGCATATCTGCGGCGGACCTCGGGGAGCACCTCGGTGAGCAGGAACGTGACGTAGCGGTCGTCGGCGGCGTCGTACTCGGTGTTGCGGTTCTTGCGCGCGGCGGGGTCCGCCAGGTCCGGGAAGACGCCGGGGTCCACGAAGACGCCGATGGTGGGCGGGATCGCGCCGTCGTGCACCAGGTTGTCCAGCACGATGCCGCCGCGAACGTCGCCCTCGGGGTCGAGGTACCACCAGCCGTCCTGGAACACGAGGAGCCCGGCGGGGTCTGCGTCGGCAGCGAGGCCGGCGGGCACGTGGAGCCACACGCGGCGCGTCGTCCCGGGGTAGACGGCGCTGTCGTCCAGGCGCAGCTCGACGGTGCGGCCCGGCGGAACCTCGGGGCGCCGTCGGGAGTCGGGCCCGAGCTCGTACCGGACGTCGTCGAGGTCGACCGGCAGCGGTCGGAACGGAACGGGAGCGGCCACGCCGCCACGCTAACGACCGCCCGTACTCGGGTCCCACCCTTTTCCGGCCTGTGACGGGCTGCCGTCCCGGCAGAGCAGATGAGCGCGGGTCCAGTGGCGGTATCACCGGCCAGAGCGCAACTACACCCGCGCTCACCTGGCGCCGGAGCCCGGACCCCGGCGACCGGCCGCTGTTGACCACAGCGGTTGCTGCCAGCGGCGGCCCGATCTTGGCAGCAACTGCTGTGGTCAACACCGGACGGTGGATCGGTGGCAGGAACTGCTGTGGTCAACAGCCGGCGCCCCGGCTCCTCCGCGCGGAGAGGGGGCCGCCGTTACTCCGCGCCGTAGAACACCCGCTCCATCACCGCGCGGGCGCGGCGGGCGACGCGGAGGTACAGCTCCTCGAGCTCCGGGCCCGTGCCGACGTCGCCGAGCAGGCGCGCGATCCCGGTCAGGGCGTGGCTGTCGTGCGGCAGCATGTCGATGCCGGCGCCCGTCGTCCGCCCGGACCACAGCACGATCGCCGACCGCAGCCGCGACGCGAGCACCCAGGCCTCGTGCAGCACCTCGGCGTCGTCGTCGGTCAGCAGGCCGGCCTCGTTGGCCGCCGTCAGCGCGGCGACGGTGCCCGTGGTGCGCAGGCCCGGCACCTCGAACGCGTGCTGGAGCTGGAGGAGCTGGACGGTCCACTCGACGTCGGACACCCCGCCCCGGCCCAGCTTCAGGTGCCGCGCAGGGTCGGCACCGCGGGGCAGCCGCTCGGACTCGACGCGCGCCTTGATGCGCCGAACCTCCCGCAGCACCGCGGCATCGGGGCCGCCCTCCGGGTAGCGCAGCGGGTCGATGAGCTCGGTGAAGCGCGCCCCCAGCGACCGGCCGCCCTCGGCGCCCGGACCCAGGTCGAGCTCGCTCCCCACGGCATCGGCTCCCACAGCATCGGCACCAGCATCAGTCCCGTCGGCAGCAACCCCAGCGCCAGGAGCACCAGCACCACCAGCAGAAGCAGCACCACCAGCACCCCCACCGTCCGCCAGCGACGCCGCGACCGCGCCCTCGTCCGGCCCGCCCGCCGCGACCACGCTCAGCGTGCCCGACAGGGCACGCGCCCGCAGCAGCGCCTGCGCCTCCCAGGGCGAGGACCAGCGGCCGTAGTACTTCACGTAGGACTCGAAGGACCGCACGAGCGGCCCGTTGCGCCCCTCGGGCCGCAGGTCGGCGTCCACGGGCAGGCCCGGCTCCGGCCCGACGGCGGTCAGGATGCGCCGCATGCCCTTCGCGACCGTCAGGGCGTAGTCGTTGGCCTCCTTGTCACCGGCTCCGCCCACCGCCTCGTAGACGAACATGATGTCCGCGTCGGAGCCGTAGCCGATCTCCTGGCCGCCGAGCCGGCCCATCGCGACGATGAGCAGCCGGGCGGGCTCGTCCCCGCGCGCCACCTTCCGCTCGGCCCGCGCCTCGTGCTCGGCGATGCGCAGCCCGCCCGCCAGGACGACGTCGGCGGCGTCCGAGATGGCCTTCGCGGCGTCGACGGGCCCGAGCTCGCCCAGCACCTCGGCGACGCCGGTCCGGGCCAGCTCGCGCCGGCGCAGGGCGCGCAGCGCGATCGTGGCGTTGTCCACCTCCTGGGCCCGCCCGAGCAGCGCGTCCGCCTCGGCGGCCAGCCGGCGCGCCCCGCGCGGCGCGAGCGACTCGGTCTGCGCCAGCCAGCGCACCGACTCCGGCGACTTGCCGATCGCGTCCGCGAGGTACCGCGACGACGACAGCACCTGGGCCAGGCGGGAGGCCGCCTCCGCGGAGTCGCGCAGCAGCCGGAGGTACCAGTGCGTGGAGCCCAGGGTGTCCGACAGCTTGCGGAAGGCGAGGAGCCCCTCGTCCGGGTCGGCGCCCTCGGCGAACCAGCCCAGGAGCACCGGGAGGAGCTGCCGCTGGATCGCCGCGCGCCGCGAGACGCCGTCGGTCAGGGCCTGGACGTGCCGCATCGCGCCGGCCGGGTCGCGGTAGCCAATCGCCGCGAACCGGGCCATGGCCGCGCGCGGCGCGAGCGACGCCTCGCCCGTCGACAGCAGCGCGGTGGCCGGCAGGAGCGGCCGGTAGTAGACGGCCTCGTGCAGGTCACGCACCTCGCGCCGCACGGACCGCCACGTCTTGACCAGGTCGTCCGCGCCGCCGTACCCCAGCCCGCGGGCCAGCCGGCGCAGCTCCGCCTCGGCGGTCGGCATGAGGTGGGTGCGCCGCAGCCGGAAGAGCTGGACGCGATGCTCCAGCGCCCGCAGGAACCGGTAGCACTCCCCCATCCGGCGCGCGTGCTCACGCCCCACGTACCCGCCCCGCGACAGGGCCGCCAGGGCGTCGAGCGTCGTCCGCGACCGGATGTCCTCGTCCGCGCGCCCGTGCACGAGCTGCAGGAGCTGCACCGTGAACTCGACGTCGCGCAGCCCGCCCTTGCCGAGCTTGATCTGCCGGTCGGCCTCGGCGACGGGCACGTTGTCCTCGACGCGCTTGCGCATCGCCCGGGCGTCCTCGACGAAGTTGGGCCGTTCCACGGCCTGCCACACCAGCGGCCCGACGGCGGCGGTGTACGCCTCACCCAGTCCCAGGTCGCCCGCGACGGGACGAGCCTTGAGCAGCGCCTGGAACTCCCAGGTCACTGCCCAGCGCTCGTAGTACGCGACGTGGCTGGCCAGCGTGCGCACGAGCGGCCCCTGCTTGCCCTCAGGCCGCAGCGCCGCGTCGACCTGCCACAGCGCGGGCTCCGCCGACGCCCCCGAGCACACCTGGGCGAGGCGTCCCGCGAGCCGCGTCGCGACCCGCAGGGCGTGGTCCTCGTCGCAGGCCGGCGCGCCGTCGGACAGCACGCCCGGCTCGGCCACGTAGATCACGTCCACGTCCGAGATGTAGTTCAGCTCCCGGCCGCCCGTCTTGCCCATGCCGAGCACCGCCAGCCGCACGCCGGCGGCGTGGTCCTCCTCCTCGGAGCGCGCGACAGCGAGCGCGCCCTCCAGCGCGGCCGCGGCCAGGTCCGCGAGCGCCGCCGCGACGGCGGGCAGCACAGCCCGCGGGTCGGGCGCGGTCACGTCGGTCGCGGCGATCCGGAGCAGGCGGGCGCGGTAGGCGCGCCGCAGGCGGTCCGTGTACGACGGCGAGGCACCCCCCACGGGGCTGGTGCCGCCCAGCGTCGTACTGCCCAGCGCAGTGCTGCCCGGCGCGGTGCCGCCCGGCCCCGTACCTCCGGGGGCCGTGCCGCCCGGCGCGGCCCCCGACGGGTCCGCGGACGCCTGCGTGCCCGCGACCGGCTCGGCGGACCCCGGGTCGGCGTCGACCGCGCGCAGCAGCTCCGCGCGGACCGACTCGGCGGGGACGCCGGTGCCCGGGGTGAGGCCGAGGATCAGCTCGAGCAGCACGGGGTGCCGGACCAGCTCGTCGCCGAGCGCCGACGACGAGCCGAGCACGCGCAGCAGCCGGTCGCGGGCGGTCGGGCGGGGCGCCTCGTCGTCCTCGGACCCGCCGTTGTCGGAGGCTCCGTTGGCTGGGTTTCCGGTCCCGTTCCCCGAGCCGTTCCTCGACCCGTTCCCCGAGCCGTTGCCAGACCCGCTCCCGGAGCCGTTGCCCGACGTCGGGCGGTCGGCACCAGAACGGTCGGCGGAGCTGCCGACCCCGGCACGGTCCGCGGACCGGTCAGCAGCAGCCCGGTCGGCGGCGGCGTCGTCGGGCCCGAACGCGAGGACCGGGCGCAGCCTGTCCGGTGCGGCCGCCGCGAGGCGGACGAGCTGGAGCAGGGCGAGGTCGGGGTCGGCGACGGCGGCGAGCGACCGCAGGAGCGCCACGGCCGCGGGCTCCAGCACGACGGCGCCACGGTCGGGACCGGCGGTGCGGCCCGCCCCGCCGTTGCCCTGGGGGCTGCTGTCCAGGACGGCGACCAGGTCGGGGTCCCGCCAGAGCGAGGCGGACCGGGTGAGGTCGGCGAAACCGGCCCGGATCAGGTGGGTCGTCAGGGTCTCGGGTCGGCGGCTCTGCACACCCCGACCCTACGTCGCGGGCCGGGCACGGAGCACCCCCTGAACGCGCGTCGGCCGAGCCGGCCGGGACCAGGGTCTCGACAGGCTCGACCAGCGACGCGCGCCCGGCCCTGCGAACGTCAGAGCTGCAGGAACCGCTTGAGCTCGAACGGCGTCACCTGGGCGCTGTACGCCTCCCACTCCTCGCGCTTGTTGCGCAGGAAGTAGTCGAAGACGTGCTCGCCGAGAGTCTCGGCCACGAGCTCGGACTTCTCCATGAACTGGATGGCCTCGTCGAGGTCGCGCGGCAGCGGCGCGATGCCCAGCGCGCGGCGCTCGGCGGGCGTCAGCTCCCAGACGTCGTCCTCGGTGTGGTCCAGGAGGTCGTAGCCCTCCTCGATGCCCTTGAGGCCGGCCGCGAGGATCACGGCGAACGCGAGGTACGGGTTGGCGGCGGAGTCCAGCGCGCGGTACTCGATGCGCGCGGAGTTGCCCTTGCCCGGCTTGTACATCGGCACGCGGACCAGCGCGGAGCGGTTGTTGTGGCCCCAGCTCACGTAGCTCGGGGCCTCCTGCCCGCCCCAGAGCCGCTTGTAGCTGTTGACGTACTGGTTGGTGACGGCGGTGATCTCACCCGCGTGCACCATCAGGCCGGCGATGAACTGGCGCGCCGTCTTGGACAGCTCGAACTGGGCGCCGGGCTCGTAGAACGCGTTGCGGTCGTCCTCGAACAGCGAGACGTGCGTGTGCATGCCGGAGCCGGGCTGGTCGGCCAGCGGCTTGGGCATGAAGGAGGCGAACACGCCCTGCTCGAGCGCCACCTCCTTGACCACGGTGCGGAACGTCATGAGGTTGTCCGCGGTGGTCAGCGCGTCGGCGTACCGCAGGTCGATCTCGTTCTGGCCGGGGCCGGCCTCGTGGTGCGAGAACTCGACCGAGATGCCCATGGACTCCAGCATCGTGATCGCGGCGCGGCGGAAGTCGTGTGTCGATCCCCGGGCCAGGTGGTCGAAGTACCCGCCCTGGTCCACCGGCTCCAGCTTCGGGTCCGACTTGGTGAGCTGGTTGAACAGGTAGAACTCGACCTCGGGGTGCGTGTAGAACGTGAACCCGCGGTCGCTCGCCTTGGCGAGGGTGCGCTTGAGCACGTTGCGCGAGTCCGCGAGCGACGGCTCCCCGTCCGGCGTCAGGATGTCGCAGAACATGCGGCCCGTACCGTGCCGCTCGCCGCGCCACGGGAGCACCTGGAAGGTGGTCGGGTCCGGCTTCGCGACCATGTCGGCCTCGAAGACCCGGGTGAGACCTTCGATGGCGCTGCCGTCGAAGCCGATGCCCTCGCTGAACGCCGACTCGAGCTCGGCGGGTGCCACAGCTACCGACTTCAGCACGCCGAGAACATCGGTGAACCAAAGCCGGATGAAGCGGATGTCGCGCTCCTCGACCGTGCGGAGCACGAACTCCTGCTGCCTGTCCATGGGCCCATCTTGCACTAAACCTGTTACAGGTGCGTGTACCGAGCATGGACGACCGGTCGTAGGCTTTCCAGCGGCACCGAGGCCGTTCGAACCACAGGAGGACCATGTCCGCCCACACCTCGCCCACTCAGGGTCCCAAGAGGGTCCGCGTGCATCACCTGGCCGAGGCCAAGGCCAAGGGTGAGAAGCTCGCCATGCTCACCGCGTACGACGCGGTGACCGCCGCGATCTTCGACGCGGCCGGGATGGACATCCTGCTCGTGGGCGACTCCATCGGGAACGTCATGCACGGCCACACGAGCACGATCCCCGTGACCGTCGACGACATGATCCCCGCCGCCCGCGCCGTCGCGCGGGCCACGAAGCGCGCCTTCGTCGTGATCGACCTCCCGTTCGGCTCCTACGAGGCCGGGCCGCAGCAGGCCCTGGAGACGTCGGTGCGGATCTTCAAGGAGACGGGCGCCGACGCCGTCAAGCTGGAGGGCGGCGTCCGCTCCGCCCCGCAGATCCGGGCGCTCACCGACGCGGGCATCCCCGTCGTCGCGCACCTCGGCTACACGCCGCAGTCGGAGAACCTGCTGGGCGGGCCGCGCGTGCAGGGCCGGGGCGACGACGCCGTCGAGCGGCTGGCCGACGACGCGAAGGCGGTCGAGGAGGCCGGCGCCGTCGCCGTCGTGCTGGAGATGGTGCCCACCGACGTCGCCGCGCGGATCACCGAGATCGTGCGCATCCCGACCATCGGCATCGGCGCAGGGCCGCACTGCGACGGCCAGGTCCTGGTGTGGACGGACATGGCCGGGATGACCGACTGGTCGCCGCGGTTCGCTCGGCGGTACGCCGAGCTCGGCGCGGCGCTGCAGCAGGCCGCGGAGGACTACGTCTCCGAGGTCAAGGACGCGTCGTTCCCGGACGCGGAGCACTCGTTCGAGAAGTGATCGCGCGTGTCAGACGTACAGGTCACCCGGGTGATCTGTACGTCTGACACGTGGTGCCGCGCCTGGGGCGGGCGGGACTACTTGTTGCGCCAGTCCTCGTCGTCCTTGTCCCAGGACTCGTTGCGTGACTTGGCGCTCTGCAGCGCGGCCTCGGCCTCTGCGCGGGTGCCGTACGGGCCCATCAGGTGCGACCAGGACGAACGGCGTCCCACCTCGACCGCGCCGGTCTCGGTGTTGTACCAGTACTGCTCCTCGTTGCTCATGAGACGATCCTGACATGAGCGACCTGGCGTTCGGCATAGACATCGGAGGTTCGGGGATCAAGGGTGCGCCCGTCGATCTCGTGGCGGGCGACTACGCGGAGAAGCGCACCCGCATCCCGACCCCGCAACCGTCCACCCCGCAGGCGGTGGCGGACGTGCTCGCGGAGCTCGTCGACGGCTACCACCTGCCCGACGACGTCCCGATCGGCGTCGCCTTCCCCGCCCCGATGCAGCACGGCGTCGTGCGGTCGATGGCGAACCTCGACCAGTCCTGGACCGGCGTCGACCTGCCCGCGCTGGTGCAGCGCACCACGGGCCGCCACGTCGTCGCGGTGAACGACGCCGACGCCGCGGGCGTGGGCGAGGTGCGCTACGGCGCCGCCCGGGACACGGAGGGCGTGGTGCTCGTGGCGACGCTCGGCACGGGGATCGGGTCGGCGCTCGTGATCGACGGCGTGCTGGTGCCCAACACCGAGCTGGGCCACCTGGAGATCGACGGGTTCGACGCCGAGTCGCGCGCGGCCGACTCCGCGCGGGAGCGCGAGGACCTGTCCTGGGAGGAGTGGGCGGAGCGCCTGCAGCGCTACTTCGGCGTGGTCGAGGACCTGCTCTCCCCCGACCTCATCGTCGTGGGCGGCGGCGTGAGCAAGCACCACGAGAAGTACCTGCCCCACCTGCACCTGCGGGCACCGATCGTCCCGGCGCAGCTCCGCAACGCGGCCGGCATCGTGGGCGCCGCGGCCCTGGCCGCGGGGCGCTGAACCGCAGGGCACACGCCCGGCACGCACTCAGAGCACGCGTGCAACGCACGCTAACGTCGCGTCCGGCCTCCGGGCCGGGCGCTGCCGCGGGTCAGGCCTCGCGTGCCGCGCCGCGGTGGGCGGGCTGCGCGAAGAGCGCGTCGACCCCGAGCATCTCGATGACGTTCCGGACCACCGGGGGTGGCTCCGGAAGGCTGACGGTCAGGCCCTCCTGCGTTCCATAGGTATACATCTGCATGAGGAACGCGACGCCGGTCGAGTCCATGAACGTGACCTTGGACGTGTCGATGACGACCGCCTTGGCCCGCTCAAGGGCGTTGGCTATGGCAGCACTCGACTCACCGCGCAAAGAGACATCGATCTCTCCCCACATGCTCACGACGCTCGTGCGGGCCTGTTCTTCGAACATGATCCCGCCCGTGCGCCCCCTGTTGTCGAACTCGGTGTTGCTCACTTGCATCGCCCCTGTTCATTGCTCCCCGACACGGCCGCCGGAACGGGTCGCCCGACCCCCCGGGCAACTCTGGGAGATTGCAACGCCTTCGTCGCGATCACGGGCAGCCTACATCCGTGAAGATCGCAAGTGGAACAGCCTGCAAGGGTTACATTTCGAAGTGCCCACTGGTATACACCCGTATTTCTCAGGTCAAACCAGCACAACACTCCCGGTCAGATCGGACAAATAGATACCGAGTTGGACATACGTCCAAGAAAAAAATTCACCAGAATTAATTCTCCGGCGTTCGATTCGGCCCATCCGGGCCTTCTGCTGCGCCGGGATTGCGGACGTTCGGTGCGCTTTCCTTCTCCCATGCATCGAGCTGCATGGTGAGTGCCTTCGCGAGCTCGAACACCTGCTGCGGAGGAATGCGCACGCGCGAGACCACACGCCCCGGAACGGTGATGGAAGTAACTTCACCCGACTCCGGGTCGGTCGCCGGGCTCGGCGGCTGCTTCACGGCGATGAAGTCCAGGATGAACGACGTCGGTGTGTGCCATACGGAGGCGAAGTCGGCCGGTACGCCGGTCTCCATCTCGTCGGGTACGTCGATCTGGAACTCCTGGGGCAGCTCGTCGGACGACACTGGTGCTCCTCGATAGGCCGGGCGGTGCACCCGACCGTACCGTGGGGCAGGTTGGCGCGACAGTGGAAACGGACTCGAAGGACATATGGTTCCTGATCAGCGCGCCAGCACACCCCATCCCGAAACCTGGAGGTCCTCCCATGCCCGCCGACGTGTCCGAGCTCGCCGCGGAGCGGGAGTTTCTTGCCGAGGCCCGGTCACAGCTCGGCCGCATGCGCGACCGGGTCGCCGCGCTCGACGGCAGCTACGCGGGCAACTGGGTGAGCGCGGAGGTCCTGGAGGCCACGCTCGCGCGCCGGATGGAACAGCTCACCGACGACCCGGAGATCCCGCTCTTCTTCGGCCGCATCGACCTGCTCGCGGGTGAGACCTTCCACATCGGACGCCGGCACGTCTCCGACCCGGACGGTGAGCCGATGGTCGTGGACTGGCGTGCCCCGGTCAGCACGCCGTTCTACCGGGCCACGGCCAAGGAGCCCATGGGCATCGGCGCCCGGCGCCGGTACGGATTCGCCCGCGGCCACCTGACGGCGTTCGAGGACGAGTCCCTGACCCGCGGGAACCCGGCGGACGGCGGCGTGGACGACGACGGCGCCACGCACTCCGAGATCCTCGAGGCCGAGATCGAGCGGCCGCGCTCCGGCCCGATGCGCGACATCGTCGCGACCATCCAGCCCGAGCAGGACGTCATCGTCCGCATGCCGCTGGAGCGCACGCTCGTGGTGCAGGGCGCCCCCGGCACCGGCAAGACGGCCGTGGGCCTGCACCGCGCCGCATACCTCCTGTACGCGCACCGGGAGCAGCTCACGCGCCGCGGCGTGCTCGTCGTCGGGCCGAACAAGAGCTTCCTGCGGTACATCCGCGACGTGCTGCCCGCCCTGGGCGAGATCCACGCCCGCCAGGCGACCATCGAGGAGATCGTCGGCGACCACGCCCCGGTCCGCGCCGCCGAGGGCGCCGACGTCGCGACGCTGAAGGGTGACGGGCGGATGGCGGAGGTGCTGCGCCGCGCCGTCTGGTCGCACGTCGGAACCCCGGAGGAGACGCTGGTGCTGCCGCGCGGCTCGTTCCGCTGGCGGGTCCCGGCGTACGAGGCGCGCGAGGCCGTCGAGCAGGTCCGGGCGCGCGACGTGCGCTACTCGCTGGGCGCGGCGCAGCTGCGGCACGCGCTGGCGCACCGGGTGCTCGTGCAGATCGAGGAGACCGGCGACGCGCTCGACGACAAGGCCTGGGACGTGCTGGCGCGCACCAAGCCGGTGCGGGACTACGCGGCGGCCGTCTGGCCCGCGGTCGACCCGCGCAGGCTGCTGTTCCGCCTGTTCTCCGACGCGGAGTTCCTGGCCGAGCACGCCGACGGTCTCCTGTCCGACGCCGAGCAGGCCCTCCTGGTCTGGGCGCGCCCGCCGCGCACGGCGGGCTCGGCCCGCTGGACGACGGCGGACCTCGTGCTGCTCGACGAGGTCACCGACCTGCTGGACCGGACCGAGTCGGTGGCGCACATCGTCGTCGACGAGGCGCAGGACCTGTCAGCGATGATGCTGCGCTCCCTGGGCCGCCGCGCCGCGACCGGCTCGCTCACCGTGCTCGGCGACCTGGCCCAGGCCACCACGCCGTGGGCGTCCCGGGACTGGGCGGACGTGCTGGGCCACCTGGCCCAGCCTGACGGGCACGTGGAACAGCTCACGGCCGGGTTCCGCGTACCCGCCGACGTGATCGAGCTCGCGGCCCGGCTCCTGCCGAGCATCGCGCCCGGGCTGGAGCCGCCGACGGCGGTCCGGCGCACCCGCGGCCGGCTCAGGTTCACCACGGCGCCGCTCGACGACCTGCTGGTCGAGGTCGGCATCGCGGACCTGGAGGGCTCGGTCGGGCTGATCGTGCCCGACGCCGACGTGCCGCACGTCCGCGAGGCGCTGGGCGCCGTCGGGCTCACGTTCGCCGTCGTCGGCGAGCAGGAGGACGCCGGACCGGGCGCTGCGGCCGCGGAGGCGGAGGCGGGGCCGGACGGCGACGCCCTCGACCCCGCCGGCCTCGACCCCTCGGAGTTCGAGTCCCACCTCGACCTCGTACCCGCCTCGCTGGCGAAGGGCCTGGAGTTCGACCACGTGGTGCTGCTCGACCCGGCCGCGATCGTCGCGGCCGAGCCGAACCACGCGACCGGCCTGCGCCGCCTCTACGTCTGCCTCACGCGAGCGGTCACGTCGCTTGTCGTGCGGCACGACGACGACCTGCCGCCGGAGCTCGGCCTCGACGCGCGCGCCGGGGAGCCGGCCGGCGTCGTCGGCTGAGAGGTTCTGCCCCGGCCTGCTCCCGTCTGCTCCTGCCCCGCTCCTCGCTGGTGTGTCGCGCGTCACACTGGCCCGATGTCACGTCCGGGTGGCCTGCCTCCATCCACCAGTCATCAGCATCGAACGAAGGAGCAGGACGATGGACGCACAGCGCGACGTACAGCGGACCAGCAGCACGGCGGGCACGACGGGCACGCACCGGGTGGTGATCCTGGGGGCCGGGTACGCGGGCATGGCCGCGGCCGTGCAGCTCGCGGCGCGGACCCGGCGGCTGGCGAACGTGCAGGTCACCCTCGTCAACGGGTCGGACCGGTTCACGGAGCGGCTGCGCCTGCACATGACCGCGACGGGGCAGCAGGTCGGCGAGCTCAGCATCCCAGAGATGCTGGACGGGACGGGCGCCGAGCTCGTCCGCGGCTGGGTGACGGCGGTCGACACGGACGCGCGGACGGTGCGGATCGACGACTACCAGGTGCTGCCCTACGACACCCTCGTCTACGGGCTGGGCAGCGTCGCCGACACGGCGCGCGTACCGGGCGCCGACGACCACGCCTACGCCCTGAGCAACGCGCAGGACGCCGAGCTGCTCGCCGACCGGCTCGGCCGGCTCCGCGGCGGCACCGTCGTGGTCGTGGGCACCGGGCTCACGGGCATCGAGTCGGCCGCCGAGATCGCCGAGCAGCGGCCGGACCTCGACGTCGTCCTCGTGGGTCGCGCCGAGCCGGGCGCCACGATGAACGCCAGGGCCCGGACGTACCTGCGGGGCGCGCTCGACCGGCTGCGGGTCACGGTGCGCGCCGGCGCCGAGGTGGTCAAGGTACGGCCCGACGGCGTCGAGCTGGCCGGGGGCGGGAGCGTCGCCGCCGACGTCGTGCTCTGGACGGGCGGGTCGCGCGTGTCCCCCCTGGCCGCCGCCGCGGGGCTGGGGGTCGACGAGCGGGGGCGGGTCGTCACCGACGCGGCCCTGCGCTCGGTGTCGCACCCGGACGTCTGGGCGGTCGGGGACGCCGCGGCGGTCCGCCAGGGCTACGGCGTCATGCACGGCACCTGCCAGGGTGGCATGCCGACCGGCGTGCACGCCGCGCTCTCGATCGACCGGGTGCTCCGGGGCCTGGAGCCGAAGCCGTTCCGGTTCGGCTACTACCACACGCCGGTCAGCCTGGGCCGGGCCGACGCCGTGGTCCAGTTCACCCACCCCGACGACAGCCCGCGCCGGATCAGCCTGACCGGGCGGACGGCGATGAGGTACAAGGAGACCGTGACCGCATCACCCTGGCCCACCTACGGCCGCATGAAGAAGATGCCCGCCTCCGGCGCGTTCTGGCCCACCGGCGGGCGCTTCACCCGGAGGGCGGCATGAACGACGTCGCGCCCGGGCAGGGCGCCGGACCCGGGCAGCAGGTCTTCCAGGAGCACCGCCGGCTGCTGTTCTCCGTGGCCTACCGCCTGCTCGGCAGCGCCGCCGACGCCGAGGACGCCGTCCAGGACGCGTGGATCCGGTGGACCGCGGCGGACCGCTCGCAGGTGGCCGACCCGAAGGCCTACCTGACGCGGATCGTCTCGAACCTGGCGCTGGAGCGGCTGCGCTCCACCCGGTACAAGCGCGAGACGTACGTGGGACCCTGGCTGCCCGAGCCGATCCTGACCGGCGGGGACGCGTCCGACGCCGCCGTCGGCGCCGAGTCGGTCTCGATGGCGATGCTCGTCGTGCTGGAGACGCTGAGCCCGCTGGAGCGCGCGGTGTTCGTGCTGAAGGACGTCTTCGGCTTCAGCCACGCCGAGATCGCCGAGGCGACGGAGCGGTCGGAGCCGGCCGTGCGGCAGGCGGCGCACCGGGCCCGGGAGCACGTGCAGGCGCGGCGTCCGCGGTACGGCGCCGACCGGGCCCGGCAGCGCGAGGTGACCGAGCGGTTCTTCGCGGCCACGGCCGGCGGCGACCTCAACGCCCTGCTGGAGCTCCTGGCCCCCGACGTCACCCTGTGGACCGACGGCGGCGGCAAGGTGCGCCAGGCGCTGAAGCCCGTGGTAGGCGCGGACACGGTGGCGAAGTGGTTCGCGGCGCTCGGGACCGTCACCTACCAGGGCGTCGATCCGGCCGACATGCGGGCGGAGCTCGTCGAGATCAACGGCGGGCCCGGCCTCGTGTTCAGCGGAGCGGGCCGGGTCATCTCCACGGTCACGTTCGACGTGGACGCCGACGGCCGGATCGCGGCCATCCACAACGTCGCCAACCCCGACAAGCTGGGCGCCGTCGCCACCGGCGCCCGGTACGACGTCGGGACGACGTGAGCCGTCGGAGGTCGTGAGCCGGGGCGGCGGCGGGGCCTGCGTCGGATGGGGTCTGCGTCGGGTGGGGTCAGGGCTCGACGGGCTCCCCCGTCGGGTCGTCCGCCACCAGCGGGGCCAGCTCGGCCCCGCCCACGGGCTCGGCGTTCCAGGACGTCACGCGCCAGCCGCCGACCGGGTCGCCCTCGACCTCGACCAGGCCGGTGTTCGCGAGCGGCGTCTGCTCGGCGTGGTCGACGTCGACGCCCGTGGCGCGTGCCGCGGCCCACGCGCGGATCGCGGCGCCGTGCGAGACCACGACGACGCTCTCGAGGCCCTGGGCGGCGAGCTGCGCCACGGCGTCGTCGTACCGGCTGAGGAACGCGCGGCCGTCCGGGCCGCCGGGCATCGCCCGGCCGACGTCGCCCCGCGCCCAGCCGAAGACCGTGTCGAGGTAGCGCAGGTGCGCCTCGTGCGCGCCGGCCATCTCCAGGTCGCCGGCCTCGATCTCGCGCAGGCCGTCGAACACCTGCGGCTCGATCCCCCGCGCCTCGGCGAGCGGAGCCGCCGTGATCGACGTCCGGACCAGCGAGGAGACGGCGATCGCGTCGACCTGACGGTCGCGCAGCGCGCCGGGGACGGCGGCCGCCTGACGCTCGCCGAGCGCCGTCAGCCCGGGGCCGGGGTAGGCCGTGTCGAGCAGGCCTCCCACGTTCGACGGGGTCTGTCCGTGGCGCAGCAGCAGAAGTCGCATGTGCGCATTCTCCCCGACTGGTAGGACCGCTCGGGATCACAGGCGCGGGCCCGCACGGCCGGTGCTACGTTCGGGAACGTGGCTGACGACGCGCCGCACGGCCCGCGGATCGCCCGTCCGGCGCGGTGGGCGCTGGGGCGGGTCGAGCGTTCTGGCGGGTTCGTCACCCGGATGACCTGGCACCTCGTCGACGGGTCGTCGGTCCGCTGGGCGTCGCGGCCGGTCCGGCGCCGCGGCCGGGTCGAGGTCCGGGACGCCGCGGGGAACGTGACCCGCGTCGTCGGCGCCGAGCCCACCACCGCGACCCGGCTGGCCCGGGCCAACGTGGCCGCGGGCGTCGCATTCATCGTGGGTGGGTCCCTGTTCGCCCTGGGTCCACTGCTCGCCCAGCTCGACGTCGGCAGCGTCCGCGCCGTCGACCTGGTCTACCTCGTCGGCGGGGTATTCTTCAGCACCGGCGGCTACGTGTCCGTGGTGCAGGCGTCGAACGCGCCGACCAGCATCGACGAGGGCGGCACCCTGCGTTCCACGTCGTGGACCTGGTGGGCCTGGCAACCCCTGCAGATCGGCTGGCTCAGCGCCGCCGTGCTGTTTGCCGGCACCCTGTTCTTCGGCGTCAGCCTGGTCGCGGCGTTCGCGTCCGACCTCACGGCCCGGCAGTCCAACGGGTGGATCTGGTTGCCCGACATGCTGGGCTGCGTCTTCTTCCTGCTGTCGGGACACCTCGCCCTGGTCGAGGTCTGCCACGGCCGCATCGGGCTACGCCCGCACGACCTCGGCTGGTGGGTCGTGGCGGTCAACCAGCTCGGCTCCGTGCTGTTCTTCCTGGCCGGGCTCGCCGCGTTCACGCGGCCCGCCACCTCGACCGTGGTCGACGCCGGCCTGGTCAACTGGGGCACGTTCGGCGGGGCGGTCTGCTTCGTCGTAGGCGGGGCGCTGCAGCTCGCCGAACGCCCCGATCGCTGAGGCCCGCGAGCGCCGTCGAAGATCGCCCGTGCTCCGGTCGACGGCGTCAGACCGCCGTGCTTGACTCGAAGACATGGCCACGCGCGACGAGCGCACTGCGGCGCTCTACGGCAACCGTTTCCTCACCGAGGAAGTCCCCTCGACGCTGTTCCCGGCCACGGGGATGAGTCCCACCGACACGATGCGGATGCTCGGCGAGGACCTGGCGCTCGAGGGCGACCCGATGCGGAACCTGGCGACCTTCGTGACGACCTGGATGGAGCCCGAGGCGCAGCGGATCATCGCCGAGAACCTGCACCGCAACTTCATCGACCACGCGGAGTACCCGATCTCGGCCGAGATCGAGCAGCGGTGCGTGCGGATGCTCGCGGACCTGTTCCACGCCCCGGGCGAGACGACGGGGTGCCGCACCCAGGGGTCGTCGGAGGCGATCATGCTGGGTGCGCTCTCGCTGAAGTGGAAGTGGAAGGAGCGGCACCAGGCCGCCGGTCTGTCCGTGGGCACCCCCAACCTCGTGTTCGGCGGCGACGTGCACGTGGTCTGGGAGAAGTTCTGCCGGTACTTCGACGTCGAGCCGCGGATCATCCCGCTCGCGAAGGACAAGTACACGATCGGCCCGGACGACGTGGCGCCGTTCCTGGACGAGAACACGATCGGCGTCGCCGCGGTGCTCGGCACCACCTTCACGGGCCACATGGACGACATCGTGGGCATCAACCGGCTGCTCCTGGACGTCAAGGCGGAGCGTGGGCTCGACATCCCGCTGCACGTCGACGGCGCGAGCGGCGGGTTCGTCTGGCCGTTCCTGTACCCGGACTCGCCGTGGGACTTCCGGCTGGAGCAGGTGCGGTCCATCAACGTCTCGGGGCACAAGTACGGGCTGGTCTACCCGGGGATCGGCTGGCTGGTCTTCCGCGAGACGGCCGACCTGGCGCAGGACCTCGTCTTCTACGAGAACTACCTCGGCAAGACGGACGCGACGTTCACGCTCAACTTCTCGACGGGCGCAGCCATGGTGCTCGCGCAGTACTACAACTTCGTGCGGCTCGGGCGCGAGGGCTACACCTACGTGATGAAGCAGATGCAGCAGAACGCCCGCGTGCTGGCGGCGAACCTGCGGGACACGGGTCGGTTCGAGGTGATCGGCGACGACCTGGAGCAGCTCCCGCTGGTCGCGTTCCGGCTCGCGGGCGACCACGTCGGCTACGACGAGTCGGACATCGCGTGGCAGCTCTCGGCGGAGCGCGGCTGGATGGTGCCCGCGTACACGCTGCCCCCGGACGCGCAGGACGTGAAGATCCTCCGCGCCCTGGTCAAGGAGACGATGAGCCGGGCCCAGGTGGATCGCCTGACCCAGGACATCGACGAGGCGTGCAAGACCCTCGACCTCAAGGGCGGCGCGCACCCGAGCGAGCGGCGGCGGGCGAAGACTGGTACCGGGTACTGAGCCGGGTGCCTGTCTTCTTGCCGGAGCGGGATACCTGCCGGAGCGGGTTACCTGCCCGCGCGGCGTCGGACGGCGATGAGGAGCGCGCCGACCACGACGGCCGCCGCGGCGAGCCCGCCCAGGACGCCGGCGGGCGAGCCGGTCACGGCGAGCGATCCGGGGCCGCCGTCGGGCGAACCTGGCATGCCCGGGCTCCCGGACGGTGTGGGGGTGGGCGCGCCGGACGGCGCCGGGGTGCTCGCCGACGGGCTGCCCGACGGCGACGGGCCGGGGCTCGGGGTGGTGCTGGGGCTGGCGCTCGGGCTAGGGCTCGGCGACGGGCCGACGTCCTCGGCGACCGCGAACGTCTGTGCCTCGTCCGCGAGGTCCTCGTGCGTGGCGACCTCGACGCCGCCCCGGCTCAGGACCTCGAACACGACGAGCGGCTGCCCGGCGTAGGTCTCGGCCTGCTCCGCGGTGAACTCCAGCGGCACCTCGACCGTGCCGGACGGCGCCGTCGGGGTGAAGGTGGTGCTGCTCGTGACGCCGGTGCTCGCGCCGTCGGCGGTGACGACCGTGCCGGTCACGACGTACTCGACGCCGGGCGTCAGGCCGCTGTAGGTGACGGTGTCGATCACGGTGCCGCCGGTCACCGGGAGCACCGTGTCGTCGGTGCCCTCGACCGCGACGCTCGACCCGATCTCGGGTACGGCGGTCACGGCGTCGTCGCACAGGAGCTGGCCGCCGAACGGGTGGTGGTGGATCTCGCCGCCGCCGCTGGTGCTGACGCCGTCGGTGAACCACTGGCCGTTCGTGGTGACGCCGGACGAGAACTCGACCATGGCGTTCGGCGCCCAGATGGCGCCGAGCTCCAGGCCGTCGACCGTCACGGTGCCGGTCACGGCGGACAGGTCGAGCATGATGTAGCGCGCGTAGTCCTGCTGCTCGCCGCTGCCCGCGGACCAGCCCTCGATGTCGATCTGCCCGATCGTGGTGGTCCCCTCGGGCACGCGGATCACGAGCGGCGCCTGCGCCGTCGGGACGTAGCCGTCGGCGCGGTCCATCTTGACGGTCGCGCCGGCGATGTCCTCGTAGTCGACGACGTTCGGCATCGTGGTGGAGAAGCCGGAGAGGTAGACGAGGCCGCCCTCGTCGGTGACGGTCACCGCGTTCGACAGGTCCGGGTTGCCGTACATCGAGGCGAGGCACTCGTTGGTGCGGGCGACGTCGGCCTCCAGGCCGGGGAAGTATTCCGCGACCGCGTCCTGCCCGGTCCCCAGGTCGTCGACGGCGAAGTCGGCGAACGGGGCCGCCTTGAGGTCGAGGAAGCCGCCGTCGGCGTTGGTGACGCGTGGGAAGTCGCCGCCCGCGTTGTCGCCGACGCCGCCGCCGCGGACCTGGGCGGTCAGGCCCGTGGTGTCGGCGAGCTTGGCGAGGGCGTTCGCCTCGGGGCTCGACGTGCCGATGGTCCCGGAGTCGTCGCGATTCGAGATGTCGAAGGAGCCGGTCCCGGTGAACTGCCCGGCGAGGATGCGCACGGGGTCGCCGTCGACCAGCGGCACGGTGTAGTCGGCCTGGCCCGCCGTCTGGTGGAGCACGGTGTACCCGTTCGGGTTCCCCGAGGAGATGCTGCCGAACGCGGCGACGGAGCCCTCGAGCTCCGCGTTGTTCAGGTGGGCGTCCCCGGTGGTGACGATCGTGAAGTCGCTGTTGACGTCGAACGGGTTGTAGGCCGACACCGCGGCGTGCGCGGGGACCGCGCCCGAGACGCCGGCCAGGCCGGTGAGGGCGGCCAGCGCGGTCAGCCCGATGGCGGCAGCGGCAGCCGTGACGCGGCCGCGACCGGTACCGCTCCTGAACGAGATCAACGTGTGCGCCCCCTGCACTCCGGTCGCGTGCGGACAGCGACCCGTCGGCGCCCGACGCGCCGCCGTTCGGACCATAACTTCCGCCCCGGGAACGCGAAACTGGCAGTCCGACGTTTGGTGCAAACTCATGCAGCGGCGCTGGTTGCTGGCTCGGTTTGGCGCCCCTGTTTGGCGGCTCGGTTTGGCACCTCGGTTTGGCGGCCGGCTCAGCGGCGCCGGGTGAAAGCTCCGGTTAGGCTCGACGGCATGTTCGTGCTCGAGACGGAACGCCTGCTGCTGCGGCCCTGGCGCGTGTCCGAGGCCGCCGTCCAGCACGAGATGTGGATCGAGCGTGACCCGCGGGTCCCGCCGCACCGGCGGATCGGCGTGGACGGCCGCCCGAGCGTGACCGACGTCGAGGGCTGGATCCGTGACGGCTCCCCGCTGGAACGCCTCGGGCTGCCGGCGCTGGAGGTGAAGGCCAGCGGGGACGTCGTCGGCTACTGCGGGCTGATCGCGGGCACCGACCTGCCACGGGACGAGCCGGAGCTGGCGTACGAGCTGCTGCGCCGGGCCCGGGGCCAGGGGTACGCGACCGAGGCGGCGGGCGCCGTGCTCGACTGGGCGCGCGCGTCGGGCTACCGACGACTGTGGGCGACGGTCCGGGAGTGGAACGAGGCGTCGTTTCGGGTGCTGGAGAAGGTCGGGTTCGCCCGGAGCGGCCGGGTGGAGGCCGACGCCGAGCACGGGGACTCGGTGTATCTGACGCTGGAGCTCTGAGCCGGGGCTCTGCCGATCGGTGGCGTGGCTACCAGCCCTGGTAGAAGTCATCGTCGTCCTCGTCCGGGACGAGTGGCGCGAACTGCCGCAGCTCTCCACCGCGATCATCCACAGACGGAAGTAGGCCTCTTCCTGGTCCATCACGAAGAGTTGCGCCACGTTCGGCTCGCGCCACGGCGTCTCGAGGAACCGCTGCCGGAGAGCTTCGAGGTCCGCGTGGTTCAGCGCACCGGCCCAGACCTCGCACTCCGGCGCCTTCCACCCGCCCCACTGCGCGCTTCCGACGTCGGTCAGCGGGCTGAGGTAACCCACCCCGCGCCCCTCGCGCCCCGACAGCCGAGGTGCTTCGGTCCGCAGCCATCCGCTCAGCGCCTCGACGTTCTCCCTGTCCGTCATGTCCACCGAGACCATCACGTTCGCCACCCAGCTCATGTCAGCGGGTCACTCGGCGTCGAAGAAGGTGCCCGGGCGCCCCAGGAACCTCTTCCAGAGGGCGACCGACTCCAGCTCGGACCACTCGCGCTCGGCGATCCCGTGCTCGGTCATCTCCAGGATCTGCGCCCCGGGGATCGCGGCGACCAGCGGCGAGTGCGTCGCGTAGATGATCTGGGCGGCGTGGTCGGCGGCCAGGTCCTGCAGCCGGTACAGGAGCTGCAGGGTCGACTCGAACGACAGCGGCCCCTCGGCCTCGTCGAGCAGGTAGAGGCCGGGGCCGTCGAACCTGCCGGAGATCGCCTGGAGGTACGACTCCCCGTGGCTGACCTCCGTCGACAGCCGGTCGCCGTACCCGCTCACCCCGGCTCCGGTCATGAACTCCAGCATCCCGGCGGCTGTCTCGGCACGCAGGTAGAAGCCCTTCGCCTTCTGGCGGAGCATGCGGGCCCCGGCGATCGTCCGGTCCAGGACGAGTGCCTCACCCAGGGGGCTCGGCTCGAGCTGGCTCGCGTACTTGCGGCCGCCGTGGCCTCCCCGCACGTCGATGCCGTACTGCTCCGCGATCGCTTCGAGCACGGTGGACTTACCGGACCCGTTCGCGCCCATGAGGATCACGATGCTGCTGGTCAGCCGCACGCCGCGCGCGGCGATCTCGGCGACGGCGGGCACGGTCCACGGCCAGGCGCCGTCCTCGACCAGGGCGGGTCGGACGCTCACTCGCTCGATCAGCACCCGGACAGGCTAGCGATTTGGGGCAGCGAGTCGCGTCCGTCCGGAGGGGGACTTGAACCCCCTACGCGCTTATCGCCTCCGGCTGCTTCGCCTCACGACTCCGCCGCCTTCGCTAGTCCCGCTGCCTCTTGAGCACTGCCTTGGCCATGCGGTCGATGTTCTGGGCGAGCTGGTAGACGCCGATGACGGTCTGAATCACGCCGACGACGACCGCGATGCCCCCGAAGAACATGAAGAACCCGTACGCCGTGGCATTGGGTACGAAGCGGAGCACGCCCACGACGAGGAGGACAACCGTGCCCCCGATGGTCAGCCCGAGCCCCAGCCCGAGAGTGCCGGCCGAATCGTGGACGACCTGCTCCGTGGAGCCGGGCTTCTTGGCGCCGCCCGCCTTGTCGTACGTCTCGTCGGTCATGGGGTGAAGCGTGCCATCGAACCGCCCGGGAATCGACGGAAGTAGAGCCCGACCGCACCGATGACTTTCCCGCGCCATACCGGTCTCAGCGCTGCAGGCTGGAGACGACCGACGGAAGGCATGGAGCCATGCGGAAACTGTTCTACGGCATGAACGTGAGCGCGGACGGCTACATCGCCGCGGCCGGCGACGACCTCGGCTGGGGCGAGCCGAACGAAGAGCTGTTCCAGTGGTGGCTCGACGAGGAGCGGGCCATCGAGCTGTTCCTGTACGGGCGCAAGCTGTGGGAGATCATGAGCTCCTACTGGCCGACGGGCGACCAACAGCCGGGCGCCACCCCGGCGCAGGTCGAGTTCGCGCGGAACTGGCGGGACACGCCGAAGGTGGTGTTCTCGTCGACGATCGACACGGTCGACTGGAACACCCGCCTGTTCGACGGCGATGCCGTCGCCGAGATCACCCGGCTCAAGGCCGACGACGGCGGGCCGATGCGGGTCGGCGGCGCGACACTCGCCGGGGCGGCGATGCGGGCCGGGCTGATCGACGAGTACGCGATCGTCACCCATCCGGTCCTCGTGGGCGGCGGCGCACCGTTCTACTCCGCGCTGGACAGCTGGGTGAACCTGAACCTGCTGGAGACGCGGACGTTTCCGGGAGGGGTGGTCATGAACCGGTACGAGACGAGGCGCTGAGCGCGATTCTCCGGTGACAGAGGGTGAACTCTGACCGACTGCGTTGATCGCCCGGGCCCAAGCCCGCGAGGATTCAACCTCACCACATCAACGCAGCCCAGCCACGATTTGGAAGGCACTTGGCCTCGGAGAAACATCGCGTGCCCCGGGCCCAGGCGGCCCAGCTACTGCCGCGCCAGGGACTCTCGAAGGTCGGCTACCTCGCGATGTTCATGCTGATCATGGGTCTCACCGTGTCAGGAGTCTGGCTTACGTTCTGCATCTGGAGCCAGGCGAAGTCCGACCAGGCTCATGACCTCTACCAGGTTGGCGACTTCGCCGGTGCGTTCGACGCTGAGGTCTATTACCGGGACTGCCGGGGCTGTGACTCCACGTTCCGAGCCACGATTACGTTTCCCGACGGCAGCCGTACGGTTGAGCTCACAGATGTCGACTGGAACAGAGACGACGTACCGACCGGGAAATGGGTCACCGCACCGCCCCCGTACGACGGGATCTTCGTCGTCTACTACTACCCTGACCACCCTCGCGCGACCAGCCGCATCATGACGGTCGAGGATGTCGAGCGCTGGGTCTACAGCAACGACATCACCGGCTACTGGATCGCGTTCGGCGTGCTAGTTGTGCTGACCTCGTGCTGGGTACGACCAACCGTGCGCGCGCATGTAGAAGCTGAACAAAAGATCCGTGCCGTGCGATCAGCCATGGGCCATCACAGCGATGAGATCGCCGTCCATGGCACCCAAGCATCACAGGTCGACGAAGCGATCGTGGAGGCGCTGGACCGGATCGAGACCCGGACACGGGAACGAACTCGAACGAACCGTTTCGCAGACCTTGTGCTCGCGGGCGGCCTGGTGCTGACGGGAGTAGGAGTCCTGCTGTGCGCGACCGACGCGCGAACAGCAGCGATCGCTACGCACCTTCAGACATCGGGATCGCTGACGACGGCGTCGGACGCCCTGATCACCCTCGACACGAGGTCGGGCAGCATGGTGTCGCACGAGGTGTTCGCCGAGATCGAGGTCCCCGACCAGAAAGGGAACCGGGAGCAAGTGCCGGTCGAACTACTTGTCCCCACTCGTGCGGTCGATGAGTCCCTCGACCCTGGCTGGTATACGAACATCGCCCCGTACGACTTCGAGTTCGACGTGCGGTACGACGCTGACCACAGCAACTGGGTGGTTGCCGAGGCTGACCTGTCGCACCTCGCGCACCCTGGTGACATCGTCTTTCCGATTCTTGTTCTCCTTGGGGGAGTTGCGATTTGCGTCGGTGTCATTGTCGGGCCCATGCGACACAAGGCACGCCGAGCCCCGACATGACGGAGAGGCACTAGTGCGTGACGTCGCCTCGCTGGTCAGGCCTCTCGGCACGCCTCCGCACTGATGCCCAGCGCCCCGAGAGGTCGGGGCGTTGGGCATCTCAGGCGAGGCTGTCTC
Organism: Promicromonospora sukumoe; assembly: GCF_014137995.1. NCBI lineage: Bacteria > Bacillati > Actinomycetota > Actinomycetes > Micrococcales > Promicromonosporaceae > Promicromonospora > Promicromonospora sukumoe. Next base: position 3,500,837 of record NZ_JACGWV010000001.1, read on the forward strand.
CCGTGCTCAGTTCGAGAGCTGCCGCTTGAGGGTCTCGAGGTCCCAGACGTTGGACATCTGCACGAACTTGCCGTTCTCGACCTTGTAGGTCGTGATCTCGTGCACCTCGATCGGCTTGCCGTTCGGCGGCACGCCGAGCCACTCCTGCACGGGCGTGCCGCGGTGCACAGCGTGGGTGCCGATGGTGTCGCCGGCGTACACGGTCTGCTTCACCTCGACCGTGAGGTCGGGGATGGCGTCCGTGATGCTCGCGAAGTTCGCGATCCCCTGTTCGCGCGTGACTGACACCCCGTGGGCCACGACGGTATCGGCCATGAACTCACCCACGCGGTCCCACTGGTGCGAGTTGATCACGTCGACGTAGCGGCCGTAGAACTCTTTGATGTCGAACTCGGACACGGTGCTTCCTCTCTCTGCCCGTCCACCGGGCGGTTGTCGCGGGCTGGTTCGCCCGCGACACCCAATGTAGGCATCCAGCCGAGTACGATGAATAACGGAGAGTCTCGGATACTTTACGCATCGTCCAAGCCGAGCGACCGAAGGTGTCGCTACGGTGTGCCCATGAGCTACGACCTCCTCGCGTTCGACCCCGCAGTGGTCGCCGACGGCGATTTCCCCGCGTGGTGGGACGAGCAGTCCCAGTGGTCCGAGGACCACTCGTACGACGACCCGGATGTGACGACGCCGGATCTCCGGTCCTTCTACGGCGAGCTGATCCAGGCCTTCCCGCCGATGAACGGTCCGGACGCGGTCACGGACGAGGACCTGCGTCGCGACCCGGAACTCGAAAGCCGGATGACGGACTACAGCATCGGCACCTCGCTGGTCTACGGGACGTTCTCCTGGAGCCAAGCCAGGACCGCAAGAGCCGCCTTCACCATGCTGGCCGCCAAGCACGGAGTGGCCGTCGCCCTGGTCAGCGACGACGCGTCAATCCTGCGGCCGCAACGGACGCCCGCACGCTGAGTCCGAGCACGCCAGCGACTCAGGTGTCGTAGAAGCCGTCCCAGGGTTCATGGAAGCCGAGCCCATCCGGATAGAGCTCGGCCCAATCGTCAGCACCTGTGCCCTCGCCGTGGCGCTCGAGGACCAGCCCGAACAGGACTCCGTCGTGCGTGGTCTGAAACGGACGGATCGCGATACTGCGGAACTCGCGCCCTGAGAGCGCGTCGAGCCGATCATCGAGCCACTCCTCCAACCCCGGTGTGACGGTGACGCCGTCCCGCTCCTCACGGACGGTGCCGCCAGTAAGGATCTCTGACTCGACATGGCGTCCGTCGTCGTCGAACCGGTGCAGCACAGCGAAGGCGAGCTTGTGATCCCGCCAGTCGCCCCATGTCGCGTTGTACCCGTCACGGAACGCGTAGGTGAGGGACGCAAAGAACTGCCCACCGTCGTACCGGCCGATCGTGGCAGTCCGGTAGTCGGGTTCGTGGGCGATGGGGATCACGTCGGGAACTGGCATGGCCGGCATCGTGCCAGCACCCACTGACACTCCGTGTGCGAGCCTTGAATCGGACGAGCCGGTCCGTACGCCACCGTGGCCGTACGGGCTAGCGTGGCGGTGTGATCCTCGACGTTCCCGAACAGGTCCGCAAGACGGTCGTAGCCGGCGGGAACGAGTCCTGGCTGGACGAACTCCCGGACATGGTCGACTCACTGGCCCAGGAGTGGTCGCTGACGATCGGGTCCAGCCTCGCGGGCGGTCACGTCGCCCTGGTCGTCGAGGCGACGCTGGTCGACGGAACGCCGGCGGTCCTCAAGATCGGCGTGCCGGGTCGGGACATCGGCCCGGAGGCCACGCTGCTCCGCCTCGCGGACGGCGAGGGATGCGCCGAGCTGTTGGGCGAGGACATGGATCGGCAAGCCCTTCTGCTGGAGCGCCTCGGGGCTCCCATGCACGACATCGTGGCCGACCCGGTCAGCCGTCACAGCTTGCTGTGCGATGTGGCGGTTCGGCTGTGGCGTCCGGTCGGCCCCGACATCGACCTTCCGACCGGCGCGGAACTGGCTGAGCAGGACGCCCACCGGCTACCAGGACTCTGGGAGCAGGCCGGGCGGCCGTGTTCGCCGGCCACCGTGGCGGACGCGCTGGAATGTATGAACCGTCGTCGCCGTGCCCACGACGATCGATCCGCTGTTCTGGTTCACGGCGACATCCACGAGCTGAACGCCCTGCAGGCGAGTGACGGCAGCTACAAGCTCATCGATCCAGCCGGGCTGCGGGCCGAACCGGCGTGCGATCTCGGCACCATCGTGCGTTGCAACCCGGACCTCGGCGACGACCTCCGGGCGCGGACCGAGCGACTGGCATCGCGCACCGGCGTGGACGCCACCGCCATCTGGGAATGGGGAACCATCCACCGGGTGTTCAGCGGCGTCTACGCCTACAGCATCGGCTTTCAGCCGTTCGGCGAGCTGCTGCTGGCAGAAGCGGATCGCCTCACGGCGTAGTCGCCGCACCGCGCAGCAATCGCACTCTGGGTGCGGACCTCGTCGTCCTCGCTCGGTGCGAGCGGGACTCGACCGGCGGGGGGGGGTTCTGTCCGCAGCCACTCGCTCAGCGCCTCCACGTTCTCGGTGTCGTCCACATCGACCGAGATCATGACGTTCGCCACCGAGCTCATAGCGATCGTTCTACCGGAGCGGACCGCAGGCCACCACAGGATGGGGTCGAGCTGGCCCTGAGCGGTCATGAACAGAGCGGGGGTCTCGCGAGAGGCGTTCCGGGTGCTGGCGTTCGCGACGGCGATGAGCCCGGACCTGGCCGCCGTGGGGAAGAACGCCGCGTGTTTCGTGTTCTCTGCTGCCCGTGATAGAAACGCCGGGTCGGGCGTCTACGCAGGTCGCCCCATATTTCGATGGATAATTTAGATGAGTGTCGACGGGTGGAGAAGCATGCCTGACCTGGAACCGCAGCGGAGCGAGGGCCGGGTCGCGCTGGTGGACCTGACCGGTGCGGAGGACATGACTGCGGCACTGCGCAAGCTGCAGGACCAGTGGGGGCCGGTGGCCCCCGTGGACCTGGAGCCAGGCGTACCGGGCTGGCTCGTGCTGGGGCACGCCGAGGTCATGGAGGTGATGCGCACCGAGAGCGTCTTCGCCCGGAACCCACGGCACTGGCGAGAGCAGCTACCACCGCAGTCGACCCTGCACGCCATCCTGTCCCCGACCGGACGGCGGAACCTGTACTTCTCGGACGGCGCGGAGCACCGGCGGCTGCGGCTCCCGGTGGACGAGGCGTTCGCCGACATGGACGAGGTCCGGACGGCAGCGCTCGTGCGCGTCGTCTGCGGCCGGCTCATCGACTCGTTCGCCGCAAAGGGCAGTGCGGACCTGATGGGCGAGTATGCGGCGGCGGTGTCGTTCCTGGCGGTGTCGGGCATGTTCGGGTTCGACGAGCAGCAGGGGATCGACCTGTTGCGCTGCGCGAGCGAGATCTTCGGGCACGGCGGCGATCCCGTGTCAGCCCTGGTCCGGATGGACCAGATCGTGCTGGACCACGTCATCGCGACCCGGGCGAAGCCAGGCCCGAACCTGACCACCAGCTTCATCGAGCACCCGAATTTCGAGGACGACACCGAGATCGTGCACTCCATGGTGATCGCGATCTGCGCGGCCAACGAGATGCTCGTGACCTGGATCGCGACCACACTTCGCCGCATGCTCACCGACCCCCGGTACACCGGTCGCGTCACCGGCGTGCGCCGCGGCCTGGACGACGCGATGGACGAGACGCTGTGGAGCGAGCCGCCCGTGGCGAACCTGCCCGCCCGGTACGCCGTGACCGACTGCACCCTCGGCACCGCCCAGATCCGCGCCGGTGACGCGATAGTGATGGGCGTGGCCGCCGCGAACAACGACCCGCGGGTACGCACCAGCGACGACCTCTTCGAGGCGGGCAACCGGTCGCACCTGTCCTTCGGCGTCGGGCCGCACGCGTGCCCCGCCAAGCGCCCCGGGCGGCTCGTGGTCAAGATCGCGGTGGAGAGCCTCATGGAGCGGCTCGACCTGAGGCTCACCGACCCGGTGGTGAAGTGGGCGCCATCGCCGTGGTCGCGCTACCCGTCCACGCTACCGGTGACGTTCACTCCCGAGCGCCAGGCCGCCCGCACGCCTGCCCGCGTCTGACCTGCCCCTGGAGCGTCAGACGGCATCGAGGTGCGCCTTGCCGTTCACGCAAGTCTTCGTGCGCCGTGCCCGCGCGGGGTTCGCCGTCGGGTCTCCGGGTGCACCGGCGTACGGAACGTCCCGGTGCGCACCCAGGACTCGACCTCGTCCACCGCAGCCTCCCCGAGGCGTCGCACCTCTCCGCCGACCGACCCGGCAATAACGGTGTCGTTCGTGACGAACCGACAGAAGGTCTTCGACACCGGGGTCGGCGTGGCAGGCGGTTGCCGAGGCTGCCAGGCTGCGCCAACGGCGCACAAGACTACCCACACCGCAACATGGCCGCCTCATAGTCACTTCTTTACGCAATGATCACACAGCGACCCGCAAGGGTCGAATGTTCTGCCCGGTATGCACGTTATGTTTAACCTTGTCCGTCGGCAGACGAGATGGTGTCTTGGCTGAAGAAGGAGCCCCCCAGTGCCTGACCACACCGGTAGATCCCGGAAGACGACAGACGCCGTCGCAGCCAGTTCGGACCGCGAGTCCCGCCGCCGTGTGACCAAGCTGATCCGGCACCTGAGCACGCCCGAAGGGCGCGCCGACCCCCACGCCGTCTACGACGAGCTGCGGGCCATGGGCCCGGCGGTACGCATGCCGTGGGGAGCCTGGATGGTCACCTCGCACGGCGCGAGCCACGAGGTGCTCAGCGGATCCGGCTGGCGCACCGTGGACGCCGCCTGGCGCACCGCGCGCCAGCCGACGTGGGTGCGGCACCCGGGCCTGAAGTTCCTGCACGACTCCGCGCTCGGCACCAACCCGCCCGGGCACGCCGGGCTGCGCCGCAGCCTTGGCTCGTTCGTCTCGCCGCAGTCGGTCGCTGACCTCACACCGCAGATCGTCCAGACCGTCCACGAGTACCTCGACCGGTTCGATGCGGTGCTGCGCGCCGACGGCGAGGCGGACTTCGGGGCCCTGGTCGGCGACCGGCTGCCCATGGCGGTGCTCTGCATCGTTCTCGGGCTGCCGCGCGAGGACATCCCGCTGCTGTGCGAGATGAGCCGCAAGCTCTCGAACGTGCACGACCTCGCGCCGAGCAAGGCGCGGATGGCGCAGGCCGACCGCGCGGGCAAGCTGTGGAACGCGTACTGGGAACAGCTCGTCGCCCAGCCCAGACCCCGGCTCCCGGAGGACTCCCCGCTGGGAATGTGGCTCGACACAGAGACCGACCCCGCGGTGCGCGCGGTGGCCGGCTCCCAGCTCAACGTCATGATCGAGGCGGGCCTCGAGACGACGACGTCCCTGCTGTCCGACGGCGTGGTGCAGCTCCTGCGCCGGCCCGACCAGGCCACGTGGATGCTCGAGCACCCGGAAGCCGTGCACGGCGCCGTCGAGGAGCTGGTTCGCTTCGTATCGCCCGTACAGCTCATGACCCGGTACGCGGCGCAGGACACGGAGCTGCCGGGCGGCATCCCGGTGACAGCCGGGCAGATCGTGCACGCCGTGGTCGCCGCGGCCAACCACGACCCCGACGCCTACGACTCGCCGCACGACCTGAACCTCTCGCGCCCACCCCGCCGCAACCTCGCCTTCGGCGTGGGCATGCACTACTGCCTAGGCGCGCCGCTGGCCCGTCTGGAAGCGACGACACTGTTCCCCGAGGTGCTGCAGCGGTTCGATCTCGAGCTCGCCGGGCCAGTGGGCTACGACGAGACCCTCGCCTTCCGCGGAACACGTTCGGTGCCGGTACGGCGGCGACCCCGTCCAGCCGCGACCGCGGGTGCTGGTGCGGCGGTGGCCGCTGGTGAGAGCGCGTCCGCCGCCGGACCCGTCGTGGTCAACCGCGAGGACGCCGTGCTGGTGGTGACCCTCACGCGACCCGACGGCGACAACCGGCTCGACCGAGCGACGCTGACCGCCCTGGGCGACGTGCTCACGACGCTGCCCGACGACGTCGCCGCCGTCGTGCTGCGCGCCGAAGGGAGCCACTTCTGCATAGGCGGCGACCTGGACGAGCTCGGCCAGCTCGCCACCAACGACCCCGACGGCTACCGGAACCTCGTCGAGCTCAGCGACGAGGTGCTGCGCGCCTGGCGCACCTGCCCGGCGGTGACAGTCGCGGCGCTGCACGGCAACGTCGCCGGAACAGGGCTCGGGCTGGCGGTCGCGAGCGACCTGCGCGTGGCCGCCGAGGACGCACGGTTCCGCGCGCCCGAGACGGTCGTCAGCATCCCGGTGGGTCCGAGCGAGGTGCTGGACCGCCTGGTTGCCGAGATCGGTTCCGGCCGGTCCCGCGCGATGCTGCTGCTCGGCGATGCCGTCAACGCCCAGGAGGCGCTGGAGGGCGGGCTCGTGCAATCCGTCGTCCCGACCGAGAACGTGTGGGCCGAGGCCAAGCGCCTGGCCCGGCGCATCGCCCGGCGCGACCGGGAGGCTATCCGCGTCACCAAGCAGACGATGGCCCGGCTTCCGCACGACGGTCCCGATCCGACGGAGGGCACCGACGTGTGGGAAGCACCACTAGCCCAGGCCCTGCGGCGCCGGATCACCCTTGCCGACGCGAGGTAGCGGCTCCTCGTCGACGAAAGGCCGGCGGGGCCAGCGACAATGCTGGCCCCGGGAAGCGCGCCCGAGACGATCGTCAGCATTCCGGTCGGCCCGAGCGAGGTGCCGGACCGGAACTCGCGGCACCCGTCGCCATGGCGGTCGGCGCGTCCCGTCAAGGCGGTTCAGGCACGACTGGCCACAAGGACGCGAGTGAGACCCTGGACACCTACTGGTATCACCACGGCCTTCAGGCCAGGCGACCATGGCGCAACTGCGAACGTGATCTCGCCCCTGGAAGCCTCCGACTGATGCTCCGATGCAGGTCAGGGCCTTAAAAGCGGACGAGCCGGTCTGTACGCCGGGTTCTGTTCCCGCGCGCGGTTGCCCCCGCGCGGGCGACGGTCATCCATCTAGGCCCTGCGTTGCCGCAGGGCTCGAGCGGTCTACCCGGCTGTGCTTCTCGCGAGGAGAATCGGGCGAGCAGCCCTCGAACACAGCCTGTCTGACCTTGCTCCAGGTGGGGTTTACCTAGCCGCCGCCGTCACCGGCGGCGCTGGTGGTCTCTTACACCACCGTTTCACCCTTACCCCCGGTCCGGAGACCGAGGGCGGTCTGTTTTCTGTGGCACTGTCCCGCGGGTCACCCCGGGTGGCTGTTAACCACCACCTTGCCCTGTGGAGCCCGGACGTTCCTCGGCGGGCACCCGAGGGTGCCCGACGCGACCGCCCGACCGACTCGTCCGCAGGAGAAAGAGTACCGTCAACCCTCCATCCCGCTCGCCACGGCAGCCGGTTAGACAACGCCGTCACACGTCCACGCGATAGCTCAGCGCGAGCTCGTCGCCCGACACCCCGCGAATGCCCCAGTTCTCGCGCGGGCTCTCCAGGATCACGATCTCCAGGTCGTCCGCGGACAGCCCGAGGCGCGGCGCGACGTCGTCGTACAGGGTGGCGATCAGCGCGCGCTTGGCCTCGCGGCTGCGGCCGGTGAAGCAGACGATCTCGACGACCAGGTAGGCGTCCGAGCGCGGGGCGACCAGGTCGCCGTCGTCCAGCAGGAGGAAGCGGTGGAACCGCTTCTCCGCGGGGAGCTGCCAGGTGCGCACGAGCGCCTCGTGCAGCGCGTCGGAGACCTCCGCGCGCCGCTCGCCCCAGACCGACCGGTTCCCGTACACCTTGACCTGCGCCATGCCCGCCAACCTAGTGGGCCGGCCCGGGCGACCTACCCGGACGGCGACTTAGGCTAGGCGGGTGCTCCTGCTCCTGCCGCCCTCCGAGGGCAAGACGCCCGCGCCCGACGGCGCCGCGCCCCTCGACCTGACCGCCCTGGCCCACCCGGAGCTCACCGCCCGACGTCGGCAGGTGCTGGCGGAGCTGGCCCAGGTCAGCGCGCGGCCCGGGGCGACGGCGGCACTCGGCGTCAGCGACGGGCTCGCCGACGAGGTGGCGCGCAACACCACGCTCCACGAGGCGCCGGCGGCCCCCGCGGCCGAGGTCTACACGGGCGTCCTGTACACGGCGGCCGGCCTGGCCACCCTGCCCGACGCCGCCGCGCGGCGCGCCCAGGCCAGCGTCCTCACCTTCTCGGGGCTGTGGGGCGTGGTCGCGCCCGGCGACCGCATCCCCGCCTACCGGCTCGGCATGGGCGTCGGCCTGCCCGACGCCGGCCGGCTCGCCACGTTCTGGAAGCCCGCCCTCGCGGAGGTGCTCGACGCGCGGGCCGCGGGCGACGTCGTCGTCGACTGCCGGTCGGCGACCTATGTCGCGGCGTGGAAGCCGCGGACTGTCGGGGTGGGCGCCGACGGGACGCCGCCCGCCGAGTGGGTCGAGGTGCGTGTGCTGCGCGAGACCGACGGGAAGCGGACCGTCGTGTCGCACAACGCCAAGCACACCCGCGGGGTGCTGGCCGGGCACCTGCTGCGCCGCGAGCACGAGGCCCGGACCAGCGAGGACGTGCTCAAGGCCGCCCAGGAGCTGGTCGGGTCGGTGGTGCTCACGGAGATCGGCTCGGGCAAGGACCAGACGCTGATCGAGGCGAACCTGCTGGACGGCAAGCCCCGCGGCCCGCGAACGCTGGAGCTGGTCCTGGCCTGAGGGCCCCGGCGTCGTCCCTGCTGGTTCCGGCTGGCCGTCTCCCCGCTGGCACCCTCCCCGCTGATGGCACCTTCCCTTCGAGACCTAGGTTTCTTCGCTTTGGGGCCGCCGAAAGCGAAGAAACCTAGGTCTCGAAGGTGATGTCCGGGGCCAGGTGGGCCGCAACCCTGGCGCTGATGCCTACCGACCGGTTGGATGTGCGGTCATGAGGATCAGCAGCCTGACGGGCGCCAGGATCGCAGTCGCCGCGGCGTTCTTCGCGCAGGGCTTCGTCTTCATCAGCCTCACCACCCGGCTGCCGCGGTTCCTGGAGCAGTGGGGGCTCGACGAGGTGGCGCTCTCCCTGCTGCTGCTCATGATGGTGCTGCTCGCCGGTGTCGGATCGCTGGTCGCCGAGCGCGCCGCGCACCGCGTCGGCAGCGCGCCGATGCTCCGGCTCGGGCTCGCGCTGATGGTCGTCGCCGTCCCGGCGATCACGCTGGCCCCCGCGGTCGGCTTCTTCGTCGGCGGGGTGGCGCTCTACGGGATCGCGCTCGGTCTGGTCGACGCGACCTCCAACATGCAGGCCGTCGACCTGGAGCACCGGTACGGCCGCCCCATCCTGCCGTCGTCGCACGGGTACTGGACAACCGGCGGCATCATCGCCGCCGCCATCGCCCTCGCCACGGGGCGCCTCTCCCCCGAGGTGGGCGCGTTCGTCGCGGTCGTGCCGCTGGCGATCGCGTTCGCGCGCTTCGTCCCGCGGGTCGCGCCCGGGGCCGACGTCGGGCCGGGGGTGGGCGTCGCTCCCCCTCATCAGGCCGCGCCGTCGGACGCCGCACCCGTCCCCGCGCCGGTCCCGTGGAAGCCGATCTGGCTCGTGGGCGCCGGGCTGGTCGTGTTCTACATGGTCGACACCACGGCCTCGACCTGGGGACCCGTCTACCTGGCGCGGTCGTTCGACGCGCCCGGCAACCTCGTGGCCCTCGCGACCTTCCCCTACCTCGTGACGTCGATCGTGGTGCGGCTGGCCGGCGGAGCGCTCGTGACCCGGTTCGGGGTGACGCCGCTGCTCCGGATCGGCGCGGTCGTCGCCAGCGGGGCCCTGGCGCTGGTGGCCCTGGCGCCGACCTGGCAGGTCGCGGTCGCCGGCTTCACGGTTCTCGGCGCGGCGGTCGCGTTGGTGGCCCCGCTCAGCTTCTCGGCGGCGGGCCGCATCGCGGCGGGGCCGACGGCGGACGGCCCGGCTGCCGGCGACGCCACGACGGACGGCACCCCGGCGGACGGGACGACGTCGGCCGAGCCCGACCGCGCCCGGACCGACGCCGTCATCGCGCGCTTCAACCAGTTCAACTACGTGGGCGCGCTGCTCGGCGCGGTGCTCACCGGCTTCGTCGGCGCCGACAACCTGCGGCTCGGGTTCGCCCTGCCCGCCGTCCTCGTACTCGCCCTGGTGCCGCTCGCGCCGGCCTTTGCCCGGGGCGCGCTCAGCCGTCGGTAGGCACGCCGACGGCGGTCACCTCGGTGGTGCCGTCCGCCCAGAGGCGCAGCACCGACAGCGACGCGGGCGGGATGCGCAGCCGCGACCAGTGGGAGGCGGGTGCCCCGAGAGCCTGCCCGACGGCGGTCCGGATCTGCCCGGCGTGCCCCACCACCACGACCGTGCGGTCCACGCCCCCGGCCAGCAGGTCGGTCAGGCCGTCCCACACGCGGGCGCCGAGCTGCGCGTACGACTCGCCGTCGGGCGGCGCGAAGGTGCCGGTCGAGCGCCACCGCTCCAGGTCCCCCGGCCAGTCCTGCTCGACCTCCTGCGCGGTACGCCCCTGCCACTTCCCGAACCGGAACTCGGCGAACCGGTCGTCGGTGGTGACGTGCAGCCCGAGGCGGCGTCCGACGGCGGCCGCCGTCTCCTGGGCGCGCACCGCCGGGGACGCGACGAGCGCCGTCGGACGAGGCAGGTCCGGCCAGAGGCCGCCGCCGCGCATGCCGCCCGACGAGCGCGCCCCGGCCCGGGGCGCGCGGCCGATGCGGAACACGGCGTCCGCGGCCTGGGCGGCCTGAATCCTGCCGTGAGGACTCAGCGCGGGGCCCGGGACGTCCGACCCGGAGCCGACGCCGGCCTCCGTCAGCGGGGTCACGCCGTGCCGCACGAGGACCACGGTGAGCGGAAGGGCGGCGTCCAGGCGCGGGGTTGCTCCCGCGGAACTCATCCGGCGGCAGCGCCCGTCGGCGACGCGACGCGCACCAGGATGCGGCCGCACTCCTCGCAGCGCACGACGGCGTCGGGCGCCGCGCTGCGGATCTTGTCCAGGTCGACCGGCGGCAGGTCCATGCGGCAGCCGTCGCAGCGGTTGCCGTTCAGCACCGCCGCGCCCGTGCCGCCGAGCTGCGTGCGGATCTTCTCGTACAGGCTGACCAGACCGGCGTCGAGCCCGTCGATCGTCGTCACCCGGCTGGCCGCGAGCGCCGCGACCTGCGCGTCGAGGTCGGCCCAGCCGGCGTCGCGCTCGCCCTCGACCTTGGTCTTCTCGGCGACGAGCTCGTCGTTCGCGGACTCGACCTTGGCCAGGGCGTCCTCGTGGGCCTCGAGACGCTCCATGACGTCCAGCTCGACCTCTTCGAGCGCCGACTGGCGCGCGGCGAGGGAGCGGAGCTCGTCGGTGAGCGCGACGGCGTCCTTGGCGGTGACGCTGCCCGTGTCCAGGCGCTGCTGGTCGCGTGCGGCGCGGTTGCGGACCTGCTCGACGTCGCCCTCCGCCTTGGTGAGCTCGCGCTTGAGGTCGGCCACCCGGGTCCGCGACTCGACGAGCGAGGCGCGCAGGTCGGCGATCCGGCCGTCGAGCTCGGTCAGCTGCGTGAGCGCGGGCAGGCTCTTGCGCTGGTGGGCGAGCTGCTGAGCGCGGGTGTCGAGCGCCTGGACCTCCAGCAGCCTGCGCTGGTCTTCGGGTGGTGCAGTAGCCACGGGAGGCGTCCTCTCGGTCGTGATCTGGGGGTGGTCCAACGCTACCCCGCGACCGACGGCGCGGGCGCACGCGGGCGGGGCTCGCGCCGGGACCGCGCCAGGCCCGAGCGACGTGTCAGACGCTCAGGTCACCCGGGGGACCTGAGCGTCTGACACGTGCGGGGGTGGGGAGGCTTCGCGGGGCTGGGGAGGGTCAGCGGGACGGGACCTGGCCCGTCCAGGGGTCGGTGACGAGCTCGCTGACGCGGGCCTCGACCGCGAGGCCGTCGGCCGCGAGCGCCGCGGCGAGGTCCTCGACGGCATAGCGCAGCCACGGCCACTCGCTGGCGTAGTGGGCGGTGTCCACGAGGAACGGGGTGCCCGCCGGCCCGGGGGCGCCGGCCGCGCGGGACTCGAACTCGGCGCGTTCGCGCAGCTCGGAGGCGGGGTGGTGGCGCAGGTCGGAGGTGACGTAGACGTCGGCGGCGGCGGCGCGGACGGCGTCGAAGTAGCCGTCGCCGGACCCGCCGAGGACGGCGGCCGTGGTCACCGTGGCGTCCGGGTCGCCGGAGAAGCGGATGCCCTGGGCGGTGGCGGGCAGCGCGGCGGCGACCCGGCGGGCGAAGGCGGCGAGGGTGGTGGGCTCGGCGAGCCGGCCGACGCGGCCGATGCCGCGGGCCCCGGCGTCGTCGTCCGAAGCCGTGCCGCTCACCTCGAGCGGGTGCCGGTCGGTGATGCCGACCAGGTCCGCGAGGGCGTCGGCGACGCCGCGCGGGGCGGCGTCGGCGTTGGTGTGCGCGACGTGCAGGGCGCAGCCGCCCGTGAGCAGCCGGTGCACCACGGAACCCTTGAAGGTCGTGGCGGCCACGGAGCTGGTGCCGCGCAGGAACAGGGGGTGGTGGGTGACCAGCAGGTCGGCGCCCCAGTCCAGGGCCTGGTCGACGACGGCGGACACCGGGTCGACCGCGAAGAGGACCTTGCGCACCGGGGCGGCCGGATCGCCGGCCACGAGGCCGACGGCGTCCCACCCCTCCGCCGTCGACGGCGGGTAGAGGCCGTCCAGGGCGCCGACCACCTGGGCCAGCGTGGGCCGCTCGTCGGACGGGGCGGCTGGGCCTGGGTCGGCCGTGGCCGGGACGTCGGGCGCGGGGGTGTCGCTGCTGCTCACGCGAAGCAGCGTAGTACGCGGCCCGGAACGGCATAGGCTCTTGCCGTGACCGAGTCAGCTTCCTCCCCAGCGCCCCGTATGAACGTCGAGTCCTTCAACCTGGACCACCGCGCCGTGGCCGCGCCGTACGTGCGCCTCGCGGACCGCAAGGAGCTCCCGCACGGCGACGTCATCGTCAAGTACGACGTGCGGTTCACCCAGCCCAACGTCGCGCACCTCGAGATGCCCACGGTGCACTCCCTGGAGCACCTGTTCGCCGAGCACTCGCGCAACCACTCCGACGCCGTCCTGGACTTCTCCCCCATGGGCTGCCAGACCGGCTTCTACCTGATGCTGCAGGGCGAGCCCGCCTACGACGACGTGCTCGCCCTCATCGACGCGACCCTGCGCGACATCGTCGCGGCCAGCGAGGTACCCGCCGCGAACGAGGTGCAGTGCGGCTGGGGCGCGAACCACACGCTGATCGGCGCGCAGGAGGCGGCCTCCGCGTTCCTGTCGGCCCGCGGCGTGTGGTCGGAGGTCTACGCCACGGAGGCGCCGGGCGACGCCTCGGCCCGGGACGCCGCCGCCCGCGACGCGGCCGTCCGTGAGGCCGCAGCCCGAGACGCTGCCGTCGGCATCAACCGGCCTGGCGCGCCGCTGCCCGGCACCCCGATCGACGGTTCGCCGCTGACACCGGAGCAGACCGGCGGCGCGGACCGGTGAGCGCCGAGCACACTGGTGTTTCCGCCGTCGGTCCTGCTGATGGTCCTGCTGATGTTGCTCCCGTCGCCGTCGTCCTGGTCGCGATGGACGACGAGGCCGCGCCGTTCCTCTCCCTCGCGTCCGACGTCGGGGAGGCCGAGCGGGTCGGCCTCGCCGAGCAGCGCCTGATCACGCTGGGCGGCCGGACCGTCCTCCTGGTGCGCAGCGGCATCGGCTTCGTCAACACGACGTCCGCCGCCGCGGCCGCGATCCTCCGGTACGGCACGGGCGTGCCGCTGATCAGCGCGGGCAGCGCCGGTGGTCTCGGCAAGGACGTCGCCGTGGGCGACGTCGTGGTCGGCACCCGGCTCGTCAACGCGGACGCCGACGCGCGCGCCTTCGGCTACGTGCTCGGCCAGGTGCCGGGCATGCCGGAGGCGTACGACGCCGCCCCCGCGCTCGCCGACGCCGTCCGCGGCGGGGCAGGCACGGTGGCGGGGACAGGCACTGGCACTGGTGAGCAGCAGGTGCTGCGCGAGGGCGTCATCGGGTCCGGCGAGAAGTTCGTGACCACCGACCTGGCACACCAGCTCCGCTCCGACTTCCCCGACATGCTCGCCGTCGACATGGAGTCCGCCGCGCTGGCCCAGCTCTGCCACAACTTCGGCGTGGACTTCGTCTCCGTGCGGGCCGTGTCCGACCTGTGCGCGCCCGACGGCACCGAGTTCCGCACCCACGTGGACGACGCCGCGCACCGCTCGGCGTTGGTCGTCACCGCGGCGATCGGGCTGCTGGGCGGCTGATCCGGGTTCCGGCGGGCGGCGCGACGGCGTCGAGCTGCGGCGTCGAGCTGCCAGGGCACTGTGCCGCTGAGCGGCGTCGGGCCGCGCCGTCGGGCCGGGCGTCGTCGGGCCGCGTCGTCGGGCCGGGCGTCGTCGGGCCCCTGCCCTACGCGGCGTCGGTCTCGCGCGCGCCCGCCCGGAGCCGCGCCACGGCGTGGCCGAGCAGCGCGGCCCGGCGGGGGTCGCGGCGGGCGTGCACGACGATGCGCCGCGCCACGGCCGGCCGGACCACGGGCCGGGCGACGAGGCCGTCGGGCAGCCGGGTGACGGCCAGCCGTGGGAGCACCGTCACCCCGATGCCCGCCGCCACCAGCCGGAGCGCCGCCCGGTGGTCGTCCAGCCGGGCGGCGAACCGCGGGATGAACCCCGCGGCGTTGCACGCCGACAGCACGATCTGCCCGATCGGGCTGTCGTAGATGTCGTAGTCGATCCAGGGCTCGCCGGCGAGGTCCCCGAGGCTGACCTCCGGCTCGGCGGCGAGCGGGTGGGCCTCCGGGAGCACGGCGACGAAGCCCTCGACGGTCAGCTCGTGCCGCGCGTACCCGTCGAGGTGCACCTCGGTGCCGCCGGCGGGCTCGGTCCGGACATCGAGGTCCGGCAGGCGTCGTCCGCGCCCGTCCACCGGCTCGTTCAGGCTGATCTCGACGGTGAGGTTGGGCTGCAGCGCGCGCACCGCCCGCACGACGGCGGGCATCCACTGCTCGGCGGCCGACGCGAAGCAGGCGACGGCGAGGTGCTGCCCCTGGCCGCCGCGCAGGTCGGCGACCACGCGTTCGAGGCGGCCGAAGTCGGCCAGGAGCGCCTGCGCCTGGTCGGCGAGGTGCCGCGCGTCGTCGGTGGCGACGATGCCGCGCCCCTGCTTCTCGAACAGGACGAGGCCGGTCTCGCGTGCGAGGGCGCTCATGTGCTGGCTGATCGTCGCGGGCGAGTAGCTGAGGTTCCGCGCCGCCTGGTTGATGGAGCCGGCCGCCAGGACCGCCCGCAGGATCTCGAGTCGTCGGGGGTTGAGCATGACGTGACTGTACGGGCGTCGCGAACGGTCGCGGGTTTTTGTTTGCTTGTCCTGATCCTTGCGGGCGGCCGAGGATGGCGGCATGACGTTCCGTGACATGACGTTCCAGGACGAGGCGGACCGCCTTCTGATCCGCTACGGACCCAGCTTCAGCCCGCGGCTCATCGAGCGCGCGGAGGGGGCGTACGTCTACGACAGCGAGGGCACGCCGATCCTCGACTTCACGTCGGGACAGATGAGCTCGATCCTCGGGCACGCGCACCCGGACATCGTCGCGACGGTGTCGTCCGCGGTCGCGTCGCTCGACCACCTGTTCAGCGGCATGCTCAGCGCCCCCGTGCTGGGGCTGGCCGACCGGCTGACGGCGACACTGCCCGACGGCCTGGACAAGGCGCTGCTGCTCAGCACGGGCGCGGAGTCGAACGAAGCGGCGATCAAGCTGGCCAAGCTCTTCACGGGCCGCTACGAGATCGTCTCGTTCGACCGCTCGTGGCACGGCATGACCCAGGGCGCGGCGTCGGCGACCTTCTCCGCGGGGCGCCGCGGCTACGGTCCGCCGACGCCGGGCAACCTCGCGCTGCCGACGCCGAACGCCTACCGCTCACCGTTCCGGAACGGCGACGGCTCCTACGACTGGGAGGCCGAGCTCGCGTACGGCTTCGCGCTGGTCGACCAGCAGTCCGCGGGCAGCCTCGCGGCATGCGTCGTCGAGCCGATCCTGTCGTCCGGCGGCATCATCGACCTGCCGCCGGGGTACCTGCGCCGGCTCAAGGAGATGTGCGAGGAGCGCGGGATGCTGCTCATCCTCGACGAGGCGCAGACCGGCCTGGGCCGCACCGGCACGATGTACGCGTTCGAGCGCGACGGCGTTACCCCGGACCTCCTGACCCTCTCCAAGACGCTCGGCGCCGGGCTGCCCGTGGCCGCCGTCGTCACCAGCGCCGAGATCGAGCAGGTCTGCCACGAGCGCGGCTTCCTCTTCTACACGACGCACGTCTCCGACCCGCTGGCGGCCGCCGTCGGGCTCACGGTCCTCGACGTCATCGAGCGCGAGGGCCTGGTCGAGCGGGCCGCGCGGCTGGGCGAGCAGCTCACCGGGCGGCTGCTCGCGCTGCGCGACACGTACGACGTCGTGGGCGACGTGCGCGGGCGGGGCCTGCTGCAGGGCGTGGAGCTCGTGCAGGACAAGGTGAGCAAGGCCCCCGCCGACGCGCTGGGCAACGCCGTCACCGCGGCCTGCCTGGACCGCGGCCTGCACATGAACATCGTGCAGCTCCCGGGGATGGGCGGCATCTTCCGGATCGCGCCGCCGCTGACGATCAGCGAGGACGACCTGCACGGCGGCGTGGACATCCTGGAGGCGTCGCTCAAGGAGGTGCTGGACCGGTAGGTGCTGGGCTGGACCGGGCTGGGCTGGACCGGGCTGGACCGGGCTGGGCTGGACCGGGCTGGGCTGGACCGGCAAGGCTGTCGCGGCCTCAGCCCTTCGCGTCCGCGTAGCTCTCGGTCACGGCGACGCTGAGCGGGAAGTCGACCGGGAAGTCGCCGAACAGGAGCCGCCCGGCCTCTTCGGCGGCGGCCCGCACCTCCTGCGCGACGACGTCGGCGAGCGCCGCCGGGGCGTGCACCACGATCTCGTCGTGCAGGAAGAACACCAGGTGCGGCCGGCGGTCGAACGGCGCCGGGGCGAGGCCCGGCACGGCGTCGTCGGCCGTGACCTGGCCCAGTGCCCAGAGCCGACGGCGGATGGACGCGATCCAGCACAGCGCCCACTCCGCCGCGGTGCCCTGGACCACGAAGTTCCGGGTGAACCGCCCCCAGGAGCGGGTCTGGCTGCGGGCGCGGGACTGGGCGTCGGCGCCGGCGTCCTCGTCGAACGCGGAACCTTGCACGGCGGCCCAGGAGTCCCCGGGCCGCGGCGAGCTGCGGCCGAGTCGGGTGGTGACTACCTCGCCCCGTTCCCCCGCCCGCGCCGCGCGTTCGACCAGTTCGATGGCCTGCGGGAACGCGCGCGCGAGCCGCGGCAGCACCTGGGCGCTGACGCCGGTGGTGCCGCCGTACATGGCGCCGAGCATGCCCACCTTCGCGTGCTCGCGAGAGTCGACGGCGCCGGTCGCGACGATGCCCGCGTACATGTCGGTGCTGGCGCCGTCCTTGGTGCGTCCGGCGGCAGCCATGCGCTCGTCCCGGGCCAGTGCGGCGAGCACGCGGGGTTCGAGCTGGGCGGCGTCGGCGACGACGAAGGTCCAGCCGGGGTCGGAGACCACCGCGCGCCGGACGTTGTGCGGGAGCTGGAGGGCGCCGCCGCCCGTGCTGGCCCAGCGTCCGGTGACCACGCCGCCCACGACGTACTCCATGCGGAACCGGCCGTCGGGAGCCCAGGTGTCGAGCCAGTTCCAGCCGTTGGCGGTGTAGAGGCGGTAGAGGCTCTTGTACTCCAGGAGCGGCGCGATCACGGGGTGGTCGAGCTTCTCCAGCTCCCACTTGCGCAGGCTGCGCGCGCCGACACCGGCGTACTCCATGGCGCGCAGCAGATCGGGGTGAGAGTCGGGGTTGAGCGTGGGCGGGGCGTCCAGCGCGGTCCGGATCTGCTGGGCCAGGGCCTCGAGCTTCGCCGGACGTGCGCCCGGCCGCGGACGCGGGCCGAGCGCCTCGGTGAGGATCTCGTCGTGGATGTCGCCGCGCCACGGGAGCCCGGCGTGGTGCATCTCGGCGGCGGCCAGCGCGCCCGCGGACTCGGCGGCGAGCAGGAGGCGGAGCCGGCCCGGGTCGGTGCTGTCCTTGATCGCGCGGAGCTGGGCGGCCAGCTCCGCGACGGGGTCGAGCGGGTCGGCGGGTCCGGCGGTGGTGCCGGCTGATGCGGTGTCGGGGGCATGTCGATCTTGGCCCCGTCCGTCTCGGCCCCGTCCGTCTCGGCCCCGTCCGTCTCGGCCCCGTCCGTCTGGGCCCTGTCCGTCTCCGCCTCGCCCGTCTCTGCCCTGTCCGTCTCCGCTCTGTCCGTCTCTGCCCTGTCCGTCCCGGCCGAATCCGCCTACGCCGTACCCGTCCCGGCCGGGCCCGTCGTCGCCCTGTCCGAATCCGCCCCGCGCCTCGCGTGCCGCGCCGCCTCGGGCCGCCGCATGGGTGCCTCCCGCGCCTGAACCCGCGTGTCCGCGTCGGCCAGCCTCCGGCCGAGCCGGAGGAGCTGTCATCTCGCCGAGGTCGAAGAGCGGCTCGGCACCGGGGTGCCGGTCGGGCCGGACCAGAGCGGCCGCCGTCGGGCCGCCCGGGGGCGGGACGGCGGGCAGCCGGTCCCAGGCCGTGGGCCCGGCCTCGGCGAGCGCCGTGCGCGCCGACAGGGCCGAGGCCCGCAGCACTGCGTGCGCGAGCCGGAGATCGTGCGCGCGGTCGAGCCGGACGCCCTCGGCGAGCAGCCCGGGATACCAGCTGTTGGTGTCGTCCCAGGTCCAGCGGACGTGGGCTGCCTCGTCGACCACCACCTCCTGGGCGAGGGCGGTCGCCTCGACGACCCGCGGTGCGCCCTCGGGCACGCCCGTGTCGGACACCGGCCGCAGGCCGATGCCGGAGCCGTCCTGCGAGACCACCGTGTGCATGGGTCCAGTCTGCCGTGCACCACTGACACTCGGCGGACGACCTCCACCGCCTACCGAGCTCCCCACGGCTCCTCGATGAGTTATCCACAGATCTCAAATCCGCCTAGAAGCACGCACGAATGTTCTATACCGTCGTTCGTGTCGCCGGCAGCAGGCCGGAACGACGGATCGAGGGGGTGGACCGATGGTGCTGGCACAACCGACCGCGACCACCGAAGGCGCACGCTCGCTCGAGGAGATCCTCACGGACCTCCAGACCGTGGCGAGGGAGCTGATCGGTGCAGCAGGCCCGACAGCTCTGGACGAAGCGGCCTTGGGCGGCGGTACCGGGATAGGCGTGCGCCTCACGGCGGCCTCACCGCTTCTGCGCGCCGTCTGCTCGCAGCTGGACATCCTCCGGATGACCTGGCTTCCTCGCATCGAGTCGGACGGGATGTGGGCTCTCGACGGCTCGCGCACGTTCCGGACGTGGCTCGCCCGCCGGGAGAAGGTGACCATGCGCACCGCGAGCCGGGACACGCTCACCGGTGAACGGCTGCTGGAGCACCTTCCGGCCACGCTCGCGGCTGCCCTGAGCGGACGGCTCGGGATGGACCAGGTGCGAGCCATGGTCGACGTCGGCCCGACGTCGGACGACCGGCGCAGGGCACTCGTCAGCCCGGTCGATCCGCCTGGGCCGGCACTGCCCGGCGTCGCGTCGACCGAAGGTCTCGACGTGCCAGGTGTGGACGGCGGCGACGACCCTGCGTCCGACGACGGAGACGCCGCAGGAGATCCTGCGGGAGGGCTGGCCGGAGACCGGGCGTGCGACCTGGCGGGCGACGGTACGGATGACGTTTCAGGCGCTGCGGTTCACGGCCCGACCGGGGAGGAGGTGCTTCTCGACCTGGCCGACCTGCACGGCCCCCTCGTGTTCCGGCGGTTCGTGGACCGGTTCGCCCGCGTCGCCGACCCGGAGTCCGACGAGCGGGGGTACAAGCAGGCCTCCGAGCGTGAGCACCTCGACGTGGCCAAGACCTTCGGGGGCTACCACGTCAGCGGATTCCTGACCGACGAGCACGGCGAGGCGCTGCAGACCGCGATGGACTCGGTGATGGGAGCTCCCACGCCGGGCGACGAGCGCACACCCGGACAGCGTCGTGCCCAGGCGCTTGCCGACCTCGCCCGCACGACGCTCGACAACGGCCTCACGGGAACCGGCGCGGCCGTCCGGCCGCACCTCACCGTGACCGTGTCGTGGACGGAGCTCGCACGCCTGACCGGTCGGTCCCACCCGGCCGGTGAGCACACCGGGCAAGAGCCGGCCGAGCACGAGCACACGGGGCACGAGCACCACAGGGACAAGCGCACCGGCCGCGGGCACGCCGGGGAGGAGCCGCCAGGCCTGACCGACGTCACCGCGGCACCCGCAAGATTCGGCATCTCCGCGTCACTGGTACCGACCGCCACCCTGCGGCGCCTGCTCTGCGACTCCGCAGTGACCCGGGTGGTGTTCGGCCCGGATGGCCAGGTGCTCGACGTCGGACGAGCGCAGCGCACCGTCACCGGGCAGATGCGCCGGGCGGTGATCGCCCGCGACAAGCATTGCGTCTACGTCGACTGCACCCAGCCGCCCGCACGCTGCGAGGTCCATCACGCCGAACGGCACTGGGCCGACGGCGGAGACACCAGCGTGCGGAACGCGGCACTGCTGTGCTGGCACCATCACGACCTCGTCGACAGGACCGGCATGACCATGCGGTGGACCGGGAACCCGGACGGCGCCCGACACTCGGGCTGGACCCTCGTCGACCGGCACGGCCGTGAGCTCGCTCCGGCGGGCACCCCACCCGGTGCGACCTGGCGGCGAACATGACCCGCGCGTGCGACCGACCCGCCAAGCGACCCACGAGGCAGCCGACCGGCGACCAATCGCCCTGCCGACCGAACGTGCAGGTCTACAGAGTGGTTGGTCGCCGGGCGGCACCCTCGCGGTCAGCTCGCGACGTCCGCCACGGCTCGGGCCCGGCCCACGACGAAGGCCGCGTGCAGTACCGCGGGCGGGGTCAGGTCGCCGGCCAGCAACTCTTGAGCCGTGCGCTCCAGCGTCGCCAGGCCGAGGTCCCGGGCCAGGACGCGCGCCTGCTCGACGTCGGACCGCTGCCGGGTGGTCAGCGCCGGCCGGCCCGTGGCCGCGGCGGCCAGCAGGACGTCGCCCAGCAGCAGCGTGACGCGACGCACCGGGGACGGCGGGGCGGCGGGCGGCCGCACGGTCTTGGCCGACGACGCCTGCGCCTTCAGCTTCTTCAGCCGACGTCGCCAGAAGTCCCAGTAGGTGGTCTCGAGCGACCACGGGGGCGTGATCGTGGGGCTGACCAGCCTGATCGCGCTCTTGTCCCGGACGAACAGGCCGACCGGCTCGTCCCGGTCCTCGCGCCGCTCGATCGTCACCGCCACCAGTTTGGACCGCACCGACAGCAGCGTCTGGACCGCCTGCTCGCCCGAGACCGGCAGGCGCAGCAGCCGCGTCTCGCCGTCCGACGTGACGACCGAGAGCGTCAGCTCCTGCCGCACCTCGTCGATGCCGACCTCGCCGACGTCGCGGACCAGCACCAGCCGGACGTTCGCCGGACGCCGTCCGAAGCCGACGACGTCGCGCGGCTGCACTCCGGCGCCGGTGCGCTCGGCGATCACGCGGAGCTCCTCGAGGTCGAACCCGTCGCCCTCCAGTCGCTGGAGCACCGGGGTGCCGCCGGCGCCGAGGCCGCCGTCGGGCTTGGTCCGCACCTTCGTCAGGGCGAACGCGCCCTCGCACAGCGTGCTCAGGGACCTGTTCCACAGGAGCGGACTGGTCCAGCTCCGCTGGAACCTCGGGTCGGTGCCCGACGGGCGGCCCGTCACGAGCTGCCGCACCTGGCCGGAGCCTGGCACGGAGGAGGCGCCCGCCTCGGTCTCGGCGTCCCAACCCAGGTACGCCAGACCGCGCGATCCGCTCTGCGACGTCCACCACCGGGCCCCGAGCGGGACCCAGCGCGGGACGTCGACCTCGTCGTCCGCGCCCTTGCCGGCCTTGCCGGACCCGGCACCACGGCCCGGACCAGAGCTGGCCGACCCTCCGACGACGGCCGGCGCAGATCGGTTGGCAGACCCAGGCTTGGCGGGGTCTGCCAACAGCCCTGCACTGTTGTCCGACCCCGGGCCGTTGGCAGATGCCGCCCTGTCGGCCGCTGCCTGGGTGGAGCCGCCCGGCATCGTCCCGTCGACAGTCGGGTCCGTCGCGCGCTCCAGCACCTCGCACATCGCCCAGACCTCGGCGAGCGTGTCGAGCAGGTCCGACTCCGTGACGGCGTCGTCGCGGCCTGCGAGGCCCGCGACGAGGCCCCCGGTGACCTTGACGAGGCTGTGGAACCGCACGTTGCCGACCTGGTCGGACGCGACCTGGTCGAACCCGGCGACCCGCACCCGGCCTGCCAGCGCGGTCAGCGACTCGGCGTCGTCGGCGCCGAGGTGGGACAGGCCGCCCGACATGAGCCGCCCGACGACGTCGCGCACCTCCGCGAGCACCTCCCGGCGCCGCTTCAGCACCGCCGGGGACGGGGGGCGTGCCGCCGTTGTTCCAGGCTCACCCGGAACACCGGACCCGGCCGCCCCGCCGGCTACCCCACCGCCCGCCCGAGGCACGGACTGCGCCACCACCGGAGCGGAGCCGGACCCCGCAGTGCCGGACGATGCAGCACCAGAAGCCGCCGCACCGGAGGCTCCAGGATCGGACGTCGCAGCGCCCGACGCCGCAGCACCGGCCGGCACGTCGGGTGCGACCCCCGTCGCCCAGAGACAGGCGGTGAGGACGTGCTGGCACACGCCCGCCGTCGGGCAGTCGCACGCCACGGCGGCCGGACCGCGGCCGTCAACACGCACCGTGACGCCGGAGACGTCGAGGACGGCGCCCTTGGCGTCGTGCGACACCTCGGTCACGGTGTCCTTGCGGGCGCGGCGGAGCAGGCCCGCGTTGCCGAGCGCCTTGAGCGCGTCGTCGTCCAGGCCGGCGTAGGGCGCGGCCCAGGCGTAGGTCGTGCGGTCGCTCATGAGAGCACCTCCCCCAGCCACTCGGCGAAACGTTCGGGCGTGAGCGCGGCGACCTCCATGCCGCACTCCGCGAGATGGCGGGCCGTGCCCTGGTCGTAGACGGGTTCGGCCGCCTCGTCCAGGGCCGCGAGCCCGAGCATGGTGACGCCCGACGACGCCATCCGCCGCACGGTCGTCAGCAGGTTGGACACCGATCCGCCCTCGTAGAAGTCGCTGACCAGCGCGACGACCGTCCGCGAGGGGTTGCGGACCTGCTGCTCGGCGTGCCGGACGGCCCGCGCGATGTCGGTGCCGCCGCCGAGCTGCGCGGTCATCAGCACCTCGACGGGGTCGGCGGCCAGGTGCGACATGTCCACGACGGAGGTGTCGAACAGGTAGAGCTGCACGTTGATGCCGGGCAGGCCCGACAGGATTCCCGCGCACACCGCGGAGTACAGCAGCGAGGGAGCCATCGATCCCGACTGGTCGACGAGCAGGATGACGTCCCAGGTCAGGGTGCGCTTCGACCGGGCGGAGAAGCGGACGTCCTGCACCGTCATGCGACCCTCGGCGTCGACGCGGCCAAGGTTGGCACGCAGGGTGCGCTTCCAGTCGAAGTTGCGCGCGACCCGGTGCATCGACCGGCGCGACCGGTCGATACGGCCGTTGACCGCGGTGGTGAACCGGGGCCGCAGGCGCCGCACGATGTCGTCGACGACACGCTTGATGATGCGCCGCAGACCGGAGGCGGCCTGCTCGTTGAGAGCGCCGCGCACCTGGAGCATCGCGACGGCGAGCTCGCGCGACGGTTCGAGGGTCTCGAGCGCGGTCTCGTCCTGCAGCAGCTCGGTGAGGCCGTACCGGCTCACGGCGTCGACCTGCATGCGCTCGAAGGTCTCGCGCGGGAACAGGCTGCCGGCCTCGTTGAGCCAGCCGAGCGCGGTCACGTCGACGCCGTGCGGCTGGGACCCGCCCAGCCCCGCGCCGCCACCGCTGCGACCGCCGCCCTCGCCCGAGCCGCCCGGGCCCCGGCCGACGCGGTGCCCGCGGGCCGTGTACTCCCGGTCGTACAGGTAGCGCAGGGACCGCTCCAGCCCCTGGTCCTGCTGCCCGACCTGGAGCTCGTCGGCCGCGTACCGGCCGAGCACGAGGCGCCAGCGCCGCGCGGCCTCGTCGTCCGAGACCTCGTCCGACACCGATGGCGACCGGCCGGCGACGTCGGGACCGGGCGCCGCCCGATCGATCGCGCTCATGCTTCTCCTCCTGCGGCTTCTCGCGCCGCTGTTCTTGCTGCTGATCCTGCTGTTCCTGCTGTTCCTGCTGCTGTTCCTGATCCCACCGCCACAGCTGCTGCCGGCGCGGCTCCCGCAACACCTCCGGTTCCCGCGGCCCAGTGGGCCAGGCCGTCGCGCTCCAGCACGGCGGTCAGCTCCCGGTCCAGGAGCAGGCCGGTCGTCAGGTCGTCCTCCGACAGCGCGACCCGTACGTCCACCTGGTCGACGCGCGCCCCGGTCCGCTCCGCCACGCGCTTGGCCAGCCGGTGCGTCTCCGTCGGGCGCAGCCAGGTGAAGGCGCGCCGCAGATCCGGCAGTACCGCCAGGAAGGCGTCGCCCTCGAGCGTGCGCAGCGCGTCGTCGACGGCGTCGAACATCTCCGGCGTGTGCAGGATCAGGTCCGGCGCCGCGCGCATCACACCCCCGAGGAAGCGCACAGCCGCTCCCGGGTCGGCTCCCGCGGACAGGGCGCCGCGCACCCGGGTGACCAGGACGTCGTCGGCCACCTCGCCGTCGGTGAAGCCCAGGGCGAGCAGCGCGCCGGAGACGGCGGGTGCGGTGTCCTCGTCGTCGCGCAGGCGCGCGAGCTCGCGCTCGACGGCGATGCGGTTGACGGAGCCGACGCCGTCGGAGCTCGCAGCACCAATGTTCGCCGCGCCCGCGTTCACCGCGTCGGAGTTCGCGCTGTCGGCGGCGGCCGCGTCCCGCAGCAGGGAGCGCAGGCCGATCAGGGTGCCGATCGCGGCGTCCTCGTCCTCGGCCCGGACCTTGCCCAGGTCGCTGACCAGGTACGCCGCGGTGGCGAGCGCCTGGCTGACCAGGTCGAGCAGCTCGCCCGCGTACTCCTCGGCGCCCAGCTCGATCCTCGCCTCCCACAGGCCGAGCAGCCGGCGCGCACCCGAGACGACGGAGTCCACGTTGCGGTCCGTGTCGAGGGTGACGCGGAGCAGCGAGACGATCCGGGGCAGGTGCGACCCCATCCCGATCACCAGCGCCTGCGCGACGAGCCGCGCGAGTGCGTCGACCGACGCCGACCCCGTCCCCGAGGCAGCTCCCGACCCCGCCCCTGCTCCTGACCCAGCCCCAGCACCAGGCCCGGCAGCTGGCGCCGAGCTGGGGCCCGAGCCCGCGAGACGCGCTTCCGCCTCGGTCAGCCTGGCGACGGCGACCGCCTCCAGCGTCGCGCCGAGGTGCACCATCTCCACGAGCCGCGCCTCGACCAGCGGCGTCCAGCAGTACTGCCACTCCTCCGTGATCAGCCCGAGCCCGCGGCCGGCCACGTGGTCCGGACCCGAGACGAGCTGCCCGAAGCCGGCGCCGACAAAGTCGAGCAGCGCCAGCACCTGCCGCTTGGCGCGGTGCGACGCCGTCCGGCGCGCGTCGAGGCGCGCCGTGCGCGGCACCGAGTCGTCGATGGTGAGCTTTACGGCCAGTACCCGCTCGCGCACGTCGCGCACGAGCGGCGGGGAGGCGCTGCCGGGCGGCACGTCGCCCAGCGCCCGGCCGCCGAACACCTCGGCGATCGCGAGCCCCAACGGCCGCTCCGGCTCGCCCGGCCCGCCGACTCCGCCGTCGTCCTGCACGTAGCACGAACGCATCGCGTCCAGCAGGTCGGTGCGACCGGCGAACGCGCGCTCGCGCAGGTCAGCGAGCCGGGTCGCGGACGCCGCGGCGGCGCCCACCTGCGGCAGGCTCACCGCGTGGCCGCGCTCGACGGCGCCTCGGGCGACGTCGACCAGGATCTCCGCGGCGAGGGCGCGCGCGCCGACCGGGCCGGGCGCCGCGAGCGACGCGTCCCCGGTGCCGGAGGCCGCCGTGCCGGATGACGCTGTGCCCGATGACGCTGTGCTGGATGACACCGTGCCCGATGACACCGTGCCCGATGATGCTGTGCCGGCCGCCGCCGTGGCCGATGACGCTGCTCCGCCCTTCGCCGTGCGACGCTTCGCCGCCCCGCGCTTCGCCACGTCACCCTTCAGTGCGACGCTCTTCGATGCGTCGGCCTTCGCTGCGTCAGCCGCGAGAGCCGTGCGAAGTGCTGGGAATGTCTCGGTGTCGCCCGCCAGCTCGCGCAGGTGCGCCGCGTGCAGGCGCTCGTAGTAGCCGGGCGACGGCATGCCCGCGCCATAGCCGCGCAGCCCGTCGAGGCGCTCGTGGTCGTAGCGCACCAGCCAGGCCTCGCGGTGCTGCACCGGGCCGAAGCCACCCTCGGGCTGCCGGTCGCGGACCGGCGCACCCTCCGGCGCGCCGGACAGCGCCTCCACCAGGGCCAGCGTGTGGAAGGCCCCGGTCACGACGAGCACCGGGCCGACGGCAGCACCGTCTGCGCCATCTGCGCTCTCGGCCCGGGCATCCACCCCTGCCTCAGCCGACAGTGCTGCTTCTACTACTGCCTCCCCGATGCGGGCCGACATCCGGGCCTCGCGGTCCAGGGACCCGTCGGCGGCGAGGACGCTCTCCTCGTAGTCGAGTCGGGCGAGCGCAGCCCAGGCGAAGACGTCGTCGAACACCGCGCGCCAGTCGGCCAGCTCGGCGCTGCGCCGCGACTCGAAGAGGTGGTCCCACACCTCGTCGTGATCGCGGCAGCCCAGCCGGCGCGCGAGCGTCGCGACCGCCTCGGAGTGCGCCAGGTACCGCTCGGACATGAGCGTCCGCGCGAAGGGGTCGGGCTGCTCGTCGAGGCCCGACGTCGCGCCCGGCTCACCCGGCCCCGACACCGCGCGCTCCGCGGCCGACCGTTCCCCGAAGGACCGGTCGATGAACCTCAGGTCCGCGCCGACGTCGCGGCCCGCGTGCAGGGCGACCCACTCCGGGGAGAAGGACGCGAGCGGGTAGAACCCCGCGCCCTCCCCGCGGTCGCCGTCGCCCTGCGCTCCGGGCTTCGCACCCGAGCCCGACCCGGAGCCAGACCCAGCACCCGAGCCCGAGTCACCGAGGCTCAGCACCGCGATCGGCGGGCGGGTCGCCTCGTGCAGCAGGTCCGGGATGAGCCGCGTGAACTCCTCCGGCCCCTCGATGAGGACGGCCGACGGCCGCAGCTCCTCGATCGCCGCGCGCACCGCGACGGCGCACGCCGGGCTGTGGTGCCGCACGGGCGCGAAGTAGATGCCGCGCTCGGCCCGCAGCCGCGCCACGGCGTCCGCGGCCGCGCGCAGGCGGTCGGGCGCGAGGTCCCAGACGGCGCCCGCGCGCCGGCCGACGGCGGAGTCCCGCACCGCGGCGCCTTCGCGCACATCAGCGTCGTCCCGCACCTCGGCGTCGGTCAGCGCCGCGGCCCCGCCGCTCACCGCCACAGCGGCTCTGCCGCGGTGAAGAACGCCTTCCAGCGGGCGTCGGTGCGGGCGCGCTCGCGCACCACGTTGTCGACGTAGTGCCGCAGGCGGCGCGCGTCCTCGTCCTCGCCCTTGAGCGCCACGCCGGCCACCTGCCGCGCGACCTCCGCGGCCGTGACCGTGCCGTCCCCGAGGTACCGGGCCTCCAGCGACGCCGCGACGGCGACGTTGACGGCCTCGGCCGTGGACATGACGGTCTCCGGACGCTTGACCGGCGCACCCTCGCGCGTGCTGCCCGTGCGCAGGTCCTGGAACACGGTGACCAGCACCTCCAGGACGTCGCGCGGCACCTCGGGCCGGTCGCCCTCCGGTCCGAGCTCGGCCGCGAGCTGGCGCTGCACCAGCTCGATCTCGAACGCGCGGTCCCGCACCGGGGCCACGGTCTCGAAGCTGAACCGGCGCTTGAGGGCCGCGGACATCTCGTGCACGCCGCGGTCCTTGAGGTTCGCCGTGGCGATCACGGTGAAGCCAGGCCGGGCGGCGACCCGCGCGTCGGGGCCGAGCTCGGGGACCATGAGCTGCTTCTCCGAGAGGATGGAGACGAGCGTGTCCTGGATCTCCGGGGCGCAGCGCGTGATCTCCTCGAAGCGCACGACGCGCCCCTCGCGCATGCCCGTGCAGATCGGCGACGGCACCAGCGACCGCTCGCTCGGGCCCTCCGACACCAGGAGCGCGTAGTTCCACGAGTAGCGGACGTGGTCCTCGGTGGTACCCGCGGTGCCCTGCACCGTCAGCGTCGAGCTGCCCGACACCGCCGCCGACAGCAGCTCCGACAGCATCGACTTGGCCGTACCGGGCTCGCCCACCAGCATCAGGCCCTGGCGCCCCATCAGGGAGACGACGGCGCGGTCGACCAGCGGGTCGTCGCCGTAGAACTTACGGGTCACGCCGAGCTCCTCGGAGCCCACGACGAACGCGCGCACCGCACGCGGGCTCAGCCGCCAGCCCGGAGGGCGCTCGTGCCCGCGCTCGGCGTCCCAGGCGTCGAGGGTCGCCAGCTCGGCGGCGTAGCGGATCTCGGCGGGCGGGCGGATCTCGGCGTTCGTGCCTGCCGCGGCGGTGGTACCTGAAGTGGTGTCCGGGGCAGTGGTGTCCGTGGTCATGACGTCCTTCGGTGCTCGCATATGTCTGGGGATATGTCTGGGGACGCGGCGGCCCAGGTCAGGGCCGCCGCGGTCGGCGTGCGATCAAGGTAGCGGGAGCCACCCACACGCCGGCCGAGGGGCCGGAGCCCCTCGGTGAGAGTGCGGTGGGTGCTGCTCAGTACTGGCTCTTCTTCTCCCAGTCGGCGTCGAAGACCCCGCCGTCGGCCACGTTCACGTAGTCCCGGTAGGACACCGCGAGCAGCACCTTGGGCACGTCCTTGAGGGCGAGCCGGCCCCGGTCGTCCCACGTCCCGGTGCGGCGGAACACGAGATCCTGGACCGCGGCGGTGATGTTCTCCTCGGGCAGGAACGCACCGGTGAACTCGATCTCGACCGTCAGGCCGAGCGTCGGGTAGTCCTTGGTGTAGGCCGAGAACCAGCCGGCGTCCTCCGCCTGCGACCGCGAGTACCCGAGCTTGGTGGCCCGGCCGCGGATCGTGAACGAGTCGCTGAGCCAGCCCCTGCGGGTGTCGATGACGGTCGCGGTGCCCGGCAGGTCCGGCAGCGCATCGGCCGTGCCCGCGCCCGCGTCAGCGCCGAGGCCCTGGTCGAACAGCGGCGTGATCTCGTAGTCCGCGAGGTGGCCGCGCCAGGCGTCCGCGGCCTCGTCCCCGAGGGTGGCGGCGTGCACGAGCGAGACGCGGGCCTCCGCGGGGAGGGTCACGTCCTCGTCGTCGACGTCGATCAGCGCGCCGCCGTCGCCCGGCCGGAACGTCACGACCGAGCCGGCAGCAGAGCCCGCAGCCGAGCCCTCAGCGCCGTCAGCCCCGGGCACCTCAGCGGCCCACACCAGGCGCGCCGCGAGGCGGGACATCAGGGGGTGGCCCAGCACGAACTCGCGCCAGTCGGCGAAGCTCCACGTACGGCCGGTGACCATGGCCTCCGCGAACCGCTGCGTCTGGAGCGCCACGACGGCCTTCAGCTCGGCACGCGACTCCTTGAGCTGGCGCTTCGCCTCGGCGTACGTCTCGTCGTCGTCGGACGCTCGCTTGGCCGGCAGGGCCTTGACCACCTTGCCCGCGGGGTTGCGCAGCTCCAGAGTGAAGGCCTCGGTGATGCGCCCGGTGACGACGCGCTCGCTCGCGCCCTCCCCGGCACCAGAGCCCTCACCGCCCTCACCACCAGCAGCGGACGGCCCGCCCAGGTCGAGGCGCAGGATGCCGTCGTCGTCGAAGCCGGCGGTCTGCACGGTACGGTCGGCGAGCTGGTCGCCGTCCCAGCCGTTGCGGTCCGCGATGTCCTGGGCGAGCGCACCGGCCGTCTCCTGGACCGTGCGCTGCTTGAACCGGCGCGACACGGCAAGGAGCTGCTGCACCGCGGCCCGGTCGCCGTTGGCGGCAAGCGCCCGCACCAGGTACTCGGCCTGGGCGCGACGACCCTTGTGCGCGGCGAAGTAGTGCTGGGCGGTCGTGGCGAGCCCGGCGCCGGGCATCCCGACGGTCAGCGCGAGCAGGCCCTTCTCCTGCGTGGCCGACCCGAGGTAGGTGGCCTGGTCCTCGCGGTAGAGCCGCTTCCAGAAGTCCTCCACGGTCTGCCCGGCCTGGTCCGCGTAGTACTCGGGGTAGCGCTTGATCGAGGACTGC
The DNA here is from genome assembly GCF_014137995.1 of Promicromonospora sukumoe. Classification (NCBI taxonomy): domain Bacteria; kingdom Bacillati; phylum Actinomycetota; class Actinomycetes; order Micrococcales; family Promicromonosporaceae; genus Promicromonospora; species Promicromonospora sukumoe. The sequence goes on from NZ_JACGWV010000001.1 coordinate 3,531,184, forward strand.
AGGCCGTCCCAGCGGGACTGCGCGTACTGGTCGGCGTACTTGCGGGAGTTCTCGACGGACGGGTTGCGGGTGTCCTGGGCGACCCAGGCGCGCAGCACGAACGAGCCGAGCGCGCCGCGCGAGGCCGGGTCCAGCAGCCCGACGTACCGGGCGATCAGGCCCTCGCCGCTGGGCGCCTTGAGCTTGGTCGCGAGCACGATCCACCAGCGGACGACGTCCCGGGGAACGACATCGCCGGCCCCAGCACCAGCACCAGCACCAGCACCAGCGGCCCACCGGACGTCCGGGACCTGCTCGAACGGGAACCAGTCGAGGCTCGCCGGCATCTTGGCCTTGAGCCCCTTGGTGGCCTCGGCCTCCAGGATCTCGGGCGCGAGGTCGGCCGAGATGTCGTCGCCGAGCGACTCCAGGGCCGACAGCAGCGCGGCTCGGGCCGCCTCGCGACGCTCCTTCTTCAGGGCGGCGCGCAGGGCCGGCACCGAGGCGGGGTCGCCGATGCGGGCCAGCCACGTCGCGGCCGACGCGCGCACCTCGCTCTTGGTGTCCGCGAGCGCCTGCTCGGCCAGGGGCCGTGCTCCGGCGTGGGCCTCCAGGACCTGCTGCGCGGCGATGCGGTGGGTCTTGCCCGAACCGAGGGCGAGCCCGGTGAGGTTCGGGAGCACCATGGGCGGCACGACGGGGAACTCGCGCAGCACGTCGAGCGCCTTGGCGATGCGGTCGCCGCTGTTCTCGCCCGACTGCAGGGCGCGCTCCAGCAGGTGCGGCCGCTCGGCGAACCAGGGCCAGGACACGGACGTCGTGATCTCCTCCTGTCCCCACCAGCGGTGGAGCACGAGGTCGGTGATGAGCTGCTCGGGGTCCTGGATGCGCGCGCGCACGAGGGCGTCGTGGAGCTGGCGCAGGTCGGTGAGCTCGTCGAGGTGCCCGCGCAGGCTCCACAGCAGGTGGTTCTGGTTGCCGTTGCCGGCGTGCGCCAGCGCCTGGAGCCGGATGTGCACCATGAGGCCCTGCCCGGCGAACGGGTCGCGACGGCGCTCGGTAAGCCACTGGATCAGCGCGGAGGACCGGTACTGCGCGGACTTCTTCTTGCTGGGTGCCCCGTCGGACGGCGCGCCCGGGAGCGCGCCGGACAGTGCGGCCGGGAGCGCGTCGAGGTCTTTCTCGGTGATCTTCTCCAGCCGGTCGAGGTTGCCCTGGACGGACTTGAGGGCCCAGTCCTTGCGGCCTCCGCCCTTGGCCTGCTTCTTCAGCTCCGCGAGGTTGTCGCGCGTCTCGGCGGTCGTCTTCTGGATCTCGGCCTTGAGCTGCGCCAGCCAGGCGTCGTCGAGCAGGACGTCGGGCAGCGGCTGCCACTCGGGCAGCTCGATGTGGACCGGCTCGGCGGGCGTGTCCAGCGCGCGGGACCGCTCGACGGTCTGCTCCAGCAGCTTGGCGCGGGCACTCTGCCCGGCCGCGATCTTGCCGTTCTCGTCGCGCAGCGGGGCGAGCGCCGCCTCGCACGCAGCGAGGCCGCCGTCCAGCCCGGCCAGGCGGGTCACGGCCTCGACGAGGCGGCCCGACGGCGCCGTGGCCAGGTGCGGCGCGAGCAGCGCGACCTGCTGGTCGTCGGAGAGGCGGGCGAGGTCCTTGAGAGCCGAGATCCGCACGCCCTTGGCCTGGTCGACGGCGAGGGCCGCGACGATCTGCGCGAACTCGTCGCTGGCGGCCTCCTGCGTGGAGGTGCGCTTGCCGATCCGGTCGAGCACCTCCTCCTTGCCGGAGGCGCCCAGCGTGGGGACGACGTCGGCCAGGAGCGCGGCGTGCCGCGCGGAGTACTCGTCGAACCCGGGCGACTTGAGGATGCCCTCGCGGGCGTCGGAGTACCAGGAGCGGCCCTTGGCGGAGCGGTGCGCGATGCCGAACAGCACGAGGCGCGGGGCGTCGTCGGCCGGGATGCCGCCCTCGATCGCGGCCTCCTCGAACGTGGCGGGGGTCCAGCGGGTGCGCGTGGCCTGGTCGCCGGAGCCGGACCGGTTCCGCTTCGGCGTGCCGATGTGCCCGACGTCGTGCAGCAGGAGGGAGAACCACTCCGGCGCGCCCGGGATCTCGACGGTGTCGCCGGTCTGCGCCATCAGCCGGGCGAGGCGGACGACCTGGGACATGGCGCCGAGGGCGTAGACGCGGCGGCGGCCGTTGATGCCCTTGTCCTTGGTCCAGTTCTTGTGCTGGGCGGCGACCTTCTTGACGAGGTCGGGCGAGACCCAGCTCGACCAGTAGCTGGTGCGCCCCGGCTCGTCGAGCAGCTTGTCGACGTCGTCCGTGGCGGCGGACGCCAGGCTCGTCAAGATCTCCGGCGTCGTGCCCTCCAGCACGTAGCCCACCGCGTCCTCGTACTGACCGGTGCCGAGCAGCGACAGCGGTGCGAGCGCATCCGCCACGCCTCGCGCCGTCTCGTCGCCGCCCCGCACCCGGTCCATCAGCTCCTGCAGCATCTCGCCCCATCACGTCGTCGTCGGCCCCGGGGCAGAGCTCGCCCCTGGAATGTGTTGCTTTCAGCAGCACGCGCCACAAGTTACTGGTGGCCTCTGACACACCCGGGCGCCGGGCCGGACGCCGGACAAAACGCCCGGGTGAATCGACCGGCCGACCGGCCTGCCGTCGACCGGCAAAGCAGGCCGAACCGGCCGAAACACCGCAAATCAACCGCCCGGACGTGCGACAGTCCTGCGGCAGTTACCAGGGCACGAGACAGCTACGGCACGAGCCGGTGCAGGTCCCGCGGGAACGGAGTCACCTCACGGACGTTCGTCGCCCCCACGAGCCGCGCCACCCAGCGCTCCAGCCCGATGGCGAACCCGCCGTGCGGCGGCATGCCGTGCCGGAACGCCTCCAGGTAGGACGCGTACGACGCCGGGTCCTCGCCCCGGGCCTCGATCGCCGCCACGTAGTCGGCGTACCGGTGCAGGCGCTGCCCTCCCGTGACCAGCTCCAGGCCGCGGAACAGCAGGTCGAAGCTGTTGCTCCACCGGGATGCCTCCGGCCCAGAACCGGGCTCGGGGTGCGCGGACTCAGGGTGCGTGTAGAACGGCCGCTTCGCCATCGGGTACCCCTCGACCGCGACGAAGTCGGACCCGTGCTCGGCCAGCGCCCACTGCCCCAGGGCGCGCTCGTGCTCGGGCGCGAGGTCCGGCTCGTCGGCAGGCGCGCCGACCAGCTCCAGGGCGTCGGCGAAGTGCAGCACCGGGAACCGGTCCGGCACCTTCGGCACCTCGACGCCGAGCCGCTCGGCGGCCCCGGACGCGCGGACGGCGTCGGCCATCCCGGCCAGCACGTCGCGCAGGACGGCCAGCACGTCGCGGTGGTCGCGCACGAACCCGAGCTCGACGTCGAGCGAGCGGTACTCCGCGAGGTGCCGCACCGTGTCGTGCGGCTCGGCCCGGAACACGGGCCCCACCTCGTAGACCCGCTCGAAGACGCCGACCAGCTGCTGCTTGTAGAACTGCGGCGACTGCGCCAGGTAGGCGGGCCGGCCGAAGTAGTCGACGGGGAACACGTTCGCCCCCGACTCCGTGGCCGTGCCGACCAGCTTGGGCGTGCAGACCTCGGTGAAGCCCGCGGCGTCGAGCGTCGCGCGGAACCCGCGCAGGCTCGCGGCCGCGACCTCCCAGCGCGCCTTCTGGGCGGGGTGCCGCCAGGCGACAGCGGCGTGGTCGAGCAGCGTGGGCAGCGCGGCGGTCAGAGTGGGCCGCCAGAGCTCGACGGGCGGGGTCTCGGCGAGGTCCGTGAGCGGCGTGATCACCGGTCCGGACTCGCCGCTTCCGGCGTCGCTCGTCCCAGCACTGGCCGGCCCGGTGATCTCCACGCCGCCGGGTGCCTGCGGGTTCGCGGTGACCGTGCCGTTCACCTCCACGGTGGTCTCCTCGGGCGGCACGTCCGGCGCCCCGTGTCCGACGCCGTCCGGTCCCGCAGCGGTCCGGATCACCACCTGGGCGAGGCCGGTGCGGTCGCGCAGCACCAGGAACGTCACGGTCGAGAGCTCCCGACGGCGGTGCACCCAGCCCTGCAGCCGCACGGCCGTCCCCGGCGGGACGGACGGCAGGTCGCGGGCGAGAGTGCGGGCGGGCGCGGAAACACTCGGGGACGTGCTCGGGTACGGCAAGGGTGGTCTCATCATTCCTCCAGCAGGCGCAGGCCCTGGAGGAGCGGGCGGGGGCTAGGTCGCGGTGCCACCACTCCTTTGCCGGGAAGCCCCGGCCTCTCGTCGGTACGCCGCACGCGCGGGTGGCCGCTCGCCCGGCGGACCGGGCCGAGGTGCGTCACGCCTCACGCTCACCACGGCACACGCTATGCCCGACGGCGTCCGGCCCGCCACAGGTTTGCGGCTCACCACGACAGCACAGCCGCGACGGCACATCCAGAACAGCACGCCAGCAGAGCACGCCGGCACAGCACGCCCGCGCGCGTCAGCCCCGGCCCGCGCCGGCGTCGAGTCCCGCGAGCCACGCCAGCACGGCGCGGCCGACCGCGGCGTCGTCCTCCAGGGGCACGAGGTGACCGCGCCCGGGAAAGGCGACCACCTCGGGGCTGCCGCCGTCGGAGTCCGCGGGCAGGAGGTCGCGCAGCCGTCCGGCCTGCTCGAACGGTATCCACGGGTCGTCCTCGGCCCAGCCGATCCGGACCGGGCAGCGCACGTCGCCGAGCCGGCTCACGATCGGCGCGGTGTGCTCGGGCGAGAGCTGGGCGATCTGGCGGTAGAAGGCAGCCTGTCCGACGTCGTCGAGCCAGGGTTCGGCGAGCATGCCGACGACGTCGGCGGCGAGCGCGTGGTTCGCGGCGCCCGCGATGTACTCCCGGACCAGGGCCCCGTGCAGCGGTCCGGGCACCGCCGCGAACACGGGCTCGTTGCGCGCGACGAGCCGGAAGAACGGCGAGCCCCAGGGGTCGAGCGTCACGATGTCGAGCAGGAACAGGCTGGCCAGGTCGGCGTCCTCCAGGAGGTGGGCGCCCAGCGCGACCGCTCCCCCGACGTCGTGCGCGACGACGTGCGGCCGGGCCGCCGGCCGGTCCACCGAGCCGCCCAGCGACCAGTGCCGCAGCAGCGCGGCGAGCCGACGGCGCTGGGCCACGAGGTCGACCGGCGTCCCGGCATCCTTCGGCGAGGCGCCGTACCCGGGCATGTCCCACAGGAAGACGCGGTACTCCTGGCTGAGCGCACGCGCGACGGGTGCCCAGACCCGCGCCGACCAGGGCGTGCCGTGGCAGAGCACGACGTCGCCGGCCGGTGCGCGGTCCGCCGGCTCCAGCACCCAGGTGGCGATGCGCTCGACGTCGCCGTCCACCTCGACGTCGACGAGGACGGGCGCGGGCAGCGCGGCCGAGAGGGACGCATCAGAGAGGGGCACTGAACCAGGCATCCCCCGACGCTAGCCCGGCGCCTGACGCACGACCTACGACAGGCCCGCCGACGTCGGACAACAACCCTTGACCCCGACGGGTGAATAAGGTGAGGCTAGCCTTACTTCTGTTGCTATGATCGCCGGGTGATGACACATTGTCAGCACGTCAGCACTGCGCCGGAGGAGACCCCGTGAGCCTGCCCGTCGAGGAAACCGCCCCCGTCCCCCTGTCCGCCCTGCTGCGCGAGCGCACTCGTGCCGCGCACGGCGAGGCCAACTCAGAGCAGTTCATCGAGGAGCTCTTGTCCGGCGGGCTGAGCCGCGCCGCGCACGCCGACCTGTCGGCCCAGCTTCTGCCGGTCTACGAGGCCCTGGAGGAGGCGAGCGCCGCGCTCGGCGATGATGACCGCGGCGCCGGCCTCGTCTTCACCGAGCTCGCCCGCGTCCCGGCGCTCGAACGGGACCTGGCCTTCCTGTACGGCCCGGCCTGGCGCGACGAGATCCGCATCCTGCCGGCGACCCACGCGTACGCCGACCACATCCGCGAGGTCGGCGGCAGCCTGCCGCACTACGCCGCGCACTCGTACACGCGGTACCTGGGCGACCTGTCCGGCGGTCAGATCGTCAAGCGGATGATGAAGCAGCACTACGGGCTGGAGGAGGAGGGCGTGGCCTTCTACACCTTCCCCGACATCCCCAAGGTGAAGGTGTTCAAGGACGCCTACCGCGACGCCCTGGACCAGCTCGACCTGGACGACGACGAGGTGACCGCCACCCTCGACGAGACGCTCCTCGCGTTCACGCTGAACCGCGCGGTCTTCACGGAGCTCGCCGAGATCCACTGCTGACGGCCCCACCTCCCGGCGCGTGTCAGACGTACAGGTCACCCTGGTGACCTGTACGTCTGACACGTGCGGCGCGCTGTCGCGTGACGAGCACCTGACATGTCGCCGTCCGACATGTCACAACGTCTGACTTGTCACAGCCGAGAGGGGTCACAACCGGGCGGTCTGCGGTGTCAACTCGAGTATGAACACCACCGAACGTCGCATCTCCACGACAGCGCTCGTCATCGGTACGGGCGGTTCCGGCCTGCGCGCCGCCATCGAGCTCGCCGAACAGGGCGTGGACGTCCTCGCCCTGGGCAAGCGGCCCCGGATGGACGCCCACACCTCGCTCGCCGCCGGCGGGATCAACGCCGCGCTGGGCACCATGGACGCGGAGGACAGCTGGCAGCAGCACGCCGCCGACACCATCAAGGAAAGCTACTTCCTGGCCAACCCCCACACGGCCGAGATCGTCGCCCAGGGTGCCGCGCAGGGCATCGCCGACCTCGAGCGGTACGGCATGGCCTTCGCCCGGGAGGACGACGGGCGCATCTCCCAGCGGTTCTTCGGCGCGCACACCTACCGCCGCACCGCCTTCGCCGGCGACTACACCGGCCTGGAGATCCAGCGGTCCCTCGTGAACCGGGCGACGCAGCTCGACATCCCGATCCTGGACTCCGTCTACGTCACCCGGATCCTGACCCACGACGGCGCGGTGTTCGGCGCCTACGGGTTCGACCTCACGGACGGCACGCCGTACCTGATCCACGCCGACGCCGTGATACTCGCCGCGGGCGGTCACAACCGCATCTGGCGGCGCACGTCGTCCCGCCGCGACGAGAACACCGGCGACTCGTTCCGCCTCGCCGTCGAGGCGGGCGCACGCCTGCGCGACCCCGAGCTGGTCCAGTTCCACCCCTCGGGCATCCTGGAGCCGGAGAACGCCGCGGGCACGCTCATCTCGGAGGCGGCACGCGGCGAGGGCGGCATCCTGCGCAACGCCCTGGGCGAGCGGTTCATGCAGAACTACGACCCCGAGCGCATGGAGCTCTCGACGCGCGACCGGGTGGCGCTCGCGGCGTACACCGAGATCAAGGAGGGGCGCGGCACCGAGAAGGGCGGCGTCTGGCTCGACGTCTCGCACCTGCCGCGCGAGACGATCATGACGCGCCTGCCGCGCGTCTACCAGACCATGCTCGAGCTGCAGATGCTCGACATCACGGCCGAGCCCATCGAGATCGCACCGACCGCGCACTACTCCATGGGCGGCGTGTGGGTGCGGCCCGAGGACCACAGCACCGAGGTCGACGGCCTGTACGCGATCGGCGAGGCCTCCAGCGGCCTGCACGGCGCCAACCGCCTGGGCGGCAACTCGCTCATCGAGCTGCTGGTGTTCGGGCGCCTCGTCGGACGCGCCGCCGCGGCCTACTCCGCCGGGCTGGAGGCGCAGCGCCGCTCGCACGACGCCGAGGCCTTCGCCCGCGCCGAGGTCGCCGACCTGCTGACGGCCGACGGGCACGAGAACGTGCGCGCGCAGCAGCGGGCGGTCCGCAACACGATGACCGAGCACGCGGGCGTCGTCCGCGACGAGGAGGGACTGACCGCGGGTCTGCGCGAGCTGGACGAGATCGAGGCGCGCGCCGCTCAGATCGGCGTGCACCCCGACATCGCCGGGTTCCAGGACCTCGCGCACGCCTTCGACCTCAAGGCGTCGCTCATCGCGGCCCGCGCCACGCTGGAGGCGGCCCGCGAGCGCCGCGAGACCCGCGGCTGCCACAACCGGAGCGACTACCCGGACCTCGACCCGACGCTGCAGGTCAACCTGGTCTGGTCGCCGAAGACCGGCATCGTCCGCGAGGAGATCCCGGAGGTCCCGGCGGAGATCGCGGCCCTGATCGCGGCCCAGGAGGTCTCGACGGAGGGCAAGCTGGTCGAGTAACCCCCCTCCCGTCCCGCCCCTCCCGCCCCGCTTCGGAGCGGCTTCGTTGAGTGCTGGATATTCGCCCTTTTTCGCGCTCCAGAAGGGCGAATATCCAGCACCCAACTTTCGGGGTGGTTTGGGGGCGGGCCGGGTTTGGGGGTCGGGTCAGGTCGGTCGGGGTCAGTGGAGGTGGCGCGGGGTGTGGGTGCGGCCCGTCGTACGTTCGGTCCAGCCAGGCCAGACACGGTGCGCGTCGCGCTCGCGCAGCCGGCCGCCCAGGTGCATCGCCCGCCACACCCCGCGGTACCCAGGCAGGATGCCGGAGGCGATGATCACGTGCCCGACGACGACGGGCGTCACCGCGTACGCCGCCCAGCGGTGCACCGCGGCGAACCAGACGAACGCCGGCCCACCGCTGACGAGCGCCAGCCCCACGCCGGACACGACGAGGACCAGCAGCGTCGCGACGAGCACGAGGTTCGCGACCCGCTGCCCCGGGTCGAACCGGCCCTCGTGCCGCCCGAACCGCCCCGTGAGGACGGCGGCCGGCCAGCGCCGGAACCACGCGCCGTCGCCGTGCTGGAAGCGCACGGACTCGCGCCAGAACGTGCGCCAGCCCTTCGCTCCGACGACGACGGCGAGCACGGTGAGCCCGGCCAGGACCCAGCCCGTGACGGTGTGCACGTCGGTGTCGGACACGCCGGTGATCCGCGCGACGACGCTCGGGTCGCCCTCGTTGCCGAGCAGCAGCCACCATCCGGTGACCAGCAACAGGATCACGGCCACGTAGACGGCGGCGTGGAACCAGCGGGCCACGCGGGGGTTGCGCTCGACCGTCGTCTTGCCGGAAAGGTCGGTGCCGGAATCGTCGGCACCGGAATCAGCCCCAGGCCCGACGTCGCGGCCCGTGGCCGGCCCAGCGGATTCGGCCGGGCCAGCCGCCGGGTCAGCCGCGGAGTCGTGGTGCTCAGTAGCTGCCACCGTCGCCCTCCATACCGCCCGTGCTGCTGTCGCCCGAGCTGCCCGAGCCGCCTGAGCCGGCCGAGCCCACGGTGACGTCGATGTGAGTCTCCACCCCGGCCGCCGAGTGGTCGGCGTTGCGCAGCGAGGCGTCGATCTCGTGCTCGCCGGCTGGCAGGTCGGTCACCTGGACGCTGTCGCCCTCGACCACCAGGTACTGCTGGTCGTCGCCGTCGAAGAAGACGTGCACGTGGTGCTTGCCCGAATCCGTCGGGCCCAATGGAACGCTGGAGGACAGGTCGACGGTGAACGGCACCTCGACCGTGGCTCCGGCGTCGGGTGAGGTGATCTTGAGCGTCATACCGCCGCCCCCGCCGCCCCCGCTGGAACTGCCGGAACTGCCGGAGTCGCTCGAGCTGCTGGAACCGCCCGAGCTGCCCGAGCCGCCCTGGTCGCCGCCACCTCCGTAGCCGCCTCCGATGCCACCGCCGCTGCCGCACCCCGCCAGGAGCAGGAGGCTCAGCGCCGCCCCGGCGGCGAGCCGGGCGCTCCGGCCTCCGCGTACTCCCCTTGCTCCCCGGTCTGCGAGTGCTCCTCGTAGTCTGGACATGGTTACCTCCTCGGTCCGGGTCCGCTCCCGGCCCCTGTCGAACCGGGTACGTCCGGGCGCCGCTGACGACGTCCGTCATCTGTTCCTACGCGGCGGGGCGCCCAGCGGATCTCTCGCACCGCGCGACGGTCGAAATCGCGAAGGTCGAAATCGCGAAGGTCGAAATCGCGGCGGTCGAAAGTCGCGGCGGTCGGATATCGCACCGGTCGAACATGTGCGGCCGAAGATCGGAGCGGTCGAATATCCCAGGGTCGAGATCCGGCAGCGGGTCCCGGTACGTAGGGAAGGACATGACGGCATCGGACGAGGCGCTCCTCGCCGGGATGGCCGCGGACGACCCGGACGCGGCGGCCGTCTTCGTGCGCCGGCACCAGGCGCGGGTGTACGGGCTGGCGCTCTTCGTGGTCGGTATCCCCGCGGTCGCCGAGGAGGTGGCGCAGGAGACGTTCGTGCGCGCCTGGCGGCACGCCGACGGGTTCGACCCGCGGCGCGGTCGGGCGACGACGTGGCTGCTCGCGATCGCCCGGCACGCCGCGATCGACGTGCTGCGGATGCGGCGTGACGTGCCCGTGGACCCGGTGGTCATGGCGGACCGGATCGCGGCGCACAGCGCGGACGCGACCGCCGCCGACCCCGACCGGCTCGCGGACCAGGTGGCGACCGGCGCCACCGTGAACGCCGCGCTGGCGCACGTGCCGCGCGAGCAGGCGACGGCGGTGGTGCTCGCGGCGGTGTTCGGGCTCAGCGGGTCCGAGGTGGCGCAGCGGACCGGTGTGCCGCTCGGGACGGCCAAGACACGCATCCGGCTGGGGCTGCGGCACCTGCGCGACGAGCTGGCGAGCAGCCGGGAGGTGGATCGGTCATGAGCGGGACGGGTACAGGCGGGACGGGTACTGGGGGGACGGGCATCGGGGGGACGGGCACAGGCGGGACCGACCGCTGCGCCGAGCTGCGCGATGCGCTCACCGAGGTGGCGCTGGGCGTCGCCGACGGCCCGACGCGCGGCGCCGTCATGGAGCATCTCGCGACGTGCGACCGCTGCCGCGACGAGCTGTCGTCGCTGGCCGCGGCTGCCGATGAGCTGCTGCTCCTGGTCCCCGAGCGGGAGCCCCCGGCCGACTTCGAGGGGCGTGTCCTGGCGCGGCTGGGCGCGTCCGAGGGCGTGCGCGAGCGCGGGGACAAGGCAGGAACCGGGAACTGGACCGGCCGTCCCGGGGCAGGCACGCGCCCGGCTCGCAGCCGCCGACACAGCGACACCCAGCACAACGACGACCCGGGCCCGGCGACCGTCCGGCGGCATCGCGCCCCGCGCGCCGTCGTCGCCGCGGCCCTCGGGGTAGGCCTGCTCGCGGCGGGCGGCGCGAGCGTCTGGGTCGTCACGGCGCCGGACCGCGAGCTGGCCTCGTCGTACCGCGCGACGCTCGACACGGCGGGCGGCCGCTACCTCGCCGCCGCCGACCTCGTCACGAATGCCCCGACGGACAACTCAGCAGACGGTTCAGCGGGCGGTTCAGTCGACGGCGCGACCAACGGCTCGGCAGGCGACGCGGCGACGTCGGTCGGCACCGCCTTCCTCTACGAGGGCAACCCCTCCTGGGCCTACGTCGTCGTGCGCGACGCCGGAACCGCGACCCGCTACGACGTCACCGTGGTCGCGGCGGGCGACGCCGACGGCACGAACACCGTCGCGCCCTACGGCAGGGGCGTCCGCGCGACGGAGCCCGGACACACGAACTTCGACCGCCGGACCACGGACACCGGGACGCCGCCCGACCGCGAGATCGCGCTCGGCTCGTGCGTCGTGACGACGGGCACGTGCACGGCGGGAGGGGTGCTCGGCGTCCCGGTACGCGACGTCCTCTCGGTCCGCCTCACGACCCCGGACGGCACGACCTGGGCCACGGCCTCGCTCCCCTGACCCAGCCTGCCCAAACGGCGTCGTTGAGTGCTGGGTTTTCGCCCTTTTCGGGCCGCGGAAGGACGAATATCCAGCACTCAACGAGGCCGTTTGGGCGGGTGGGGCTGGGTGTTCGGCGGGTTGGGGGGTCAGGGGTTCGCGTGCGTCTTTCGGACGACGAGCCGTGGCTCGACCAGCACGTATTCCGGCTGCTCGGCGGGGTCACGACGGATAACGACGCCGCCCGTCGGGCCCATGAGCAGGTCCAGGACCCCGGCCGCGACCTGCTCCGGGAGCTGCTCGACGCTGCTGATGCCCAGGGCCTCGGCGGCGGGGGTGTTGTCGAACCCGACGACGGGCAGGTCCGGCCGGCCGAGCGCGGTCGCCGCGAGGTGCGCGCCGATCGCCAGGGAGTCGCTCACGCAGACGACGGCGTCCACGGCGGGGTCGGCCGTGAGCGCTGCGCCGGTCAGCTCGCGCGCCAGGCCGACGCTCTCCTCGGTGTGCCACCGCGGCCCGGCCGAACCGGCGCCGGCCATCGCCTCGCTCCAACCACGGGCACGGTCGTCGCCGGTGCCCGAGCCCTCGGGCCAGCCGAGGAAGGCGATCCGCGGACCGGCCTCGGCGAGCAGGTGCCGCGTCGCGGCACGCGTCCCGGCGGCGCCGTCGACGTCGGCCCAGGAGTGCGCTGGCTCAGAGTGCGCAGGTTCAGCATGCGCCGGTTCGCCGTCAACCGCGTCCCCGCCCGCCACGCCGTCGGCCCGCCAGGGGCGGCCGAACGAGACGAAGGGAACGTTCCGCGCCTGGAGCCAGGTGGTGCGCGTGTCCTCGTGGGAGGTGCCGGTCAGGACGACGGCGTCGATCTCGCCGCCGTCGACGAGGTCGCCGATGCGCTCGATCTCCTCGCCGGGCGTGCGCGCGGCGTAGAGCAGGACGCGCATGCCGCGCTCGCTGGCGCGCTCGGTCAGGGCGTGCACGAATCGGTCGAGCACCACGCCGGAGATGCCGCCCGCGTACGGGTCGAGCCGCACCCCGATGGTCGAGCTGCGCCGGGTGCGCAGGCGGCGGGCGGCGGCGTGCGGGCGGTAGCCGAGCTCGGCGATGGCACGCTGGACGCGCTCGCGGGTGGGGCCGCGCACGATGTCGGGCGAGTTCAGCACGTTGGAGACGGTCTGGCGCGAGACGCCGGCCGCGCGGGCGACGTCCTCCACGGTGGGGGCCTTCGTCATCGCGCCCCCTCCCCTGTACGTCGTCGGACCTGTGCCGTCGTAGTGCCTGCGCTGTCATGAACCGGACACGAACCGGGCTACCCCGCCCGGCAGTGTCGTGAATGTTCGGAACGTCATCTTAGGTGCGCCGTCAGTACCCCGGTCCACCTTGACACAGCACCCGAGCTCTCCATAGCCTCCTGCACAGCATAATTTGATCGTTCAAACTGCACCACACACGTGGCTCATCAAGGGAGAAGAGACATGACACGGCCCATCTCGCGCAGGCTCGCCGGCGCAGGCGCGTTCCTCGTCGCCGGCGCGCTGACGCTCACCGCCTGTGGCGGCTCCGGCTTCGAGGACACCGCCGACGCACCGTCCGCGGGTGCCGAGGAGCTCACCAGCTCGGACGACGCGCTCTCGGTCCTCATCGGCTCGTCCGGCGACGCCGAGACCGACGCGGTCACCGAGGCCGTAGCGGCGTGGTCCGAGGAGTCCGGCGTCGAGGCCGAGGTCCAGGTCGCCAGCGACCTGCCCCAGCAGCTCTCGCAGGGCTTCGCGGCCGGCACGCCCGCGGACCTGTTCTACCTCGCCCCGGAGGCGATCGCCGGCTACGCGGACAACGGTTCGCTCCAGCCGTACGGCGACCTCCTGGCGAACAAGGACGACTTCTACCCGTCGCTCGTGGAGAACTTCACGGTCGACGACACGTTCTACTGCGCGCCCAAGGACTTCTCCACGCTGGGCCTGGTCATCAACACCCAGCTCTGGGAGGACGCGGGCCTGACGGACGCCGACATCCCCACCACGTGGGACGAGCTGGCCGACGTCGCCAAGACGCTGACCACCGACGACCAGGTCGGTCTCTCGTTCGGCGCCGAGTACCAGCGCGTGGGCACCTTCATGGCGCAGGCCGGCGGTGGCCTCGTGGTCGACGGCGAGCCTGTCGCCAACAGCGAGGGCAGCGTCGAGGGCCTGACCTACGTGCAGAGCCACCTCGAGGACGGCACGTTCGCCTACGCGGCGGACCTCGGTGCCGGCTGGGGCGGCGAGGCCCTCGGCAAGGAGCTGGCCGCGATGGTCATCGAGGGCAACTGGGTCACCGGCGCGCTCACGAACGACTTCCCCGACGTCGAGTACACGGTCGCCGAGCTGCCCGCCGGCCCCGCCGGCCCGGGCACCCTCCAGTTCACGAACTGCTGGGGCATGGCCGCCGACAGCCCCAACCAGGAGGCCGCGCTGAGCCTGGTGGAGCACCTGACGAGCACCGAGCAGCAGCTCGCGTTCTCCGAGGCGTTCGGCCCGATGCCGTCCATCGAGTCGGCCGCCGCCGACTGGACCAGCGCCAACCCGGACCTCACCGCGTTCCTGGACGGGGCCGCCTACGCGCAGTTCCCGCCGAACTGGGCCGGCGCCACCGACGTCATCACCGACCTCAACGCGCAGCTCGAGTCGCTCAAGACCGGTGACGCGCAGGCGATCCTCGACACGGCGCAGTCCAACCTCGAAGCGATCGCCGAGTAGTCACGATGTCTCTTCTCGCGACGCCACGCGACGCCGGATACCCTGCCGGGCCTGACCAGGCCCGGCAGGGTCCCGGTCGCGGGATCCGGCGCGGCGAGGCCGTGGCCGGCTGGCTCTTCACGCTGCCCGTCCTCGTGATCCTCGGCGTGTTCCTGCTCGTGCCGGTCCTGATGGCCCTCTGGGTCAGCTTCTCGGACTGGTCCGGACGCGGCAGCCCGCTGTCGTCCGGCGTGGGCTTCGTGGGGTTCGACAACTATGCGGCGGTCACCACCGGCGGCGGGCTCGCCGAGCGCGACTTCGGCATCGCCCTGCGCAACAACGCCTGGTACGTGCTGCTGGTCGTGCCGCTCCAGACGGCGCTGGCGCTGTTCCTGGCGGTGCTCGTCAACCGCGCCGTCCTGCGGGGCCGCGGCATCTTCCGCACCGCGTTCTACTTCCCGTCGGTCACCAGCTCGGTGGCGATCACCGTGCTGTGGCTGTTCCTGTTCTCGACGTCGGGCGTGGTCAACACGGTCCTCGCCCGGCTCGGCATCGCCGGGCCCAACTGGTTCAACGAGCCGAGCGGCGTGCTGCACAACCTGCTGCGCGTGTTCGGCGTGCAGGGCGGCCCCGACGCGCTGACCCAGCACGGCTTTCTCGGCGTGACCTGGTGGGACTGGCTGGCCGGTCCGTCCGTGGCCATGTCGGCGTTCGTGCTCATGGCGATCTTCACGACCAGCGGCACGTTCATGCTGCTGTTCATCGCCGGCCTGCAGAACATCACCCCCGAGGTCGAGGAGGCAGCGATGGTCGACGGCGCCAACGGCTGGCAGCGCTTCTGGCGCATCACGCTCCCGCAGCTGCGGCCCACGCTGTTCACGGTGCTGACCCTCGGCCTGATCGGCTGCTGGCAGGTCTTCGACCAGATCTACACCGGCACGCAGGGCGGCCCCGGCAAGACCACGCTGACTCCCGCGTACCTCAGCTACCAGTCGGCGTTCCTGTCCCAGGAGTGGGGCCAGGGCGCGGCGATCGCGTTCATCCTGTTCGTCATCATCGTGCTGCTGACGATCCTGCAGCGGTTCGTCCTGCGCGAGAGCCCGGACGTGCCGCGCAAGGCGCGGCGGGCGGCCGCTCAGCGGGCCCGACGACGCGCGGCCGCGGCTGCTGCCGCTGCCGCCCCTGACGCCACCCCGGACTCCGGCCGGACCTCCCCGACGGAGGACCCCCGATGAGCCTCGCCACCACCGCCCGCCCGCCGATGGACGCGCCCCGCAGCGCGCCGCGCCGTCGGGTACGCCACCTGTCCCGCAAGGCCCTGACCTGGCAGATCGGCCTCTACGCGCTGCTGGTGCTCCTGGCGCTGGTCTACGTGTACCCGTTCCTGGTCCAGCTCGCGACGTCCGTCAAGACCGAGGCCGACGCCGCCGCCGACCCCGTCTCCCTGGTCCCCGACCCGCTGACCTGGTCCGCCTACGGGCGCCTGTTCCTGCGGTCGGACTTCCCGGTGTGGTTCGCGAACTCCGCCGTCGTGACCGTGCTGGTCACGGCCGGGCGCGTGTTCTTCGACTCGCTCGCCGGCTACGCGCTGGCCCGGCTGCAGTTCCGCGGGCGCGGCGTCGTCTTCGCGGCGCTCGTCGCCGTCATGGCCGTGCCGACCGTCGTGCTGTTGATCCCCAAGTTCCTCGTGATCAACCAGCTCGGCATCTACGACTCGTACGCGGGCATGGTGCTGCCGCTGCTGGTCGACGCCGCGGGCGTGTTCATCATGAAGAACTTCTTCGAGTCGATCCCCGCGTCGGTCGAGGAGCAGGCCCGCATCGACGGCGCCGGCACGTTCCGGATCTTCTGGTCCGTCGTGCTGCCCATGGCCCGGCCCGCCCTGGTGACGATCGTGATCCTGTCGTTCCAGGGCTCCTGGAACGAGCTGAGCCACTTCATCGTCGCCGCGCAGTCCCCCGAGCTGACGACCCTCACCAAGGGTGTCGCCTCCCTGGCGAGCGGCCAGCTCAGCCAGGGCAGCCAGTACCCGATCAAGCTCGCCGCCGCGGCGATCATGACCATCCCCGTGGCGGTCGTGTTCTTCGTGTTCCAGCGACGCATCATGAACACCAGCGAAGGAGCCGTCAAGGAATGACGCCCAGCACGACGCCGTCCACCACCCCGTCGCCGCAGCCGGCCCAGCCGTTGCAGCCGCTGCTCAGCGACGCCGTCATCGCCCTGCGCGCCCCGACCCAGGTGTGGTCCGGGCGGGACGGCGACCTCGGCGCCGCGCCGATCGACGGCGTCTACCACGGCGACGTCCGGCACGTGCGCGGCCTGGTGCTGGAGTGCGCCGAGTCAGCCGTGGAGTACATCACGGTCGCCCCGGACAGCGCCTCGCACGTGGTGTTCGGCGGCCTGCTGCGCGGCGCCGACGACACGACGCCCGACCCCAAGGTGCGCCTCGTGCGTGACCGCCGGGTCGCCGACGGGTCGCTCGCCGAGACCTGGACCGTCGCCTCGCACCTGACCGCGCCGACGCGCGTGACGCTGCGGCTCCGGCTGCGGCCCGACTTCGCGACGCTGCACGAGGTCAAGGCGGGGCTCGCGGGCGGTGCTGATGCGAGCGGCACCGGCACCTCCCCCGCCGTCACCGTCGCGGAGGGTTCGGCGACGGCGCGCTCGGGCGGCGCCTCCTTCACGCTGACCGCCGACGGCGCCACCGTGACCGTAGGCACGGACGGCGAGATCGAGGCCGTCTGGGCCCTGGACGTCCCGGCCCGCGGCGAGGCGCAGGCGGCCTGGTCGCTCGCCCTGCAGGACGACACCATGGTGGTCCGCGGCGCCTCCGGCGACTGGCTGAGCTCCGGCTCGACGGTGGGCACGTCGGGCATCACCCTGCCCGACGGCGCCGACCCGCGCCTCGGCCGCTGGCTCGACACGGCCCTCGACGACCTCGACGCCCTGCGCCTGACCCTGCCCGGCCACCCCGGCGACGAGTTCTTCGCCGCCGGCGCGCCCTGGTTCTTCACGCTGTTCGGCCGGGACGCGATCTGGGCCGCCCGGCTCGCGCTTCCCCTCGACGTCCGCGTCGCGGCCTCCACGCTGCGCGTCCTCGCGCGGCTGCAGGGCGCCGCCGACGACGCCGAGACCGCGCAGGAGCCCGGCAAGATCCTGCACGAGCTGCGCGCGACGCCGCTCGAGATCCCCGGCGAGGGCGTCGTCCTGCCCCCGCTCTACTACGGCAGCGTCGACTCGACGCCGCTGTGGGTCTGCCTCCTCGCCGACGCCTGGCGCGCCGGTATGCCCGACGACGAGGTCGCCGCCCTGCTGCCCACGCTCCGCGGCGCGCTGACCTGGCTGGTCGAGCACGGCGACAGCGACGGCGACGGGTTCCTCGACTACATCGACCGCACCGGGCGCGGGCTGGCCAACCAGGGCTGGAAGGACTCCGGCGACTCCATCCAGTGGCGGGACGGCGCCCTCGCCGACGGCCCGATCGCGCTCTGCGAGGTGCAGGGCTACGCGTACGAGGCGGCGCTCGCGGGCGCGGACCTCCTGGAGGCGTTCGACCCTGACTCTTCCGGCACCGCGGCTTCCGGCACGACGACGTCGGACCACCTGCGCCCCGCCGCCCTGCGCGCCTGGGCCGCCGACCTGCGCACGCGGTTCGCGGCGTCGTACTGGGTCGAGACGCCCGAGGGCCGGTACCCGGCCGTCGCGCTGGACCGGGACAAGCGCCCGGTCGACACGCTGACGAGCAACATCGGGCACCTGCTCGGCACCGGCATCCTCGACCCGGCCGAGGAGGAGCACGTCGCGGGCCTGCTGCTCGGGCCGACGATGTCGACCGGCTTCGGCATCCGCACGATGTCGACGGGCGCGGCGGGCTACTGGCCGCTGTCGTACCACGGCGGCAGCGTCTGGACGCACGACACCGCCATCGCGGTGCACGGCATGCACCGGGCCGGGCTCGCCGGCCAGGCGCGCCAGGCCGTCGACGGGTTGCTCGCCGCGGCCGAGGGCTTCGAGTACCGCGTCCCGGAGCTGCACGGCGGCGACCCCGCGACCCGCGCCGGCGTCCCCACGCCGTACCCGGCGGCGTGCCGCCCGCAGGCCTGGTCGGCGGCGGCGGCGATCACCTGCCTGGCGGTGTCGAGCACGTCGGCCGTGGACGCCGTCGTCGGCTGACCTGCTTGGACGGTCAGGCCCGGTTCCGAGCGCGGGACCGGGCCTGATCTAATCTTTCGTCATGAACCGGGTGACCCTGCAGGACGTCGCGGATCACGCCGGTGTCTCCATGAAGACCGTGTCCAACGTGGTGCGCGGGTACCAGCACGTCAGCCCGCGGATGCGCGAGCGCGTGCAGGCCGCGATCGACGAGCTCGGGTACCGCCCCAACCGCACCGGCCGCAGCCTCGCGACGGGCCGGTCGAGCATGCTCGGGCTGGCCTTCCCGGACCTGCGCCGGCCGTACTTCGCGGAGCTCGCGCACGTCTTCGCCCGGGTCGCCGAGGCGCGCGGCTACCGGCTGCTGCTCGCGGAGACGGGCGCGACGGCGGACGGCGAACGGTCCGTGCTGCGCGACCCCGAGGCCGGGATCATGGACGGGATGGTGCTGCAGCCGCAGGTCCTGACCGCCCGCGACCTGGACGGGGAGCGGCACGGCCTGCCCATCGTCTTCCTCGGCGAGGACCCGCAGCCCGACGGCGCGGACCAGGTCGCGATCGACAACGTCGCCGCGGCCAGCGACGCCGTCGGGCACCTGGTGCGTGCCGGACGACGCCGCATCGGGTTCCTCGGTCACGAGACCGACCACGTCTCGTGGACCTCGACGCTGCGGATGGAGGGCTACCGGGCCGCGCTCACCGAGGCCGGGCTGCCCGTCGACCCGTCCCTGCTCGTCGCGCGGCGGCAGGACGGCGACGCCCGCGACGCCGAGGAGGCCCTCGCCGCCGCGCTGGACGCCGGCCTGGAGCTCGACGGGCTGCTGTGCCGCGACGACCTCGCGGCGATCGGCGCCCTGCGCGCGCTGCGCCGGCACGGCCTGGACGTCCCGGGCGACGTCGCCGTCGTCGGCTGGGACGCCATCGAGCTCGGCGCGAGCACGGCGCCCAGCCTGACGTCGGTCGCGCCCGACACCCGCGAGCTCGCCGAGCGCGCCCTCGACCTCCTGCTGGAACGACTGGAGGGCTACGCGGGCCCGGGCCGCCACGTCACGGTGGGCCACACGATCCGCTACCGCGAGAGCGCCCCGGAGCTCCCCCGCTAGACACGGCCGGCTGGTCGACAGGTGAGTTTCCAGGGGTGGCCGGGTGGGCTGAACTTCGTTCGCCTGGGACCCTGAAATTTCACCGCGACCGGACAGTCCGGGACAGCCGGAGAGCTCGGGGCTCAGCCGTCCGAAGTTCAGCCCACCCGGCACCCTTCGTCTGTCATCGTGTCGCCGGCCGAGCCGGATCCGACCCTCAGCGGGCCGACGGGTCGACCGCCGCGAGCTGCTCCACCAGGGCCGCGCGTACCGACTCCGGCAGGTCGACGGCGGCGAGCTCCGCGAGCTTCTGGGCGACCGGGCGCGTGCTGCTGACGATGTCCCAGGCCTCCAGCTTCTCCGGGTTGCCCGACTGCGCCGACTCCAGGACGACGCGCGCCGCCTCGGTACGGTCCGAGCCGACGCGCAGCGGGCCGCCCTCGATCCGGACGACGATCTCGTCCGCCGCGGGCCCCGACGCGCGCACGCTCCACCGGCCGTCGACGCCGTCCACCGGCACCGCGACGCCGTTCACCGTCACCGGGCCGGCGGGGATGCCGGCCAGGAACGTGACGGTCCAGTCCCGCTGGGCGGGCACGGCGCTCGCGTCGCCGCGCACCGGCTCGATACGGAACTCGCCGCGGTCGCGGTCCCAGCGCAGCGCGGTCGTCGCCGCGGGTCCGGCGCTGTCCGCACTGGCTCCGGCACCGGCCGCCCCCACCCCACCGTCCTCGACGTCCTCCCCCAGCACCAGCTCGCCCGACGCCCCCGGCGCCACGAGCACCTCCAGCGCCTCGGGGTTGCGCGTCGCGTCCAGGTCGGTCCCGGCGTCGAGCGGCAGGATGCCGCCCGCGCGCAGCAGCGCCGGCACGGAGCCGAGGGTCCGGTGCATCTCGACGGTGCGTCCGCCCTGGTAGACGGCGTCGGTGAAGATGTCGGTCCACAGCCCCTCGGGGAGCCACACCCGCGTGCTCCCCCGCAGCGACTCGGCGTCGCGCGGCGCGGTGATCGGCGCGACCACGAGCTCGCTGCCGAACGCGTACTGGTTGGGCACGCGGTAGGCCTCGCCGCGCCGCGGCTCCAGGTGGTACATCGGCCGGACGAGGGGTACCCCCGCGGCGGCACGGTGGTTCATCGTGTGCAGGTAGGGCACCATGCGGTGGCGGAACCGCAGGGCGTCGTCCATCGCGGCGCGGTGCTCGGGCGGGAACACCCACGGCTCCTTGCGGATGAACGGGTTGTTGGCCGAGTGCAGCCGCATGATCGGCGAGAAGACGCCGAACTGCACCCACCGGGTCGCGAGCTCGTCGTCGCGCACGCCACGCGTGTGCCCGCCGATGTCGTGGCTCCACCAGCCGTAGCCGATGTTGGCGGCGGTCGCGGTGAACTCGGGCTGGAACGCCAGCGACTCCCACGAGACCACGGCGTCGCCGGAGAAACCGACGGCGTACCGGTGGCTGCCGGGGCCCGCGTACCGGGAGAACGTCATGCCCGGCTTGCCGTCGCGGGCGGCGTCGAGGTGGTGGAAGTGGTTCAGCACCCACAGCGGGTCGACGCCCGTCATCCCGGAGGTGCGGCCCTGCTGCCAGTCGATCCACCAGAAGTCGACGCCCTGCTGCTCCAGCGGGTGGTGCAGGTGCTCGAAGTACGCCCGCAGGAAGGCCGGGTCGGTCGGGTCGAACGGGAGGGGCTGCTCGGTGTCCGGGTCCACGCCCAGGGCGCGGGCCATCGCCGGGTAGGCGTCCTCGAAGGCGCGGACGCCGTCGGCCGGGTGCAGGTTCAGGGTGGTGCGCAGTCCCCGCTCGTGCAGCGCGCCGAGGAAGGCGTCGGGGTCGGGGAACAGCGTGGGCTCCCAGGAGTAGCCGGTCCAGCTGCTGCCGAAGCGCTCCGGCACGGAGTCGACCCGGTGCCAGTCCATGTCGATCACGGCCACGGAGAACGGGATGCCCTCGCCGGAGAACCGGTCCATGAGCGCCAGGTACGACTCGTCGCTGTACGGGTGGTAGCGGCTCCACCAGTTGCCGAGCGCCCAGCGCGGCAGCCGCATCGGGTGGCCGGAGACCCGGTACAGGTCGCCGACGGCTTCGGCGTAGTCGCGGCCGAACGCGAACACGTACAGGTCCTGGCGGCCGGGCACGCGGGAGCCCACCCAGCCGTCGTCCTCGAACAGGAACGACGTCGAGTCGTCGACGACGCCGATGCCGTCGGGCGCCACCACGCCGGGTTCGAGCTCGGCCCGGCCGTCGACGTCGTCCAGCGTGCGGGCGGTGCCGCCGAGGTCGCGCGTCGGCTCGCCGTACCGCCAGCGCCCCGAGTCGCGCCCGAGGATCTCGACGACGAGACCGCTCGCCGTGAACTCCCCGCCGTCGTACCGCAGCCGGGCGCGCGCGGTGGTGAGCACCACGCCGTCGCCGACGCGCTCGACGGCGAACTCCGCGGGCGGCAGGTCCCGCCGGATCGCGAACGTGGAGGCGCGGTCCTCGAACCCGCCGTCCGCGGACCGCTCGATCCGGAAGACGCCGTCGCTCAGCACGGTGATGCGCCAGCCAGCGCCGAGCACCTGCTGCTCGGG
Source organism: Promicromonospora sukumoe (assembly GCF_014137995.1). Taxonomy (NCBI): domain Bacteria; kingdom Bacillati; phylum Actinomycetota; class Actinomycetes; order Micrococcales; family Promicromonosporaceae; genus Promicromonospora; species Promicromonospora sukumoe. Next base: position 3,553,290 of record NZ_JACGWV010000001.1, read on the forward strand.
CAGCGCGCGGGGCGCCGCCTCCGGCAGCGGCCGGACGACGGACAGGCTGTCGACGATCTCTGACATGGAACTCCTCGGTGCTTTTCCGGCTCGGTGCTAGCTCGATCTCGGGCCCTGCGACAGCTCAGCTCTTGACGGCGCCCTGCGTCACGCCGCTGATCACCCAGCGCTGCGCGAACAGGTAGGCGATGATGCTCGGCGCCATCGCCATCAGGTACGACGCGAAGGCGACGTTGTAGTTGGTGCCGAACTGGCTCTGGAAGATGTTCTGCACCACGGGCAGGGTCTGCAACGTGGGGTCGGACATGATGAGCGACGGCATCATGAAGTCGTTCCAGGACGCCAGGAACGCGAAGATGCCGACCGTCGCGTTCATCGGCCCGAGCAGCGGCAGGATGATGCGCCAGAAGATCTGCCACGTGCTCGCGCCGTCGATCCGCGCGCTCTCCTCCAGCTCGATCGGGATGGAGCGCAGGTACGCGGTGTAGAGCAGCACGCTGAACGAGAGCTGGAACATCGCGTGCAGGATGCCGACGCCGAACGGGTTGTCCAGGCCGGTCAGGGCCGTGAGCTGGATCTGCGGGAGCGCGACGACGGGGAACGGCAGGAACAGGGCCGCGAGCAGGTAGATCATCGACCAGCGGAAGAACCGGTGCGACCAGTTCCGCGCGATGGCGTAGGCAGCCAGCGAGCTGAGGAACAGCGTCAGCACGACGGCGATCGCGGCCACGGCCAGCGAGATGCCGAACGAGACCGGGAACCGCGTGAGCGTCCAGGCCTCGGCGAAGCTCGCGGGGTTGAACGGGGCCGGCAGGGAGAACGCGTTGCCGTCCGCGGACTGGCCGCTCGTCTTGAACGCCATCGACAGCGTGACGTACAGCGGCACGAGGACGGTGAGCGTGGCGAGGCCGAGCAGGACGGTCAGCGGCCAGCTCGTGCGGTGCACGCGGCCGGGCCGGGACCACCGGGCGGAGGGCCGGCCGGCCGGCCGCGGGCCAGAGCCCGGTCCGGGGCGCGGGCCGGCCGCGCGGGGTGCGTCGACGGTGCTCACAGCTGGACCGCCCTTCCTCGGGTGGCGACGATCTGGGCGACGGAGATGAGCGCGGTGACGACCAGGAACACGGTGGCGTTGGCCATCTGGTAGGCGTAGTCGCCGCCCGTGAAGCCGCCGAAGATCGTCATGGCGACGCTGCTCGTGGCGGTGCCGGGGCCGCCCCCGGTCAGGCCGACGATGACGTCGTACACGCCGAGGTACCCCTTCACGCCGAGGATCGTGTTGATCAGGATGAAGCCCGCGATGAGGGGCACGGTGATGGACCGGAACTGCCGCCAGGGCGTCGCGCCGTCCAGTGCGCTGGCCTCGTACAGGTCGCTCGGGATCGACGTGAGCCCGGCGGTGTAGACCAGCAGCGCGCCCGGGATGGTCTGCCACGCGGACACGATCACGATGGACAGCCAGGCCAGGTCGGGGTTGCCGAGGATGCTCTCCTCGAGCGGCCCGAACCCGACCGCCGTCGCGATGGCCGGCAGCGAGTTGGAGAACAGGAAGTTGAACACGTACGCGACGACGATCCCGGAGACGACCATCGGGATGACGAACACGGTGCGCAGCGTCGTCGCGAAGCGGATGCGCCGGGTCAGGGCGACGGCGAGCGCGAGCGCGACCACCTGGGCGACGACGACGGTGACCAGCGCGAACCCGAGCGTGAAGCCGTACGACTCCAGGATGCGCGGGTCGCTGAACAGGGCCGCGTAGTTGCTCAGTCCCAGGAACGACCAGTCGCCGAAGCCGACGTAGTCGGTGAGGCTGTAGAAGATGCCGATCAGCGCCGGGACGATCACGAACGCCGTGAACACGAGCAGGGTCGGCACCAGGAACACGTAGTACAGCGGCTCGACCCGTCGCTGGGTCGTGCGCCGGGACGTCGTCGTGCCCCGCGCCGTCGTCGTGCCACCGGGCTGGTACATCGTTGTTCCACTCATACCGTGGCCTCCCGTCCCGCGAGCCGACGCCAGTCGGCGTCGAGCTGGCGCAGCATGCCCTCGAAGTTGCCGCTGCGGATCGCGGACTGCAGGTAGTTCCCGAGCGGGATCGACGCCGGCACGAATGTCCCGGCCCCCTGGTAGAACGCCGCCCGGTCCACGTAGTCCTGCAGCCCGGCGAGCCGCTCGTCCTGCTGCGGCGGGGCATCCGTCAGCGTCGAGTAGGCGAGGTTGTCGCTGTTGTACGCGTTGATGATGTCAGGCCGCATGAGGAACTCGACCAGCTCGCGCGCCTCGTCCTGGAACCGGGACGCCGTCGGGATCCACAGGCCGAGGTCGATGTTGACCCGCGCCTGCCGGTCGTCGGGGTTCTCGGAGACGGGCAGCGCGAAGGTGCCGATCTCCAGGTCGGGGTCGACCAGCGCGATCTGGCTCAGCGCCCAGGGACCCTGGAGGTACATGGCGGCCTCGCCCTTGCCGAACGCGAGGTTGCCGTCGGCGTAGGCCCGCACCGCGTGGTCCTTGTTGAAGTACGACGAGATGGTCTTGGCGCGCTCCATCGGCACCGCGAAGTCCTTCTCGAACGAGACCTCGGAGTCCGGCCCGACGTCGGTCCCGAGCTCCTTGAGGCGGCGGAAGAACTCGCCGGGGGCCACCAGGCTGCCGACCGAGTAGTCGAACAGCCCCTGCCAGAGCGTCCAGGTGTCGCGGTCGGTCGCGTAGACCGGCGTGATCCCGGCGACGACCAGCTCGTCGCAGACGTCGACGAACTGCGACCAGGTCTCCGGCACGGGCAGGTCGTGGTCCGCGAAGATCTTCTTGTTGTAGATGACGCCGGCCGCGGCGAGCGAGTACGGCAGCACGCTGGTGCGGCCCGGGTAGGTGGCGTACTGGTCGGTGAGCTCGCCGATGTCGGTCCGGACCGTCGGCGCCGACGGGAGGTCGGACAGGTCGCCGAGCACGCCGCGCTTGATGTAGCGGGCCAGCTCCAGGTTGTCGTTGAAGCAGCCGACGTCGGCAGGCTCGTTGCGCACGAACTGCGGCGCGATGGCGACGGTGCTGTCGTGGATCACCGTGATGCCGGGGCGCTCCTTCTCGAACCGCCGCAGCAGCTCGTCGAAGTACGCGATGACCTCCTGCTTCTGCTCGTAGAAGCGCAGGGTGACGCCGCCACCGCCGGCACCGCCGCCGGACGACGAGGAGGGCGCGCAGCCAGCCACGCCGAGCGCGACCATTGCGGCGGAGCCGGCCAGAAAGGAACGTCGGCTCACCGGGGCGGAACGACCAGGACCTGGACTCACGCTGCATCTCCCATGCTCGAACTCCGTTGCTCGCGGCGACCGTCGGAATTTACAGCGCTGTAAATGATCCGTCAAACATCCGGCGGTTCCTACGCGCCCCGCGCGGTTCAGCGCGGCACGGCGTGGCAGGATCACCGGCAGGGGGTTCGGCCGGTTCCAGCAGGTCCAGGTCAAGGGAGGTCCGGATGGACACCGCACCACCGCCCGCGCGCAGCAGCGAGCGCCTCATCTCGTTCCTCGACGCCGCGGTCGCCATCGCGCTGACGCTGCTCATCCTGCCGCTGATGGAGAGCGTGTCCGAGGCGGTCGACGAGCAGCAGACCCTCGGCGACTACGCCGGGGAGCACAGCTGGCAGCTCCTGGCCTTCTCGCTGAGCTTCCTGATCATCGCGATGTTCTGGCGCATGCACCACGGCATCCAGTCGCCGGACACGCCTCTGACCCAGCAGCACCTGACGCTGCAGCTCGCGTGGCTGTTCACCATCACGCTGATGCCCGTGGTCACGGCGCTGACGGGCGGCCTGGACACGGACCGCGCGCTGGTGGCGTCGTACGTCGGCAACCTCGCGGTGAGCGCCTGGCTGCTGTTCGTGATCGCCGTCGTCGAGCGCCGGGACCGGCGGGCGGCCGGGCTCGCGGTGGACGCGACGCTCCCGGCGACGCCGCTGGCCGTGGCGCTGCTGTTCACGCTGACCCTGTTGCTGGCGCTGATCGTCCCGTCGTACACGTGGCTGTTCCTCATGGCGCTGTCGGGCCTGGTCCGGGGCCTGCTGGTGCGCTTCGGCGTCGTCGGGCGGGACCACTCGGCCGGGCGGGAGCACCCGTCAGGAATCGAGAAGCGTGCCGTGCCGCCCGCTCCCTAACGTGGTCGGCATGGCACACATCGACTCCGTCACCCTTGAGGTGGCCGACCCCAGCACCGCACGTTCCTTCTACGACGCCGCCTTCGGCCTGGGCGAGGACCGGCTCCGGCTGGCCGCCGGCGAGTCGCCCACCTCCGGGTTCCGCGGCTTCCACATCTCCCTCGTCGCCTCCCAGCCGGGCGACGTCCACGCCCTGTTCGACGGCGCGGTCGGCGCCGGCGCCACGGTGCTCAAGCCGCTGGCCAAGTCCCTGTGGGGGCACGGCGGCGTGGTCCAGGCGCCGGACGGCACCATCTGGAAGGTCGCGACGTCCGCCAAGAAGGACACGACCCCGGCCGCGCGCCGGTTCGACGAGATCGTGCTCCTGATCGGCGCCGACGACGTCTCGGCGAGCAAGAAGTTCTACACCGGGCACGG